>JBGSNN010000260.1:0-26377 GCA_041739655.1 Albidovulum sp. | reverse complement strand
CCGCCGCCACCGACCGGATCGAGGCGCGGATGGAGGCGCTCGCCGCCCGCGGCGTCAACGTCGCGGGGCTCGATTTCGAGGCAAGCCACGGCCGCACCACGCTCGAATATTACGACGGCTTCGTCTTTGCCTTCCATGCCGCCGATCCGAACCTGCCCCCGGTCGCCTCGGGCGGACGCTACGACGCACTGACAACGGTGCTTGGTCAGGGCCGCTCCATCCCAGCCGTCGGCGGCGTGATTCGGCCCGGCCTCGTCGCCGACCTGAATGAGGCGGCGCGATGCTGAAGCTTGGCGTGCCCTCGAAGGGCCGGCTCATGGACCAGACCTTCGACTGGTTCCGCGAGCGCGGCGTGACCCTGCGCAAGGCGGGATCCGAGCGTGAATATGCCGGTGCCGTCGACGGCATCGCGGGGCTGGAACTCGTCCTCCTCTCCGCCGGTGAAATCCCCCGCGATCTCGCGGCGGGCCGCATCCACCTCGGTGTGACCGGCTCCGACCTCGTCCGCGACAAGCTTGCCGACTGGGACCGGCAGGTGGCCGAACTCGCGCCCTTGGGCTTTGGCCGGGCCGACCTCATCATCGCGGTGCCGGCGTGCTGGCCCGATGTGGACACGCTTGACGATCTCGACGCGGCGGCCGCCGCGTTCCGCCGCAGCCACGGCCACCGGCTGCGGATCGCCACCAAATACCACCGCCTGGTGCGCGAGTTCCTGACCGCGAACGGTGTCGCCGATTACCAGCTCGTCGACAGCCAGGGCGCGACCGAGGGCACGGTGAAGAACCTGACTGCCGAAGCGATCGCCGACATCACCTCGACCGGCGAGACCTTGCGCGCCAATCATCTGAAGATCCTGTCGGACGGGCTGATTCACCAAAGCCAGGCGACGCTCTTCGCCGCCCGGGCAGCGGACTGGGGGAATGGCGCGAAAGCCGTGCTCGGTTCTCTCTTGCGCAAGCTCGGCCTCGGCCCGGTGGAACTCTGAGCTTCTTCATTGCGGAAGTACCCCGCGGGGGTCCGGGGGCGTGGAGCCCCCGGCGCCAGGATCAGCGCAGCCCGATCTCGGCGAGCGCCAGCGCCAACTCCTCCGGCAGCGCGCTGTCATTCGCCCGCCCGGTCGGCAGGTCGCGCGGCGCGTCCCCGGCATCGAGGTAGCGCCAACCCTGAAACGGGCGCCGCCCCGCCTTTTCGGTGCGGATCACCTCCGGGTCCATGATGATGCCGCAGCGGCGGATGCCATCGCCGCGGTCGATCTCCTCCAGCCGGACAATGCGCTGGCGGCAGAGGATCGCGCCCTTGATGACCCAGTAAAGCGACCCGCCCGCAACAATCTCGGCCTCGCGCTTCGGCCACATCCGGGTGACATGGCGGCGCTCGCCCGTCGGAAAGGGCGAGGGATGGCTGCGATGCCAGTCCAGCAGATCCTCGACACTGTCCGCACCGACGCAGAGTTTCAAGAGATTGACGAATCCGGCCATGACACCCCCAAGACCTTGCCATTCTAGCGCCGCTGTGGCCCAGATCAAGTTGACCGGCCGGGCGGGGGGGCGTATCGTCGACCTCCTTCCCCGCCGCCAGAGGACCCCAGCCGATGACCCGTTTCTCCGCCCCTATCGCCGAGCAGATCTGGGACATGAAGTATCGTTTCAAGGCGGCGGACGGCACCGCGATCGACGGCACGATCGAGGACACCTGGCGCCGCATCGCCCGCGCCCTCGCCGCAGTGGAAAAAGACCCCGCCGCATGGGAAGACCGCTTCTACGCCGCGCTGGAGGACTTTCGCTACCTCCCCGCCGGACGGATCACCGCCGGGGCCGGCACCGGGCGCAGCGTCACGCTCTTCAACTGCTTTGTCATGGGCACCATCCCCGACGACATGGGCGGTATCTTCGACGCGCTCAAAGAGGCTGCGCTGACGATGCAGCAGGGCGGCGGCATCGGCTATGACTTCTCCACCATCCGGCCGCGCGGCGCGCCTGTCGCCGGGGTGGCAGCCGACGCCTCCGGCCCCCTGTCCTTCATGGACGTCTGGGATGCGATGTGCCGCACCATCATGTCCGCAGGCTCGCGCCGCGGCGCGATGATGGCGGTGATGCGCTGCGACCACCCCGACATCGAGGCCTTCATCGAGGTCAAGCAGGACGCCGCGCGGCTCAGGATGTTCAACCTTTCGGTGCTGGTGACGGATGCCTTCATGGCGGCGGTGAAGGCCGACGGCCCCTGGGATCTCCTCTTCGAGGGCAAGATCTACCGGACGGTCGCGGCGCGCGATCTCTGGAACCGGATCATGCGTGCGACCTTCGACTACGCCGAGCCGGGGGTGATCTTCATCGACCGCATCAATGCCGCGAACAACCTCTCCTACGCCGAGACCATCGCGGCCACGAACCCCTGCGGCGAGCAACCGCTGCCGCCCTATGGCGCCTGCCTTCTGGGCAGCGTCAACCTCGCGCGGCTGGTGATCGACCCGTTCGGGCCGAAGGCGCGGCTTGATGCGGCGGGGTTGAAGGATCTTGTGCGCGTAGCCGTGCGGATGATGGACAATACCGTGGATGCCAGTCGCTTTCCCCTGCCGCAGCAGGCGGCCGAGGCACGCGCCAAGCGTCGGATCGGGCTCGGTGTCACCGGGCTCGCCGACGCGCTTCTGATGGTTGGGCTGCGCTATGGATCGGACGAGGCGGCGCGGCGGACGGAAATCTGGATGCACAAGATCGCTTGTGCGGCCTATCTGGCCTCGGTCGATCTGGCGCGCGAAAAGGGCGCTTTCCCGCTGTTCGACGCCGAGAAATTCCTTGCCTCGGGCAACATGCAGCAGATGGATGAAAGCGTGCGCGAGGCGATCCGCGCCCACGGCATCCGCAACGCGCTGCTGACCTCGATCGCGCCCACCGGCACGATCAGCCTTTATGCCGGCAATGTCTCCTCGGGGATCGAGCCGGTCTTTGCCTATGCCTACACCCGCAAGGTCTTGCAGAAGGACGGCTCGCGCAGCGAGGAAGAGGTGGTGGACTACGCCGTCCGGCTTTGGCGCGAGCGGTTCGGCGATGCGCCGCTGCCGGAGCATTTCGTCAACGCCCAGACGCTGCCGCCGCTCGATCACGTCCGGATGCAGGCCGCGGCGCAGAAATGGGTGGACAGTTCGATCTCCAAGACCATCAACTGCCCCGAGGACATCAGCTTCGAGGCGTTCAAGGACGTCTATATGGCGGCCTGGGATCAGGGCTGCAAAGGTTGCACCACCTACCGCCCGAACGCGGTGACGGGGAGTGTGCTGAGCGTGACCGAGGACAAGCCCGCCACCACCGCCGCCCCCGAGGTCGTCTCCAAGGACGGGTCCGAGCCGATGACGCCGCATGGCGACGTGATCTACCTCTCCGAACCCCTCGACCGGCCGCAGGCGCTGGATGGCGCGACCTACAAGCTCAAGTGGCCCGACAGCGAGCACGCGATCTACATCACCATCAACGACATCGTGCAGGCCGGCCACCGGCGACCCTTCGAGGTCTTCATCAACTCCAAGAACATGGAGCACTATGCCTGGACCGTGGCGCTGACGCGGATGATCTCGGCGGTGTTCCGCAGGGGCGGCGATGTCAGTTTCGTGGTCGAGGAGATGAAGGCGGTTTTCGACCCGCGCGGCGGCGCGTGGATGCAGGGGCGCTATATCCCCTCGATCCTTGCGGCCATCGGTGGCGTGATCGAACGTCACATGATCGCCATAGGCTTCATCGAGGGCGAGGGGCTTGGCCTCAAATCCGACCCCAAGGCGCGCGCGATGGCCGTGGGTGAGGCGCCGCGCGGCCCGGCCTGCCCGTCCTGCGGGCAGTTCGGGATGCAGATGATCGAAGGCTGCATGACCTGTCCGTCCTGTGGCCATTCGAAATGCAGTTGAGCCGGTAACGGTTCAGTCGCTTGCGGTCAGAGGATAGCGCGCGAGCACCTCGTAATACGCGCCGGCTTCGGTCAGGATCGATTCGTAGAGGCAGAAGGCGGTGGCGCGGAACGGCGGTAGCCGCAGGTCGGCGTGACCGGCGAGGAAACGGCCGATGCGCGCGGCCTCGTCAGGGGTCATCGACTTCGCAAAGCGCGCGAGCGTCACATGCGGGGCAAAGCGCCGTCGCGGGGTCTCAAGTCCGATGCCGTGCAGGCGGCTGCGGATCCGCTTTTGCAGCGCGGACAACCCCGGATTCGGCGCCGCGACAATGTGGAGTGACGCGGGGCGGTCGCCGCCGAAGGTGTCGAGGCCGGCCAGCGCAAGGTCGAATCCGGGATGACGCAGAGTCTCCAGCGCGAAATGGACCTCTTCCACCATTGCGTCCGAAACAGAGCCGAGGAAGGCGAGCGTCAGGTGAAGATCCTCCGGCGCGACCATGCGCCCGAAGGACAGGGCGGTCTGGACCGGGGCCAGAGCCTTGCCTGTCTCTGCCGGCACCGGAATCGCGATGAAGCTGCGCATGGTCCGTCCTCCGGAGGCGTCGAGACAAAGATACGGCGGGCGCTTGCAGAGCGCCACGATCTGCCGCAGGGTCCGCCGGCAAACGGCCACGGGCGAAGAGGCGGCAGCAGTGCGGGCGGGATTGATCTTCCTTGTGGCGGGCTATGTGCTCAGTCAGTTCTACCGCGCCTTCCTTGCGGTGCTGGCGCCGGTCCTGAAGTCCGAGATCGGGGCCACCGCCTCGGACCTCGCGTTGTCCTCCGGGATATGGTTTCTGACCTTCGCGCTGATGCAGCTCCCGGTCGGCATCGCGCTGGACCGCATCGGTCCGCGTCTGACCTCATCGGTGCTGCTTGCACTCGGTGGCGGTGGCGGTGCGCTTGTCTTCGCGCTTGCGCAGGGGCCCGGGGCGATCCATCTGGCGATGGCCCTTATCGGGATTGGCTGCGCGCCGGTCCTGATGTCCTCATACTTCATCTTCGCCCGCATGTATGCGCCGGCCATCTTCGGGACGCTTGCCGGGGCGGTTATCGGCATCGGATCGCTCGGCAACATTCTCGGCGCGGCGCCCCTTGTGGCGCTGGTCGAGGCGACCGGCTGGCGCGAGACTCTTTTCGGGCTTGCGGCCACGACACTTGTCGTGGCGCTGGCCCTTCTGATCTTCGTGCGGAACCCCCCGAAGGTTGGCGCGCCCGCCTCGGCCGGGGGCGGATCGCTTCTCGAACTCCTGCGCATTCCCGGCCTCTGGGCGATCCTGCCGTTGATGGCGGTGGCCTATGTTCCGGCGGCAGCCATTCGCGGGCTGTGGGCGGGACCCTACCTCGCGCAGGTATTCGCTGCCGATGCGGCGCAGATCGGCACTTCAACACTCGTCATGGCGCTCGCGATGGTCGTCGGCAATTTCGCCTATGGTCCGCTGGACCGCATCTTTGGCACGCAGAAATGGGTGGTCTTCACCGGCAATCTGTTGTGCGCAGGTGCCCTCGGGATGTTGGCGGCCGTTCCGGACGCAGGCCTTTGGACCGCCACCCTGCTTCTTGCCGCACTCGGTCTGTTCGGTGCCTCCTTCCCCGCGATCATGGCGCATGGGCGCAGCTTCCTGCCGCCGCATCTCGTCGGCCGCGGCGTGGCGTTCCTGAACATGTTCGGGATCGGCGGCGCGGGCATCCTGCAATTCTCGTCCGGCGGCGTCCATCACTGGGCGCAAGGCCGGTCCGCGGTTCCCGCCGACAGCTTTTCGGTCCTCTTTCTCTTCTTCCTCGTGCCGCTTATCGTGGGTCTGGTGCTCTACCTCTTCAGCCGGGAAATCCGACCTTCCGGGTGACGTTGCGGACACGATCCGGCGATGCTGCCCACCACGCGCCAAAACGGCGCTTTTCACGGCGAAAGCGATGGGCTAAGGGGCCTCGTCCTGAACTTGAGGAGACCCCAGATGGGTTACAAGGTCGTTGTCGCCGGCGCCACGGGGAACGTGGGCCGCGAAATGCTGAACATCCTCGCCGAGCGGGAGTTCCCCGTTGACGAGATCGTCGCACTCGCCAGCCGCAAGTCGCTTGGCACCGAAGTTTCGTTTGGCGACAAGACCTTCAAGACCAAGGACCTCGACACCTTCGATTTCACCGGCTGGGACATCGCGCTTTTCGCCGTCGGTTCGGACGCAACGAAGATCTACGCGCCGAAGGCCGCGAAGGCGGGCTGCATCGTGATCGACAATTCATCCCTCTACCGCTACGACCCGGATGTTCCGCTGGTCGTGCCCGAGGTCAATCCCGAGGCGGTCGAGGGCTATACGAAGAAGAACATCATTGCCAACCCCAACTGCTCGACCGCGCAGATGGTCGTGGCGCTGAAACCGTTGCACGACCGCGCGAAGATCAAGCGCGTCGTCGTCTCGACCTATCAGTCGGTCTCGGGCGCGGGCAAGGCCGGCATCGACGAGCTTTGGGACCAGACCAAGGGCATGTATGTGCCGGGGCAGGAGGTCGCGCCGTCGAAGTTCACCAAGCAGATCGCCTTCAACGTCATTCCCCATATCGACGTCTTCATGGATTCCGGCGAGACCAAGGAAGAATGGAAGATGGTCGCCGAGACGAAGAAGATCCTCGACAAGTCGATCAAGGTCACCGCGACCTGCGTGCGCGTGCCGGTGTTTGTCGGTCATTCCGAGGCGATCAATATCGAGTTCGAGGATCACCTCGACGAGAACGAGGCCCGCGACATCCTGCGTGAGGCGCCCGGCGTCATGGTCATCGACAAGCGCGAGAACGGTGGCTACATCACGCCGGTCGAATGTGTCGGTGACTATGCGACCTATGTCAGCCGGATCCGGCAGGATGCGACGATCGACAACGGGATCAACCTCTGGTGCGTGTCGGACAACCTGCGCAAGGGGGCAGCGCTCAATGCCGTCCAGATCGCCGAAACGCTGGGCAAGCGCTGCCTGAAGAAGGGCTGACCACCCGTCCGTCCGGAACCGCATGAGGCGCCAAGGGGCGCCTCATTTCGTTCAGGCTCGCGCCTGTATCGTGGACGTCAGCTTTGCCCCGCCGCGGCGAGTTCCGCCTGCAGGTCCACGGCTTCCTCGCAGTTGCCGCAGATCGACCGAAGCATCTTCAGGTTCTGCCTGGCCTTGTCATAGGCGCCAGTCTCGACAAACAACTCGCCCTGATATTCCAGCGCGCCGAGATGCTTGGGGTTCGTGCGCAGCGCGATGTCGTAGTAGCGCGCCGCCTCATTGTAGTGTTTCAGCTGGCGGCTCGCGTAGCCCATGAGGTTCCAGGCATCCGCATTCTTCGGCTCTGCCTTCACGACAGGGGCGAGGATCTTGAGCGCGTCGGCATATTTCCCCGCATCAATCGCCGCCTTGGCTTCGGCATATCCGGGTTTGGTGGCGGCGCTGGACGAGCCGGTGTCGGAACCCGCGGCAAATGCGGGGCCGCTCAGCATCATGAAAAGCGCGGCAGTGCGGGACAGGGAAAGAAAGGTCATCGGTTACCTCGGCATGGCTAGAACGCAAGTCTAGCATGCGCGACCCCGCAAGCCTATCACGATTGGTCGATCACGCGGCGCGGCGCGCGTCCTTGCGTGCGGTCGGCGCGACCGTGACATCGGCGGGGAAGGGCGCCCGGAAACGGAGCGTCAGTGCCGTCAGGCTGTGGCCCAGATCCGTCAGCGGCAGGACCGGGCGGTTGAGCGCCAGTCATGGAGGATGAGGTGGTCGGCCTCCGTGCGGCGCAGGACGTAGCCCGCGCCACGCAGCCGCCGTTGCAGGTCGAGCCAGTCCTTCGCCGCTGCAATGATCCGCTGGACGGTGTCGGTTGCGGAAGGCGTCGTCGCGCCACCGAGGGCCGCCGCAAGGGTGGTTCGCAGATAGTCCGAGGGTGTGACCCCCGCGGCCCGGGCCGCCTGTCCGAGCGCCCTCAGAAGCGTCTCGGGCAGGTCGATGGCGATCTGGATGGATCGTGTCATGGCCAGAGCGTCGCGCATCAAGGTTAACGCGACGTTCCCGGCGGCGGCTCAGATCGGCGTGAACTTGCCCGCGACCGGGTCGAATTGTTCGACCGTGCCCTCGCCGATGTCGTTCCAGAGGCCGTGGATCGTCATCTCTTCGGTTTCGACCGCCCTGGTGACGAAGGGAAAGGTCATCAGGTTCTCCAGGCTGATGATGACGGCTTCCTTTTCAAGCGCGCGCAGCCTCTCCGCTTCCGGCAGGTGACTGACGCGGTCGTAGCCGGGGCGCAGGAGGTCCATCCAGCGTCCGACAAAGCTCGACTTTTCCTCAAGTTCCGGTGCCTGGCCCGAGCACATCGCGTGGCAGCCCTGAACGCCGCCACAGGAGGAATGTCCGACGACGATCAGATGCGCCACCTTCAGCGTCGTGACCGCATATTCGACGGCGGCCGAGGTGCCGTGCTGCTGGCCGTCCGGCTCGTAGGGCGGCACGAGATTCGCGATATTGCGATGGATGAAGAACTCGCCCTGATCCGCGCCGAAGATCGACGTGACATGCACCCGGCTGTCGCAGCACGAGATCACCATCGCGCGCGGACGTTGGCCATCTTCCGCCAACCTGCGGTACCAGCTTCGATTTTCCTGCCAGGTCGTCGCTTTCCAGCCATGATAGCGCTGGATCAGGTAGCTCGGCAGAGGTTTGACGCGGTCCATGGTTCCTCGTTCGTTCGGGGCAGGTTACGCACCTAGTGCGCAGATGCAGCAAATTCGAGCGATTTTTTCCGGTGGCAGCAAGGAAATGTTGTGCCTGTCGGCCTCAGGGTGCAGATGCGCGTGGGGCGCAAGTCAGGGGGTGAAGGGTGGCGATACTGGCGATTCTGCGCCATGATGAAGGGATCTGCATGGATGCCGAACGTCTGGTGGCGGTCTATTGCGGGCGCTCAAAGCGCGAGGCGGAAGAACTCCTGCAACGCGGGATCGAGGATCTGACCTCTCGCGTGACCGAGATTCAGCGCCATTTCGACGAAGGGGACGGGCCGACGCTTGTGCGCAGCGCGCGGTTGGCGGCACGCATGGCCGAAAGGCTCGGGATGACAAGCTTCACCACGGTGGCCCGCGACCTTGTCGTGGCAACCGAGGCGGCGGATCGACCGGCACAGGCCGCGACACTCGCCCGGCTTCTGCGAATCGTCGATCGTTCGGTGACGGCGATCTGGGATTTGCGGGACATGACCATGTGACTTCGCACTTGCAGGCGCGGGATGGCCAGCTAGTCTCTGCCGCACAGAAACCGGAGAGATTTCATGCGCTTTTCCTTTGCGCCGGAGGATGCGGACAGCCGACCGCTCTACCTGATCGAGGCGGCAGACGCGGCGGCGTTCGTTGCCGGGCGCAGCACGGCCGAGGCTGCCTGGCTCACCGTAGCGGGATTTGCGGGCCGGCTGGGTCAGGTTGTCGTCCTGCCGGGAAGCGACGGGGCGCCGGTTGCCGCCGCCCTTGGCATGGGGGACGCCTCGGCGCGCCGACGCGGCCGGTTCCATGCCGCCCGCGTTGTCGATGCCCTGCCCGAAGGTGATTGGCATATTGCGACGGACCTCGCGCCGGCGGAGGCGGACGAGGCCGCGCTTGGGCTTCTTCTCGCCGGGTATCGCTTCACCCGCTACAAGTCCGCCAGCCTGCCGAAGGCGCGCTTCAAGGCGCCGCGGGGGGGTGATGCCGCGCGGATGCTCACCATCGCCGAAGGCGAGGCGATGACCCGCGACCTTATCAACACGCCGGCCGCCGACATGGGGCCGGATGAGCTCGAGGCCGCAATGTCGGAGCTGGCCGCCGAATGCGGTGCAAGCCTGACGGTCGTCGCGGGCGAGGCGCTTCTGGCCGAACGTTTCCCGATGATCCACGCCGTCGGTCGCGCATCGCCCCGTGCGCCGCGGCTTCTGGACCTGCGCTGGGGAAGCGCGGGGCCGCGTCTCACGCTGGTCGGCAAGGGTGTCTGCTTCGATACCGGCGGTCTCGACATCAAGTCCGCCTCCTCGATGGGGCTGATGAAAAAGGACATGGGTGGGGCGGCGACGGTTCTGGGGCTCGCCCGGTCGATCATGATGCTGGGGCTGAAGCTGCGATTGCGGGTGCTGGTGCCGGCGGTCGAGAATTCCGTGGGTGGCAACGCGTTCCGGCCGCAGGACATCCTGAAAAGCCGCAAAGGCCTCACCGTCGAGGTCAACAACACCGACGCCGAGGGTCGGCTCGTCCTGGCCGACGCATTGGCGCTTGCGGATGAGGAAAGGCCGGATCTGCTGATCTCAATGGCAACCCTTACAGGCGCGGCCCGTGTCGCGGTCGGCCCCGACCTTGCCCCGTTCTATTGCGATCGCGACGCCGACGCCGCGGCGATCGCCGCCGCTGGGGCGGGCGTCGCCGATCCGGTCTGGCGGATGCCGTTCTGGGATCCCTATGAGGACCTGATCGAGCCTGGCATCGCCGATCTCGACAACGCACCCTCGGGCGGGATGGCCGGGTCGATCACCGCCGCGCTCTTCCTGCGCCGCTTCGTGACCGAGACGCCCCGCTATGTGCATTTCGACATCTATGGCTGGCAACCCAAGGCCGCGCCGGCCTGTCCAAAGGGCGGCGTCGGTCAGGGCGCACGCGCCATTCTTGCCGCCCTGCCGCAGATGCTCGGCCTGTGAGCGACCGCCGGATCACTCCGGCCAACGGCCGCGTGGCGCATGTGTCGCTCAGAGGCGCGGTCGAAGGCCCGCGCTTTGTCCATGGCGAACGGGCCTGCGTCGCCGCCCCGCTTGCCGATCTTCTGGCCGCGCCGGGTGGTGCGCGCGACCGGCAGCTTCTGATGGGCGACGCGGTTCTTGTTCTCGACCGCGTTGACGGGTTTGCGTTCCTGCAATCCGAAAAGGACGGCTACTGCGGCTATGTCGCCGAGGCGGCCCTTGGCGCCGCGGTCGCGGCAACGCATTGGGTCTGCGCTCCGGCGAGCCATCTCTATCCTGCGGCCAGCATGAAGCAGCGCGAGGTTGCGGCCCTCAGTTTCGGGGCGCGGATCGCAGTCATTGACGAGCACGAGCGGTTTTTCGAGACCGACCGCGGTCAGTTCGTGCCGCGTCCGCATCTGTGCCCGGCCGACACGGTGATGCAGGACCCTGCCGCCGTGGCCGAGATGTTTCTCGGGACGCCCTATCTCTGGGGTGGCAATTCGCGCGCCGGCCTCGACTGCTCCGGCCTCGTGCAGTTGGCGCTTCTGGCCTGCGCGATTGCCTGCCCTGGCGACAGCGACCTGCAGCAGGCGATCGGCGTGTCCGTGTCGGGACGAGCCGCACTTGGCCGGGGCGATCTGATCTTCTGGACCGGCCACGTCGCGATGGCGCTGGACGGCGACCGCCTCATCCACGCCAATGCGTTCCGCATGGCGGTCACGGTCGAAGCGATCGACGCCGCCATCGCGCGCATTGCCGCGCAGGGCGACGGCCCGCCCACGGCCTTTCGCAGGGTGCTTTAGTCGACGGGCCGGATGAGCTTGCGCTCCAGCACCCGCAGCACCACGGCAAGGTCATGCCCGCGTTTGAGGATTTGCCCGTCCATGCCGACAACCGAATACATGCCCTGCCGCTGCCGCAGGCGGGGGTTCTTCTCGATCCGGTAGAGCGGATGCTCCGCGGCACGACGGAAGATCGAGAAAACCGCGCTCTCGCGCAGGAACGACATGGCGTAGTCACGCCATTCGCCCGCAGCGACCATCCGTCCGTAAAGTCCGAGGATGACCGAAAGCTCGCGCCTGTCGAAGGCCACCTGTTCCGGTGCCGGGCTGGCATAGGGAAATGGGGTCGGCGTCTGCACCGTCATGGCCTGATGTTAGCCGGATCGGATCGCAAATCAAGCATCGCCCGGTTTTGGCCGCAAAAAGACCTCTTGCCCGACCCGTCCCGATCAAATGCGGGCCGCGATTGTGCGGGAGAAACACCTCATAGCGACAGACGCTACGTTCCGGCGGCGCGGTTCACAGCCCCCACCCAGTCCGCGCCGCCGGAACTATTCAACGCCCCCCCCCCGCCTCGGCGGGGTTTTTTCCGTGAAGCGCAGGCCTAGCCGCAACTCGCGCGCGTGATGATCCCGTCGCGATCGGTCTCGACGGTGAGACGGGCCTCGCTGTAGTCCATCGTCACGGCCATGCCTGGCTTGACGACGCGCACCGGGAACGGAAAGTCGGCGAAGGGGATGCTCTGCGCACGGCGCCCGACCAGCGCATCGGCCCCGAACTCAGATGCGACGCAGGTCTCGCGCAGGACGATCCCGCTGCCGGACAAGCCGGGGCGTATCGCATGTTCCCCCTCGGTCTCGCCTTCGGTCGTGCAGGCCGCAAGCGCAAGCGCCAGAATGACGGAAAAGCGCATCCCCAATCTCCCAACCTTGCCAGCAGTGACGGTTTCGCCCAATCTTCGGCTACCATCATATAGGGGAGAATGGGCCGATGAGAACCCGCGCAGCCGTTGCCGTTGCCGCAGGCAAGCCGCTTGAGGTCATGGAGGTGAACCTTGCCGGGCCCCGGCCAGGTGAGGTGATGGTCGAGATCAAGGCGACGGGGATCTGCCATACCGACGAGTTCACCCTCTCGGGCGCCGACCCGGAGGGGCTTTTCCCGGCGATCCTCGGGCACGAGGGCGCGGGCATCGTCGTCGAGGTCGGTGCAGGCGTCACCAGCGTGAAGAAGGGCGATCATGTGATCCCGCTCTATACGCCGGAATGCCGCGAGTGCCCCTCGTGCCTGTCCCGCAAGACCAACCTCTGCACCGCGATCCGGGCGACGCAGGGCAAGGGTGTCATGCCCGACGGCACCTCGCGCTTCACCACGCTCGATGGCGACCCGATCCTGCACTACATGGGTTGCTCGACCTTCTCGAACTACACCGTGCTGCCCGAAATCGCGGTCGCGAAGGTGCGCGAGGACGCCCCCTTCGACAAGATCTGCTACATCGGCTGCGGTGTCACGACCGGCATCGGCGCCGTGATCAATACCGCCAAGGTGGAGATCGGCGCCAAGGCAGTGGTGTTCGGGCTGGGCGGCATCGGGCTCAACGTGATCCAGGGGCTCAGGCTCGCGGGCGCCGACATGATCATCGGGGTGGACCTCAACCCCGCCAAGAAGGCGATGGCGGAGCGGTTCGGGATGACCCATTACGTCAATCCCAAGGACTGCGAGAATGTGGTGCAGGAAATCGTCAACCTGACCAAGACGCCCTTCGACCAGATCGGCGGGGCGGATTACAGCTTCGATGCGACCGGCAACGTCAAAGTGATGCGCGACGCGCTGGAATGCACCCACCGCGGGTGGGGCCAGTCGATCATCATCGGCGTGGCGGCGGCAGGGGCCGAGATCGCCACGCGGCCCTTCCAGCTCGTCACCGGACGGATCTGGAAAGGCACCGCCTTCGGCGGCGCGCGCGGCCGCACCGACGTGCCGAAGATCGTGGACTGGTACATGGAAGGAAAGATCGAGATCGACCCGATGATCACCCACACCCTGAGCCTCGACGACATCAACAAGGGCTTCGACCTGATGCACGCCGGGGAATCGATCCGCTCTGTCGTGATCTACTGATGCCGCGATACCGGCGCCATACCCTCACGCGGTCGCGCAGCAAGGCGAAACGGCTGAAAGCGGGACTTTCCCCGACGGGGTCGTGACAGACGATGCGCCGTGAAACTGCGGCCGAGGGCGCGCAAGACACAGGCGTGGTGCCATCGGGGCGGCGGATTGCTGCGCTGGACATGGCGCGCACGGTGGCACTCGTCGGGATGGCGGCCTACCATTTCACCTACGATCTGGAGATGTTCGGCTACATCCCGCCCGGCACCGCTGTCTCGGGCGGCTTTGCTGTTCTCGCGCGCCTCGTCGCGGGAAGCTTCCTGTTCCTCGCCGGGGTGAGCCTTTCCCTCGCGCATGGGCAGGGTCTTCGCTGGCGCCCGTTCCTGCGCCGACTGGGCGTGATTGCACTTGCAGCGGGTTTCATCACCGCAGCGACCCGCTATGCGATGCCGGACAGCTACATCTTCTTCGGCATTCTCCACTCGATCGCCTTCGGCAGCGTGATCGGGCTTGCCTTCCTGCGCTTGCCAGCGGTCCTGACGCTGCTTGCCGCAGCGGCGGTGGTTGTCGCAAAGCCCTACCTGCAGACCGGCCTCTTTGATGCGCACTGGCTCGCCTGGCTCGGCCTGACGACGTGGCCGGTCCGGTCGGTGGATTTCGTGCCGGTTTTCCCGTGGCTCGCGGCAACCCTGGCAGGGATCGCGTTCGCGAAACTGGGGGCGTCCGTGGGGCTATGGGACCGTCTGCGCGGCCGGATGGGCGGCGCGGTGCGCATCCTCGGATGGCCAGGCCGGCACAGCCTTGCGATCTACCTGATCCATCAGCCGGCGCTTATAGGCTGCCTCTGGCTGGTGACGCAGGCGCTGCGGTGAACGCGCCTGTCTTGATCCGGCTGAGGATTGCATCCCGTGGCCTGGATCCCGAAATTCCGTCTGTCCTGCTGGGTTGCGGCGGGCCATGATCGGACCGAAGATGCGCTGACATTCACTGAGGAAACTGATGAACATACGCCCTGCCGTGCCTGCCGATGACGACGCGATTTGGGCGATGCTGGAGCCCGTCTTCCGCGCAGGCGAGACCTATTGCATCCCGCGCGATATCGGGCGGGATGACGCGCTCAGCTACTGGTCGGGCACCCCCCACAAGGTCTTTCTGATCGAGGAGGCGGGGCGCGCGCTCGGCACCTACTTCCTCACACCGAACCAGAAGGGTGGCGGCGGTCATGTCTGCAATTGCGGTTTTGTCACCAGCGGGGCGGCCGAGGGAAGGGGCGTGGCCCGGGCGATGCTCAGCCATGCGCTAGAGGCCGCCGAGAGCGACGGCTACCGCGCCATGCAGTTCAATTTTGTGGTTGCGACCAACGAGCGGGCCATTGCGGTCTGGCGGGATTTCGGCTTTGACATTGTGGGCAGGTTGCCGGGGGCCTTCCTTTCCCCCTCGCACGGCTATGTCGACGCGCTGGTGATGTACCGGCAATTCTGAGGGTTTTCCGATGTTCAACCGGCAAAAGACAGTCTGATGGCCCGCGCGGATGTGCCGCTTCTGGCCGTGCTCATCGATGCGGACAATGTCCATGCCCGCAATGCCGAGGCGATCCTGAAAGAGATCACCACCTATGGCGAGCCCGCGTTGCGCCGGGTCTATGGCGACTGGTCCAATCCGCAGTTGAACGGCTGGAAGGAAAAGGCCCGCACGCTCGGCCTGGTCGCGCACCAGCAGTCGGCCAACACGAAGGGCAAGAACGCGAGCGATATCGGGCTGGTCATCGACGCGATGGATATTCTTCATGCCGGCAAGTTCGACGGCTTCGTGCTGGTGTCGTCCGACAGCGACTTCACCCGCCTGGCGAGCCGGATTCGCGAGGATGGGCTGGAGGTGATCGGCATCGGCGAGGCCAAGACGCCGGAGGCCCTGCGCAATGTCTGCAACCGCTTTGTCTTCATCGAGAATATCGTCGAGGAGGCGGAGCCCAAGAAAGGTGCCGTCGCGGTCTCCGGGGCCAAGCGGCCACCGCAGGAAGCGACCGATCTCATCATTCGGGCGATGGACAAGATCGATCAGGAGGACGACTGGTATCACCTTGGCCTGATCGGCCAGCGCATCATCGCCGACAATCCGGATTTCGACACCCGGACCTATGGCAAGCGCAAGCTGAGCGATCTGGTGGGCGAACTGAAGCGGTTCGAGACCAAGCGCGCCGGGAACGAACTTTATATCCGGCGCGTTGACTAGGGCTTTTTAACCCCATAGCGCGCCAGAAACGTCGAGACCGCGCCATCGGCCACGCGCGCGCGGTCGGCTTCGGAAAATTCACGCTGGATCCCGAAGCAGACCGACGAGAATATGTCTGCCTTGCAGAGTTCGGCGAACTGATCGGCCGCAAGGTAGATATCATCGATCGCAAGCTCGCCGCGCGCGACCGCGCCGTTGAGGTAGGTCGCGATCCGCTCGCGGATCAGGGCCGGGCCGGATTCGTAGAACTGCTGGCCAAGCTCGGGAAAACGGTCCGCTTCGGCGACGCAGATGCGAAAGACCGCACGGCCGAACTCGGAGAGAAAGAAATCTATGATGCGGCGCGCGGCCTGGGGCAAGACGCAGTCGGGCGGCGCCTTGGCCGTGATCAGGGCCTCTGCCTCGTCGGCCTGGCGCTGGCACTCGCGCTTGGCGACCTCCACGAAGAGAACGCGCTTGTCCGGGAAGTAACTGTAAAGCGTCGCCTTCGACACGCCTGCGGCTGCCGCAATGTGATCGACATTCGCGCCCTCGAAGCCGTCGCGCACGAAGATCGTCCGGGCGCCTTCCAGCACCTGATCGAACTTGCGACCGCGCTTGATGGTTGTCACTGCCGCAATCGCTGCCATACGTCCCTCCGCCAAGCGATCATAGCCCCCCGCAATCCGAGGCTGCAAGCGCGCAACATATCAGAACGCGCCGTCACGCGCTTGCGAAGGCCCCAGGCCAAGCGCTGCAGTGTTCACTTCTGCATGCGGGCACAGGTCGGCACCGCCGGCGTCAGAGCCGGGCAATCGCGGCTTACGGTCGGCTGCGGAGCAGGAAAATCGAGCCGCGGGAGGTCGAAGCTGATGCCGAGTGCGACGGCGGGAGCGGCGCCAAGAAGAAGCGTGACGAACGCGGCGGCGAGGTGAAGTTGTTTCATCGGAGGAGCCAATCTGAACTGATGAGTCTATTTTCAAAAAGTGAACCAACCAGTTCGCATTGTCAATGAATAGCTAAACTGAAAAGTTCACTTTCGCCAATTTCGGCGCTTGCGGACGGGCGGAGCAGCCCGTAATTTGGAATCATTCCAGATTGGAGCCTTTGATGATCCCCGCCTTCGCAAGCCGTCGCCGGTTTTCAGACCTGACCGAGCAGGAAGTCCTCGCGCTCGCGATTTCGTCCGAGGAGGACGATGCACGGATCTATCGCAGCTATGCAGAGCGGCTGCGTCAGGACTATCCGGCCTCGGCCGCGATTTTCGAAGGCATGGCAAAGGAAGAGGACACCCACCGACGCTGGCTGATCGAGCGGCACCGCGCCCGCTTCGGCGAGGTCATTCCGCTGATCCGGCGCGAACATGTCGCCGGGTTCTACGCCCGCAGGCCGATCTGGCTGGTCGAGAACCTCGGCCTTGACCGCATCCGCGAGGAAGCGGAAGGGATGGAGCGGGACGCGGCCGAGTTCTACAAGCGCGCGGCGCAGCGGACGCAGGATGCCGAGACCCGCAAGCTTCTGGGTGATCTTGCCGCCGCCGAGGCCAAGCACGGGGTGCGCGCCGGCGACCTCGCGTCCGAGCATCTCGACGCGGGCAGCAAGGGCGAGGAGGATCGCGCCGCGCATCGGCAGTTCATCCTGACCTGGGTGCAGCCGGGGTTGGCGGGCCTGATGGACGGATCGGTGTCGACCCTGGCGCCGATCTTCGCGACGGCCTTCGCGACGCAGAACACCTGGACGACGTTTCTGGTCGGCCTTGCCGCGTCGGTCGGCGCCGGCATCTCGATGGGCTTTACCGAGGCTGCACATGATGACGGCGTGCTGTCCGGGCGGGGGTCCCCGGTCAAGCGCGGGCTTGCCTCGGGCGTGATGACCGCGATCGGCGGGCTGGGACATGCGTTGCCCTACCTCATCCCGGACTTCTGGACGGCGACGATCATCGCGATGATCGTGGTCTTCGTCGAACTGTGGGCGATCGCCTGGATTCAGAACCGCTACATGGAAACGCCCTTCCTGCGCGCCGCATTTCAGGTTGTCCTTGGCGGTGCCTTGGTGTTCGCTGCCGGTGTCCTCATCGGCGGCGGATAGGCCGCCATTTCCGGAGCACCCACATGCAGTCCCATGACAAGATCGGCTATCGGCCGCTGCCGCTTCCCGACCGGGTAAGCCGGACCGACGCAGACGCATTGAAAGCGGCGGAGACGTTCCGCGACTACATGCGCAAGCGTCACTCGGTCCGCGACTTCCGCCCCGATCCGGTGCCAGAGGCCGTCATCGCCGCCTGCGTGGCCGCCGCAGGCTCTGCGCCGTCGGGGGCCAATCATCAGCCCTGGCACTTTGTCGCCATCTCTGACCCCGCAATCAAGTCCCGCATCCGCGCGGCGGCGGAGGAGGAAGAGCAGGCGTTCTATTCCGGCGGTGGCGGTGACGAATGGCTGCGCGCGCTGGAGCCCATCGGTACCGGGGCGTCAAAGCCGCATCTGGACATCGCGCCCTGGCTGATCGTCATCTTCGCGCAGCGCTACGGGGTCAGCGCGGACGGACATCGCTACAAGCACTACTATGTGCCCGAAAGTGTCGGCATCGCGACGGGCATCCTGATTGCTGCGCTGCACCATGCCGGGCTCTCGACCCTGACCCACACGCCCAATCCGATGAAGTTCCTGAACACGCTGTGCGCTCGGCCCGAAAGCGAAAAGCCGGTGATGATTCTTGTCGTCGGCCATCCGGCCGAGGATGCGACCGTCCCGGAGGCCGCAAAGATCAAGAAGCCGATCGACGAAATCCTCACCATCCGTCGCGCTTGAGACCCGCCCCGTCTGGCATCGACCTTGCCCCTGTGATAGGCGCGGGGTGATGCTGCCGATCTTTCTGAAGACGCTTCCATTCTTTGCGCTGATCGGCCTTGGCTGGTTCGCGGGGCGCATCCGCTTCTTTCCTGAAGTCGCGACCGAATACCTGACCCGCTTCGTCTTCTTCTTCGCGCTCTCGGCCATGCTTTTCCGCTTTGCGGCGGAACTGTCGCTGGCCCGGATCTTCGACCCGGCCTTTGCGCTTGCCTATCTGATCGGCTGTATCGCGATCTATGCGCTGGTGTTCGCGGTTGCGCTGATGCGGCGTACTTCCTTGGCCGAGGCCGCGATCGAGGCACAGTGCGGCATCATCGGCAATACCGGCTTTCTGGGTGTTCCGCTGATGATCGCTCTGATCGGGCCTCAGGCGGCGGGACCGATGCTCATGGTTCTGACCATCGACCTCATCGTCTTTTCCAGCCTCATCACGCTCATCATCACCGCATCGAAGCAGGGATCGCTGGGCTGGGGCATCTTCCAGAGGCTCGGTATCGGCCTTGTGAAGAATCCGATGATCGTCTCGATGGGCGCAGGCATCGCCTGGTCGGCGACCGGTTGGCCGCTGCCGGGCACGGTTGTCGATTTTCTGACGCTTCTCGGGGCGGCGGCAACACCGGCGGCGCTTTTCGCGATCGGCGCGTCGCTCGCCTCGCGCTCGGCCGAGCGGCTTTCGGTGGCGCTCTGGCTGTCCTTCGCCAAGCTCGTCCTGCATCCCGCCGCTGTCGCGTTCGCGGCCCTCGTCCTTATCCCGGTCGAGCGGCAGGCGGCGGGCGTGATGATCGCCGCCGCCTCGCTGCCGGTCGCGGGCAATGTCTACATGCTCGCGCGCCACTACGGTGTGGCACCGCAGCGCGTCTCGGCCTCGATTCTCATTTCAACCGCATTCAGTATCCTGACGGTGACTGTGGTCATCGGCTGGATCACTGCGGGCTAGGGGGAACCCATGCAGACCATATCGGAAAACAAGTGCTATGGCGGCATTCAGGGCGTCTATTCCCACGCCTCGGATGCCTGCGGCTGCGACATGACCTTTGGCCTGTTCCTGCCCGAAGAGGCGGCCGAGGCGCCGGTGCCGGTGCTCTGGTATCTGTCCGGTCTGACCTGCACGCATGAAAACGCGATGGTGAAGGCCGGGGCGCAGCACTGGGCGGCGGAATATGGCGTGGCGCTCGTCTTTCCCGACACCTCGCCGCGCGGTGCGGGTGTGGCGAATGACGCGGCCTATGATCTCGGGCAGGGCGCGGGCTTCTATGTCAACGCAACCGAGATGCCTTGGGCATCGCATTATCGCATGTGGGATTATGTGGCCGAGGAACTGCCTGCCATCGTGACCGCAAATTTCGCCGTGGATGCGGAGCGGCAGGCGATCACCGGTCATTCGATGGGCGGGCATGGCGCACTGACCATGGCAATGCGGCTGCCGGGGCGGTTTCGCTCGGTTTCGGCTTTCGCGCCCATCGCGCATCCGACGCAGTCGGACTGGGGCCGCAAGCAGCTTGGCGCCTATCTCGGCCAGGATGAAAGCGCCTGGGCCCAGCATGATGCCACGCTTCTGATGCGCCGCTTCGGTTTTGACGGGCCGGTGCTGATCGACCAGGGATCACAGGACCAGTTTCTTGACCTGCTGAAACCCGAGGCCCTCGCCCATGCCATGGCTGAACGGCGCCAGAACGGCACCTTCCGGATGCAGCCGGGCTATGACCACAGCTATTTCTTCGTCTCGACCTTCATGCCGGATCACCTCCGCTTCCATGCGCTCGAGCTTTTTGCGTGAGCCTTTTTGTCGATGCCGATGCCTGCCCGGTGAAGGACGAATGCACCCGCGCCGCCGAGCGGCTGGGAGTCCGGGTCTATGTCGTCTGCAACGGCGGCTTGCGGCCATCGCCGCATCCCTTGGTCGAAACGGTCTTCGTCCCCGACGGGCCTGACGAAGCCGACAAATGGATCGCGGATCGCGCCGGGCCGGGCGATGTCGTTGTGACCGGCGATATTCCCCTGGCCGCGAAATGCGTGGCGGCGGGCGCGCGGGTTCTGAAGCACGATGGCGAGGCCCTGACGGAGGCGAACATCGGCAACGTGCTGGCCATGCGCGATCTGATGGCCGATCTGCGCGCGGCCGATCCGTTCCGGCAGGGCGGCGGCAAGACATTCACCAAGGCCGACAGGGGGCGGTTCTCGGCCGCGCTCGACCGTGCCTTGCGCGCGGCCGTATCGGGCGGCTAGGTTCTGCGCAGATCAGCGAGAGGTCACATGACGATCGAGGCAGTCGTTTTCGATATCGGGCGGGTTCTGGTCGACTGGAACCCCGAAGGCTTTTATGACGCCCGCCTGGGGCGCGCGCGGCGCGAAAGGTTCTTTGCCGAAACCGCCGTGACGGCGATGAACGACGAGATCGACCGTGGCGCGCCGTTCCGCGAGACGGTCATGGCCCATGCCGCGCGGCACCCGGACTGGGCGGACGAAATCATCCACTGGCACGACAGCTGGGATCAGATGATCGGCCCCGATCTGCCGCATAGCGGACGGCTTCTGCTGGCGCTGAAGGCGCGGGGCGTGCCGGTCTTCGCGCTGAGCAATATCGGTGAGGCAACCTTTCAGATCGCCGCTGCCCGCTACCCGGTGCTGGGGCGGTTTGACCGCACCTATGTCTCCGGCCGGTTGCGGCTCATCAAGCCCGACCCGCGCATTTACGCCGCCGTCGAGACGGATAGTGGGCTGGCGCCCGGCGCGCTTCTGTTCACCGATGACCGCGCCGACAATATCGACTCCGCCGCCGCGCGTGGCTGGCGGACGCATCTCTTTGAACACCCCGAGGGGCTTGCCGCGCGGCTGGTTGCCGAGGGGCTGCTGAGCGAGGAGGAGGCCGCATGAGCATCGAGATTGTCGGGCCCGAGGTCGAAGCAAAGCTCGACTGGATCGCGCTGACCGAGGCCATCGCAGCAGGGCACTCGCTGCCGCGTGCCGAGGTGGGCGATACGATCCTGCGCCGGGGTGGTGACACGCTCCTGACCCGATCCGCCTGGATCGACGGGATGGGTCTGGCGGTCAAGGCGGCAACGATCTATCCGGATAACCCGCAGAAGGGGATTCCGTCGATCAATGGCGCGGTGACCCTCTTCGCAGACGCCGATGGCTGCCTTGAGGCGCTTGTCGATTTCACGGTCGTCACCAAATGGAAGACGGCGGGCGACAGCCTTCTGGCCGCGCGGCGCCTGGCGCGCAAGGATGCGAAGGATATCCTGATCGTCGGCGCCGGCGCCGTGGCGCTGTCGATGGTCGAAGCCTATCGCGCCGGATTTCCGGGTGCCCGCTTCACCGTCTGGGCGCGCAATGGCGAGGCTGCGAAGGCCTTCGCGGACCGAACCGGCGCAACCCCTGCGTCCGATCTTGAGGCCGCCGTGCGCGGGGCCGACATCATCGCGACGGCGACGATGGCGACCGCGCCGATCCTTCGTGGCGACTGGTTGCGGCCGGGCACCCATCTCGACCTCATCGGGGCCTATCGTGCCGACATGCGCGAGGCGGATGACGCGGTGATGCGCCGGGCGCGCGTCTTCGTCGATGCCCGCGCGACGACGCTCCACCACATCGGCGAACTGATGCAGCCGATCGCGGCGGGGGTGATCGCAGAGCGCGATGTGGTGGCCGATTTCTACGATCTTCCGGCCGGTACCTTTGCCCGGAAGAGCGACGAAGAGATCACATTGTGCAAGAACGGCGGCGGCGCGCATCTGGATCTGATGACCGCGCGCTACATTCTCGACAGGGCGCGCGCGGGCTGACGCTCAGGCGGCCAGCGGCTCCAGCGCGCGTTCGCGCACCGGCAGATGGAGGATGGCCGAGAAGGCCCCGACCGCCACGCCGATCCACCACACGGCGGTGTAGCTGCCGTAGGCATCGTACAGCCGCCCGCCGAGCCAGACGCCGAGAAAACTGCCGATCTGATGGCTGAGGAAGATGATGCCGTAGAGCGTGCCCATGTAGCGCAGCCCGTAGATATGGGCAACGAGGCCCGAGGTCAGCGGCACCGTGGCAAGCCAGAGCGCGCCCATGGAAAGCGAGAAGAGAACCACCGTCGCCGGTGTCATCGGCGCGAGGATGAAGGCGGCGGCGACGATTGTGCGCAGGGTGTAGATCCCCGACAGCAGGTATTTCTTCGAATGGCGCTTACCGAGCCAGCCCGCTGTGATCGAACCGACGATATTGGCAAGCCCGATGAGCGAAATCGCGATGGCGCCGAGTGCCGATGTCGTCGTGATCCCGAGGAGCGACAGCGGACTGCCCGGCGCGATGGGGCCGCACATCTCGGTCACGAAGGCAGGGAAATGGGCGGTGATGAACCCCAGTTGATAGCCGCAGGAGAAGAAGCCGAGGAAGATCAGCAGATAGGACGGATCGCGAAACGCCGTCATCAGCACCGCGCCCATGCTCTGCCCAGGTTCTGCCCGCGTCGCGCGTACGGGCGCGCGCATCAGTGGCAGGGCGAGGATCGCGCCGAGGATGATGGCGGCGAAGATCACGAAGACGGTCTGCCAGGGGAACTGCGACAGCAGGATTTCGGCCAGGGGCGCGCCGATGACCTGCCCGACCGATCCCGCCGCTGTCGTGATGCCGAGGGCAAGCGAACGGTTCTCGTCGCTTGCCGCGCGACCGACCACCGCGAGGATCACGCCGAAGCCGGTGCCGGCAATGCCGAATCCGACGAGGATTTCAAGAAGCTGGTGCTGGATGGGCGTGACCGCGCCCGCCGAGAGGACAAGGCCCAAGGCATAGCAGAGCGCGCCAAGAACGATCGCCCTGCGGTCGCCCCACCGCTCGGCAATGGCGCTGAAGATCGGCTGACCGATGCCCCAGGCGAGATTCTGGATCGCGATGGCCAGCGAGAATTCCGCACGCGGCCAGCCAAACTCCGCGGCAATCGGGATCTGGAACACGCCAAAGCTCGCCCGGATCGCAAAGCCGAGCATGAGGATTATGCAGCCGCCGATCAGGACCGGCGTGACGAGGGAGGCGCGCTGTGTCATGGCCATCTCCGATAGGGCGGGGTGACCTTCGCGGAGGGGATCGGCAGGGTCAAATGCAGAATTGTGACGGGCACAACTTCGGTTCGGCGGCACAGGTGGCCGGATGCCACCCGCCAAGCGCCCCTTCCGCTTGCCGTCGCTGCGCGCTATCGGAAAGGCATGAGCGACACGCTGACCGAAATCTACGACCGCATGACGCACGAGGGCGGGCTACGCCAGGATGCCGCCCAGCGTGCCGTCCTGCCCGAGTTGCAGCGTGTCCGCGCGGCACTTGAGGCGGCGAACGGGAAGAAGAAGGGGCTGCTCGGCGGGATCTTCGGCAAGCAGCCTGAAACGGTGCGGGGGCTTTACCTCTGGGGCGGCGTCGGGCGCGGCAAGTCGATGCTCATGGATCTCTTCCACGCCCATGTCGCGATCGAGGCCAAGCGGCGGGTCCATTTCCACGCCTTCATGCAGGAAGTGCAGGCGGCGCTGCACGAGGCCCGCAAGACCGGCGTCGATGATGCGCTGAAGCCGGTGGCCGAGGCGATCGCCGGCAAACTGCGTCTCTTGTCCTTCGACGAGATGCAGATCAGCGATATTGCCGATGCGATGATTGTCGGGCGGCTGTTCCAGATGCTGTTCGATCGGGGCGTGACGGTTGTGACAACCTCAAACCGGATGCCGGACGATCTTTATAAAGACGGGCTGAACCGGGCGCTCTTCCTGCCGTTCATCGCATTTTTGAAAGAGCGGATGACCGTGTGGGCGCTGGAAAGCGAAACCGACTACCGCCAGCATCGGCTGCAGGGCGCGCCGGTCTACTTTTCGCCGGCCGGAGGCGCGGCCAAGGCGGCGATATCGGCGATCTGGGCCGACCTGACCGGCGGGGGTGCCGATGCTGCGCTGCGGCTGACCGTCAAGGGGCGCGAAATCGTGCTGCCTGACTATCACGCCGGCGTGGCGCGCGTGTCGTTCTGGGAGCTTTGCGGGCGACCGCTCGGTCCGGCGGATTACCTCGCGCTTGCGGGGGCGGTGCGGGTTCTGATCCTCGAAGACATCCCGCATCTGTCGGCCGAGAACTACAACGAGGCCAAGCGTTTCGTGACGCTGATCGACACCTTGTACGAGGCAAAGGTGCGCCTGATCGCATCGGCCGCGGATGAGCCCGAGCGGCTTTATATCGAAGGCGAGGGCGCGTTCGAGTTTGAGCGCACGGCGAGCAGGTTGCGGGAAATGCAGGCGGCCGACTGGGGCAGCAACCGGGTCTAGGCCCCGGCCAACATGTCGCGCACCATCGGCGCGACCCTGGTGCCGTAAAGCTCGATCGACCGCATGAGCGCCTCATGCGGCAGGGGGCCGGAAGAATACTTCATCTCGAACCGGTCGAGGCCGAGCGCCCTGACCGTCTGCGTGATCTTGCGGGCGACCGTCTCGGCGCTGCCGACATAGAGCGAGCCGTGGCTGACCTCGTGCAGGAAATGCGCATGCGTCGTCGGTGGCCAGCCGCGTTCGGCCCCGATCCGGTCATGCAGCGCCTTGTAATGCGGCCAGATTTCCCGTTGCGCCTGTTCATCCGTGTCGGCGATGTGGCCGGGGGAATGGACGCCGAGCGGCTGCGGCGGCTTGCCGCTCTGGTCATAGGCCTGGCGGTAGAGGTCAACGAAGGGGCGGAACCGGGTCGGCGCGCCGCCGATGATGGCGAGGATCATCGGCAGGTCGTAATGCACCGCGCGCATCACCGACTCGGGTGTACCGCCAACCCCGATCCAGACCTTGAGCGGCTGCGTCAGGGCGGGGTAGATCGGCTGGCGTTTCAGCGCGGCGCGATGCTGGCCCGACCAGGTGACTTTCCGGTGGCGCAGCGCCTGGGTGAAGAGGTCAAGCTTCTCGTTGAACAGCACATCGTAGTCGCGAAGGTCATACCCGAAGAGCGGAAAGCTCTCAGTGAAGGAGCCGCGCCCGAGGATCACTTCGGCGCGGCCGTCGGACAGCGCGTTGAGGGTGGAAAACCGCTGGAAAAGCCGGATCGGATCATCCGAGGACAGGACGGTGACCGCCGTGCCGAAGTGAATGCGCCGGGTCCGGGCGGCAATCGCGCCGAGAATCGGCTCCGGCGCGGAAATCGCGAAATCGTCGCGGTGATGTTCGCCAAGGCCGATGTAGTCGAGCCCGACCTGATCGGCCAGTTCGGCCTCAGCGACCACATCGCGGATCACCTGATCCTGCGGCTTCATCTTGCCGTCACCGCCAAGCGTGACATCGCCAAATGTGTCGAGAGCGAATTCGAGGGTCATGGTCCGTTTCCTGGCCGCGTCACCGGGAAACCTAGGCCCTGCGCACTGCCGACGGAAGAGGGCGTGGCGCGCAGACCCTGTGCAAGCCGGGAGCGGCGGCGCGGCGGGCGAGGACAGAGCACACGCGCAGGCGCTCAGCCGTTCTCGCGCAGGACGTTGCCCGCGAGATAGAGCGAGCCGCAGATCAGGATGCGCGCACCGGGGGCCGTGGCGGCAATCCGCCTGACCGCGTCGAGCACGCTTTCGGCGGTCTCTGCCTTGATGCCTGCGCGCGCGGCGGCTGCCTGGGTGTCCTCGGCCGACAGCGTATTCGCCTCGCCGGGAATGGAGACGGCAATGAGGCTGTCCGCCTCGGCGGCAACCGGTCGCAAATAGCCCGCGATGTCCTTGGTGTTCAGCATCCCGAGGATGAGATGCGTGGGCCTGCGCGGCATCCGGGCGAGCGTGGCCGCGACAGCCTCGCCGCCCGCCGGATTGTGACCGCCATCGAGCCAGAGTTCCGAGGTGCCCGCGGCCTCGACCAGAGGGCC
>JBGSNN010000228.1:0-4059 GCA_041739655.1 Albidovulum sp. | reverse complement strand
ACGGTGGACCGCAGGGGCAGAGGCTGCGGGACGGGCTTCGCCTGGTGCTGGCGGCGATGCTCCGCAGAACCGGGGGCCGAACCTTTGGCCTGTGTCGCAGTTGCCGCCACCATCGGCCGGGTGACGTTGGCGGCGGCTTCTGTGCGCTGCTCGGTGTGCCGCTTGCCGCTGAGGAGGCCGATCAGATCTGCGTCGAGCACGCCGCGGCGTGACCTTGCTCCCCGCCGCTTTTGCCGCGATAACTCGGCCCTGACAGGTGGAGGCGCGGGAATGATCCTCGGCATCGGCAGCGATCTTGCGAATATCGAGCGGATCCAGGCGACGCTCGACCGCTTCGGCGACCGTTTCCGCAACCGGGTCTTCACCGAGGTCGAACAGAGCAAGGCTGAGCGCCGCAAGGATGCCGCCGGCACCTATGCCAAGCGCTGGGCGGCAAAGGAGGCTTGCTCGAAGGCGCTCGGGACCGGTCTTCAGATGGGGATTTCATGGAAGGACATGGCGGTGTCGAACCTTCCCTCCGGCCAGCCGGTCATGCACCTGACGGGATGGGCCGCCGAACGGCTGGCGGCACTGACGCCACCGGGGCATGAGGCCACCGTTCACGTCACGCTGACCGACGATCACCCCTGGGCGCAGGCTTTCGTCGTGATCGAAGCGCGGCCGCTCGCCCACGAAACTTGACTCCCCCTATCCGCGCGCGCAAGAAGCGCGTCGAAACGGGCAAGCAGGCAGGATCTTATGAGCAGCACGGCCAAGGACGGCATCACCGAAACGGTCAAGACCGTCTTCTGGGCACTGGTCATCGCGGGGGTCTTCCGCACGCTTTTCTTCCAGCCGTTCTGGATTCCGTCGGGCTCGATGAAGGACACACTGCTGATTGGCGATTTCCTCTTCGTCAACAAGATGGCCTATGGCTATTCGCGCTATTCCTGCCCGTTCTCGGCCTGCCCGATCGACGGTCGCCTCTTCGCGTCCGAGCCTGAGCGCGGCGATGTCGTCGTCTTCCGCCATCCCGGCACCGGCGCCGATTTCATCAAGCGCCTGATCGGTCTGCCGGGCGACACCGTGCAGATGAAGGACGGCGTTCTCTTCATCAACGGCCAGGAAGTGCCGCAGCAGGATGTCGGCACTTTCGAAGAGATCAAGGCGCCGCAGGGGTCGCAGGGCAATATCCCGCGCTGCGCCAATGATCCCGTGGGCCTCGGCGGCACCTGCGTCAAGCAGCGCCTTGTCGAGACGCTGCCGAACGGCGTGTCGCATGACATCCTGAACATCGGCAACGGGGGCGCCGACAACACCTCGGTCTACACCGTTCCGGCCGGGCACTACTTCTTCATGGGCGACAACCGCGACAACAGTCAGGACAGCCGGTATCCGCTCGCCACCGGCGGGGTCGGGATGCTGCCTGCCGAATATCTGATCGGCCGCGCCGACCGCATCATGTTCTCCTCCGCCGGCAAGTCGCTCTTCTTCTTCTGGACCTGGCGCAGCGACCGTTTCTTCAAGGCGGTGGAGTGAGGCTGGCGGCCGACCTCCGGGCGTTCTCGGCCCGACTGGGCCATGACTTCGCGCACCCGGACCTTCTGATCCGCGCCGTCACCCATGCCTCGATCTCGACGCCGCAGCGGCCGGACAACCAGCGGCTCGAGTTTCTCGGCGACCGGGTGTTGGGCCTCGTGATCGCCGAAACGCTGCTTTCGGCCGATGTGGCGGCCAGCGAGGGGCTGCTGGCGCCCCGATTCAACGCACTGGTCCGCAAGGAGACCTGTGCCGCCGTCGCGCGCGAGATTGCGCTCGGCGAGGTGCTGAAACTCGGCCGGTCCGAGATGATGTCGGGCGGCCGCCGCAAGGAGGCCCTCCTCGGCGATGCGATGGAGGCGGTTGTCGCCGCCGTCTATCTTGACGCCGGGATCGAGGCAGCCCGGAACGTGATCCTGCGGCTCTGGCAAGACCGCATCCGCTCGGTGAAAGCCGATGCCCGCGACGCCAAGACGGCGCTACAGGAATGGGCGCAGGCCCGCGCCCTGCCGCCACCGGACTACACCGTCCTCGGCCGCGAGGGGCCGGACCACCAGCCGATGTTCACCGTCGAGGTGCGGCTTGAAAGCGGTGAGGCCGAGGTGGCCAGGGCCGGCACCAAACGACAGGCCGAACAGGCCTCGGCAAAGGCGCTTCTGGCGCGGATGGAGAACCGGAATGACTGAGGCCGAACGCAAGACACGTGCAGGTTTCGTCGCCCTGATCGGAGAGCCGAACGCCGGCAAGTCCACGCTTCTGAACCGCATGGTCGGGGCCAAGGTCTCGATCGTCACCCACAAGGTGCAGACCACCCGCGCGCGCATTCGTGGCATCGCGATGGAGGGGGATGCGCAGATCGTTTTCGTCGATACGCCCGGCCTCTTCCGGCCGCGCCGCAGGCTTGACCGGGCGATGGTCGCGGCGGCGTGGAGCGGGGCGGCCGATGCCGATATCGTGGTTCTTCTGATCGAGGCGAATCTCGGCATGACCGACGGCGTCCGCGCGATCCTTGCCACGCTCGGCGAGGTGCTGTCCGGGGGGCGGCGCGTTGCCCTCGCCATCAACAAGATCGACCGGGTCAAGGCCGAGGATCTTCTGGCGCTGGCTGCCGAGATGAATGCGGCCTTCGCCTTCGAGAAGACCTTCATGATCTCGGCCGAACGCGGTCACGGCGTCGGCGATCTGAAGGCCTGGCTTGGGCTCACCTTGCCCGAAGGCCACTGGTTCTACCCCGAAGACCAGATCGCCGATCTGCCGCTGCGCATGATCGCGGCTGAGATCACCCGCGAAAAGCTCACCCTGCGGCTGCATGAGGAACTGCCCTACCAACTCACTGTCGAGACCGAGCGCTGGGAAGACAAGCCCGACGGCTCGGCCCGCATCGATCAGATCGTCTATGTGGCCCGCGACGGCCACAAGGGCATCCTTCTCGGCCACAAGGGCGAGACGATCAAGGCCGTGGGGCAGGCGGCGCGGGCCGAACTGATGGAGTTCCTCGGGCGGCCGGTGCATCTTTTCCTTCAGGTGAAGGTGCGCGAGAACTGGCTCGAAGAGCGCGAGCGCTACTCCGAAATGGGTCTCGATTTCCGTGATGGCGACTGAGCCGCGCCTGACCGCCGATTTCTGGGTCCGCGCCTATCTCGCCCGGCTTCAGGCCGCGCATATCCCGGCCTATGTCACGGCCAAAGGGGACGCGACCGCCGGGGCGGTTCTGGTCAAGCTTGCACTGCTCGACGGCACGGCGCGGCTTTACCAGCGCAGCTTTGATCTGACGACCGGCGGGCGCGCCTGGATCGTGCTGGCCGAGGGCACCGAGGCCGATGTGGACGCGGCCGCCGGGCGTCAGCGCCGCACCGATCCCGACCTCTGGGTGATCGAGATCGAAAGCCGCGACGGGCGCACCCTTCTTGACGAGCCGGGGCTCGCGGACTGAGCGCCGCGCCCCTTGCCGAGCACCGGTTCCGGTGAAAGGTTACAATATGGAATGGCGCGACGAAGGTGTGCTTCTGGCTGTGCGGCGGCATGGTGAGACCTCGACCATCATCGAGGTCTTTACCGCCCTGCATGGCCGCCACGCCGGCATCGTTCCCGGCGGGGCCTCGCGCCGCCTTGCGCCGCTCTTGCAACCCGGCGCGCAGCTTGACGCAAGCTGGCGCGCGAGGCTCGATGAACATCTCGGCACCTACGCGGTGGAACCCCTGCGCGCGCGGACCGGCCTGCTTGCCGGGCGGCTGTCACTTGCCGGGCTGAATGCGGTCTGCGCGCTCCTGTCGTTTCTGCTGCCCGAACGCGAGGCCCATGTGGCGCTCTATGCGGCGACGCAGAGGCTCCTTGACCGGATCGAGGGCGATGACGACTGGGCGATCCACTATCTGCGCTGGGAACTCGGCCTCTTGGAGGAGCTGGGCTATGGCCTCGATCTCAGCCGCTGCGCGCTTTCCGGCACGCGCGACGATCTCGCTTTCGTCAGCCCCAGGTCCGGCCGCGCCGTAGCGCGCGACGCGGCGGGGGACTGGGCCGACCGGCTGTTGCCGCTGCCGC
>JBGSNN010000218.1:0-4630 GCA_041739655.1 Albidovulum sp. | reverse complement strand
GTCGACGGTGCGGCTCCGGCGGCTGTCGATACGACCGCGACGCAGACCGCGCCGACTCCCGCCGTGCGGGCCGGGATCGTGACGGTTCAGCCCGGCTTCACGCTCTGGCGGATCGCCCGGGAAAACTATGGCGACGGCATTCTTTATGTGAAGGTCTTCGAGGCGAACAAGGACCAGATCCGCGACCCGGATCTGATCTATCCCGGCCAGATCTTCACGGTTCCTGCGCCGTAGGCCGCGCGGCGCAGCAGGCCGAAACCTTGGGATCGGCGTTGCAACAGTCGTTGAGCAGATAGCCGATCAACCCGCCCATGCCGCTGGCATCGACGGCATAGAAGATGTGCCGCGATTCGCGGCGCGCGGTGACGAGGCCGGCCTGCTCCAGCGCCGCGAGATGGAACGAGAGGCGCGAGGCCGACATGCCAAGTTCATGCGCGATGCGACCCGCGCAGAGCCCCTTTTCGCCGCGCGCAATCAACTGCCGGACAAGCCCCAGACGGGTTTCATTGGCAAGCGCCGAGAGGGCGGCGAGGGCTTTACTCTGCTCCATGTTTCAACTACTCATGAACTGTTGAATATTCGTCTTGATACCCGGCTTCAAATGCGCGATCAAGCGCGCAGTCGAACTGTCGGCTTCACCACAGCGCGAGGATCGCATGGCATCGCAGGAAGGCTGGCGTCGCAACGTCGGGACGCTGAGGCGCGTGGCGCCCTATCTCTGGCCCGACGATCAGCCCTGGGTCAAGCGGCGGGTGGTGTTGTCGCTGGCGGCACTTGTCGTCGCCAAGGTGGTGTCGGTCGCGACCCCGTTCCTCTACAAGGCGGCGGTGGACGCGCTGAGCGGTCAGGCCCGCGACGAGTCGATGCTGCTCGTGCTGGGCGCGGTCGGCCTGACCGTGGCCTACGGCATCGCGCGGCTTGGCACGGTCGGATTCAACGAACTGCGCGATGCGACCTTTGTTCGGGTCGGGCAGCGGTCTCTGCGACAACTCGCCTACGAGACCTTCACTCATATCCATCGTCTGTCGATGCGCTACCACATCACCCGCAAGACCGGCGGGTTGAGCCGGATCATCGAGCGTGGCGTCAAGGGGGTGGAGTTCCTCTTGCGCTTCATGCTCCTGTCGATCGGTCCGCTGATCCTTGAACTGACGATGGTCACCGTGATCTTCGCGGTGATGTTCGACTGGCGCTATGCGATGGTCGTTCTCGTCACCATCGGGCTCTACGTCGCCTACACCTTCAAGGTGACGGAACTTCGGGTGAAGATCCGTCGCGAGATGAACGCACAGGACACCGACGCGAACCAGAAGGCCGTGGACAGCCTCCTGAACTTCGAAACCGTCAAGTATTTCGGCGCGGAACTGCGCGAGGCCAAGCGCTATGACGCAGCGATGCAGGGCTATGAGGCGGCGGCCGTCAGGACCGGGCTGTCGCTGTCGGCGCTCAACTTCGGACAGGCGTTCATCATCACCACCGGCCTTGTGATCGTCATGGTGATGGCCGCCCTCGGGGTCCAGGCCAAGGTGCTGACGGTCGGCGATTTCGTCATGGTCAACGCCTACATGATCCAGATCACCATGCCCTTGAACTTCCTCGGCACGGTCTATCGCGAGATCCGTCAGGCGCTGGTCGATATGGGCGAGATGTTCGATCTGCTCGGCCAGCCCGCAGAGATCACCGACAAGCCCGGCGCGCCGGACCTGACCATCCGCGGCGGCGAGGTCGAGCTTGACGACGTGCGCTTCGGCTACGAGGCGGCGCGGCCGATCCTGAAGGGCATTAGCCTCAAGGTCGGCGCCGGCGAAAAGGTGGCAATCGTCGGGCCTTCCGGGTCCGGAAAATCGACGATCGGGCGGTTGCTCTTCCGGTTCTACGACGTCACCGGTGGCAGCTTGCGGATCGACGGGCAGGACGTGCGCGACATCACGCAGGATTCGCTCCATGCGCAGATCGGCGTGGTGCCGCAGGATACCGTTCTCTTCAACGATACGGTGCACTACAACATCGCCTACGGCCGCCCCGAAGCGAGCCGCCAGGAATTGATCGAAGCGGCGAAGGCCGCGAAGATCCACGACTTCATCATGTCGCTGCCGGATGGCTATGAAACCAGGGTGGGCGAACGCGGCTTGAAACTTTCGGGCGGCGAAAAGCAGCGGGTCGGGATCGCCCGTACGCTTCTCAAGAATCCGCCGATCCTGCTTCTGGACGAGGCGACGTCGGCCTTGGACACCCAGACCGAGCGCGACATCCAGGACAGCCTGAAGGCGATGGGCGAGGGGCGGACGGTGATCAGCATCGCGCACCGGCTCTCGACCATTGCCGACAGCGACCGCATCGTGGTGCTGGAGCAGGGCGTGATCGTCGAGGAAGGGCGTCACGAGGCGCTTCTGGCGCAGGGGGGCCGCTATGCCGCGATGTGGGCGCGGCAGTCCTCGGACGAGGACGGCCGCAGCGACGTGCGCGATGACGCCGAGGAGAAGCCGGACGATCAGGGTTGGGTCGGGTTCCGGGCGCTGCCGATGGCTTGACCGTCGCCGGGCCCGGTCTTGGCAGGTTTCCGCCATGGCGATCCCGGAGGCGGGCGACGAGGGTCCGTTTCCCGAAATCGTGAATTGACTTGCGTCCGGGCGCGGCAATTGCATCGGGACGAGCCGTTTCGGCCCGGCAAGAAAACCTGAAAGGCGAATGTTGATGAGTGATATTCTGGGAACGACCGGAAATGACACATTGACGGGCAACGGCTCGGGCCTGCTGGTGGGCGGGCTTGGGGGCGATCTCTACATTCCGACCGCCTTCGGCCAGCCGCAGACCTATGTGATCGACGATCAGGGCGGCGACGCCGGGGTCGATGTGATTTCGGCTCGGTTGCAGGGCAGCGTCAGTGGCCTCGCCGGCTGGGCGCAGGTCAGCCATGTCGGCAATGATCTGGTGCTGGTGCTGCCGCGCGCCACCGCCGGATCCGGCTGGAACGCACCCACGCTTCAGGCGGTGACGGTCACCATAACCGGCCAGTACACGCCGGCCGGTCGGATCGAGCTGCTGCGCCACGGGGCCGTCGATTTCGCGCTGATGCAGGGGCTGACCGGCACCGCGGGCAACGATCTTTATGCCGGCAACGACCTGGCCGAAACGGTCAAGCTTGGCAACGGTGTCAACATCGCCTGGGGCAACGCCGGCAACGACATCATTACGGGCGGCTCCGGCAATGACACCGCGTTCGGCGGCACCGGCGATGACACCATCAGTCTCGGCAACGGCACGAACCTCGTTTACGGCGATGACGGCAACGACAAGCTGACCACCGGAACCGGCAACGACCGCCTTTATGGCGGCGCTGGCAACGACCGCGTGAACGGAGGCGGGGGAGCCGACATCCTCTACGGCGAGACCGGCAACGACACGGTCAACGGTGGTGCCGGCAACGACTGGCTTGCGGGCGGGGACGGCAACGACCTGCTGATCGGCGGGGCCGGAGGCGACCTTTACCGCTTTGATGTCACGCAGGCGCCGTTCACGCCGGGCACCCCGCTTTCCCATGTCGGCTGGGGCAAGGACACGATCCGCGACGCGGGCGACCTCGGCGTCGATACGATCGAAATCGCGGGCATTGCGGGCGCCGACATCACCCAGGCGCATCTGACATCGATCATGTCGATCAGCCGGGTCGGCAACAATGCGGTGCTGAATTTCGACGGCAATGTCTCCGGCAGTACGATTCCCGGCGCGGTGATGTCGATCACGCTGGTGAACCAGCTTGCGGTCGGGACGGCGAACGTCGTCGAGCAACTGAGCCTCAACAACGGGGGCGGCGGTTCGAACACCATGATGTTCTTCCGTGCGGTCGATCAGCAGGACCTTTCGGGCGACCGGCAGAATGGCACCAGCAACGAAATCATCTTCGGCTCGAACGCCGCCGACGTGATCTTTACCGATGCCGGGATCAACATGGTCTGGCTCGGCAAGGGGGCCGACCGGCTGATCTATCAGGAAAGCGATCCCTCGACCTTCAATACCGCGGCGGGGGGCGGCAACGTGACCGACACGATCTTCGATTTCAACCTGGCCGAGGACGTGATGGATTTCAGCCAGATCATCGACGCCGCAACCGGTCTTGGCGGTCTGACGCTTGGTGCGGCGGCAAACGGCAACGCCACGGTGGACTGGCTTTCGGGCGACCCCTCGGTGTCGAACATCCATATCGAGCTGCAAGGCATTGCGGCGGCGATGCTGACAGTGGACAACTTCCTCTTTGCCTGAGCCGCGCCGAAGGCGGGTGCGGCGGTTTGCGGGGCGCGGGGCTTGGCAAGCCCCGCCTTTCCCGTGTAGGACGGCTGCAAACGCAAGGAGATGCCGGCGTGAGCGAGAGCGACAGTTTCATTGCCGAAGTCACCGAAGAGGTCCGCCGCGACAAGCTTTTTGCGGCGTTCCGCAAATACGGCTGGATCGGCGGCGTGCTGGTTCTTCTGGTGGTCGGCGGCGCCGCCTATTCGGAATGGCAGAAATCCCAGGCCGAGGCCGGGGCCGAAAGCTTTGGCGACGCGGTCATCTCGGCGCTGGATGCCAGCGATCCGGCGGCGCGGGTGGCGGCGCTCGAAGCGATCACCGCCGGGGGCGCGCATGGCGATCC
>JBGSNN010000168.1:0-3074 GCA_041739655.1 Albidovulum sp. | reverse complement strand
GGCGGGTTCGCCTACGTCATCGTCGGGCCAAGGGACGGTTTCGCCGTGAATGCGACGACGGGCGCTATCATCCGCAATGCCGCCCTGCCGCAAGGTTTCAGCACGACGCTGGATCTGGGAACCACCGACGCGGCGACCACGCATACAGAAAGCTATTTCATTGCAACCGGCAACACGGCCGCCAACGCGATGACCGCAGATGCGACCCGGGACAGCGCCCTCTACGGCTTCGACGGCAACGACACGATCAGGGGCCTCGCAGGCGACGATGCCCTGTTCGGCCAGAACGGGAACGACTGGATCTATGGCGGCGCGGGCAACGATACGATCGACGGCGGCGCAGGCTTTGACGTCATCGAGGCCGGCGACGGCGACGACGTGATCCGCCACCGGCAGGGCGAAGGCGGCGGAAGGATCGATGGCGGCAATGGCATCGATACGCTGGAGTATTTCGGCAGCAATGGCACCGATTACCTTGCCGTCACCCTCAACGCCGCAGGCGTGATCACGTCGATCGATGGCAATACATTGACGAGTATCGAGCGGGTGGCCGCAGACATGCGGAACGCGACCGACTCGCTCAGCTACATCATGGCTCCGAATGGCGCAGTCAACCTGTCCGTGAACCTCCTGACCGGGACAGCGACCGGATTCTCGTCGATCCTGAATGTTGAAAACGTCAGCGGTAACATCGGCAACGACAACCTGACCGGGGACGACCAGTCCAACGTCCTGGATGGAGGGGACGGAAACGACGTTCTGTATGGCGGGGCCGGCAACGACCTCTTGCTTGGCGGGTTTGGCGACGACATTATCTTCGGCGGCCTTGGCGACGACACGCTCATCGCCGGTCCGGGGACCGACGCGCTTTATGGCGGGGACGGCAAGGATCTCTTCAAATTTGCTGTCCGCGATGGTGCAGGGTCGTTCGACGGCGGTGCCGGCATGGATACCCTGACGATTGCGGGCGGCAGGGAAGCCGACATCCTGACCGTCAAGTGGACCGGCAAGACCATATCCGATTTCGGCTTCGAGGGCTTGCAGAACTCGGTGACGGGGATCGAGGAAATCAACGTGGCGTTGGGCTCCGGATCATCGCTCGACACACTCGCCTACTCGGCGGACAGCGCGGGCGTGACGGCCAATCTGACCACGCGAAAGGCAATCGGCCTTGCCTCGATCGAGCAGATCGCAAATCTGGCGGGCGGGAACGGAAATGACATCCTGACCGGTGACGCCACAAACAATCGCCTTTTTGGCGGGGGCGGCAATGATGTACTGGACGGCGGGGGAGGCTACGACTGGCTGACCGGTGGTGCCGGGGCCGACACCATGACCGGAGGCGCAATGGGTGACCGGTTCTACTTCAACTCCACCGCCGACCTGGGCTTCGGTGCGGGCAAGCGTGACGTGATCACCGATTTCGGCTCGGGCGACCGGCTCTATTTCAACGAGATCGACACCAACACCCAGCTTGCCGGCGACCAGGCCTTCACGTTCCTGGCGGCAAGGGGCGCAGCCTTTTCGGCCGATGCTCAGATCCGCTGGGACCTTGTCGATACCAACGGCGACCGCAAGATGGACGCGGTGCTATTGCAGATCAACCTCGGGGGCGATCTTCGGGCAGACTACGAGGTGCTCTTGTTGAACCGAACGATCGTGATCTCGTCGGGAGATTTCGTCCTTTGAGACGCGTCGGCGGTCTCGCTATCCGGCCGAAGGGCGGCTGAGCGCGACAGTGTCGCACAGGACGGACAGCGGCCCTTTGCTCGCCATATCAATGCACCGGACGCCCCTGCGTCGAACGGCGGTCTCGGCTCCCCCAACTGCATAGACAACGCCGATGCAAAAGGCGCGCGGGTTGCCTCGCGCGCCTTCGGTCTTGCCCGCGGTCGCCTCAGGCGAGGATTTTCGACACGACGCCCGCGCCGACGGTGCGGCCGCCTTCGCGGATGGCGAAGCGGAGTTTTTCCTCCATCGCGATCGGCGCGATCAGCTCGACCTCGAACTTCAGGTTGTCGCCCGGCATCACCATCTCGGTGCCTTCCGGCAGCTTCACCGTCCCGGTCACGTCCGTCGTGCGGAAGTAGAACTGCGGCCGGTAGTTGGCGAAGAACGGCGTGTGGCGGCCGCCTTCTTCCTTGGTCAGGATATAGGCCTCGGCCTCGAACTGGGTGTGCGGCTTGACCGAACCGGGCTTGCACAGCACCTGGCCACGCTCGACCCCGTCCCGCTCGATGCCGCGCAGAAGCGCGCCGATGTTGTCGCCCGCCTCGCCGCGGTCGAGAAGCTTGCGGAACATCTCGACGCCGGTGCAGACCGACTTCTTGGTGTCGTGGATGCCGACAATCTCGACCTCGTCGCCGACGTTGATCACGCCACGCTCGACACGGCCCGTCACCACCGTGCCGCGACCCGAGATCGAGAACACGTCCTCGATCGGCATCAGGAACGGCTGGTCAACCGCCCGCTTCGGCGTCGGGATGTAGCTGTCCACCGCCTCCATCAGCGCCCGGATCGAGGCCTCGCCGATCTCCGGCCGGGTGCCGTTCATCGCGTGCAGCGCCGAGCCCTTGACGATCGGAATCTCGTCGCCGGGATAGTCGTAGGACGACAGAAGCTCGCGGATCTCCATCTCCACAAGCTCGATCAGTTCCTCGTCATCGACCTGGTCGATCTTGTTGAGATACACCACCATGTAGGGGATGCCGACCTGACGGCCGAGAAGAATGTGCTCGCGCGTCTGCGGCATCGGGCCGTCGGCCGCGTTCACCACAAGGATCGCGCCGTCCATCTGCGCCGCACCCGTGATCATGTTCTTCACATAGTCCGCATGGCCCGGGCAATCGACATGCGCATAGTGCCGCGCCGCCGTCTCGTATTCCACATGCGCCGTCGAGATCGTGATCCCCCGCGCCTTCTCCTCAGGCGCCGCGTCGATCTGGTCATAGGCCTTGAAATCGCCGAAATACTTCGTGATCGCAGCCGTCAGCGTCGTCTTGCCGTGGTCAACGTGACCAATGGTCCCGATGTTCACATGCGGTTTCGTCCGTTCAAACTTTGCCTTTGCCATG
>JBGSNN010000153.1:0-26446 GCA_041739655.1 Albidovulum sp. | reverse complement strand
GTGGCCCCGACCTCTCTCGCCTCGACCTGCCAATCGGTGATCGCCGCCTTGCCAAACCGAGCGCTGACCATCTGGCGCGGGCGGTTCGGCCAGTCGCAAATGAGCGGGGCCTCGATGCGTCCGGCCTCAAGCGCCACTTCGCCCCAGACCCGGGCGACATAGGTCTTGCGCACCTGTCGCCGTTCGAACTGCCAGTTGAGGTGGCGCTGGGCGAGCCGGCTTCGGGCGAAGACCATCACACCCGAGGTGTCCTTGTCGAGACGATGGATCAGAAGCGTTTCCGGGAATGCTGCACGAAGCCTGGCCTCGACGCAATCTGCGGGTCCGGGCGGCTTTGCCGGCACCGACAAGAGCCCCGAAGGTTTCTCGACGATGAGGAGTTCCGCATCTCCATGGATGAGGCGAATGTCGTCCGTGGCGGGCCTCAGTGACGCAATGCCGTGAGTGCCGAGAGAAGGCCCGCCGTGGAGCCGTCCTTTGCCTCGAAGCCCGAACCCGACCGAACAAGCGGCAGCAGGTCCGTGGCGAGTTCCTTGCCCAACTCCACACCCCACTGATCGAAGCTGTTCAAACCCCAGATGGCGCCTTCGACGAAAACCCGGTGCTCATAGAGCGCGACGATCCGTCCCAAGGTCGTGGGATCGAGCTGGTCGTAGATCAGCATCGTGGAGGGGCGATCTCCGGGGAAGACCTTGTGCGGGGCGAGACTTGGGTCCTTGACCGTTGCCGCTGCGGCCGTGAGGTCGCGCCCGAGCATCAGCGCCTCGGCTTGCGCAAGGCAGTTGGCCAGCAAAAGTTCGTGCTGGTGGCGCAAATCGGTCTCGTGCCCGTTCGCCGCGACCAGAAACTCTGCGGGAATGACATTCGTTCCCTGATGAAGCAGCTGGTAGAAGGCATGCTGGCCATTGGTCCCCGGCTCGCCCCAGACGATCGGCCCCGAGGCGCGCGTCAGGGCCTGACCGTCGCTCGCGACGCGCTTGCCATTCGATTCCATGTCGAGTTGCTGGAGATAGGCCGGCAACTGCGACAGCCGCTGGTCGTAGGGCAGGACCGCCCGCGAAGAGTAGTCGCGCACATTGCGATGCCATATCCCGATCAATCCGAGCAGGACCGGCATGTTCTGGGGCAGCGGCGCCGTTGTGAAATGGCGATCCATCTCATGCGCGCCAGCCAGGAACTCGGTAAACCGTGCGGGGCCGATCGCGATCATCAGCGGAAGCCCGACGGCGCCCCAGACGGAATACCGCCCCCCGACCCAGTCCCAGAACCCAAAGACCCGCGCGGGATCAACGCCAAAAGCAGCTGTCTTGTCCACAGCGGTGGAAACGGCGGCAAAATGCCGGTCCGCGCCTTCCCCCAGCGCGGCTTCGAGCCATGCCTGAGCGGTGCGGGCGTTGGTCATTGTCTCGATCGTAGTGAAGGTCTTGGATGCGACGATGACCAGCGTCGTCTTCGGATCCAGCCGGGCAAGGGTGTCGTGCACATGTGCGCCGTCGACATTCGAGACATAATGCAGCCGCGGCCCGTCGTGATAGGGCGCCAGCGCCAATGTCGCCATGGCCGGCCCCAGATCCGAGCCGCCGATGCCGATACTCACCACATCGGTGAAGCGCCCGCCCGTTCCGGCGATCGAGCCGTCGCGAACGCCATTCGCAAAGGCGGCCATTCTGTCGAGCACGGCGTTGACGTCCGGCATCACGTCCTTGCCGTCGACGAGAACAGGCACGTTCGAGCGGTTGCGCAGCGCCGTATGCAGCACTGCGCGGCCTTCGGTCGCATTGATCGGATCGCCCCGGAACATCGCATCCCGGCGCGCCGGAACACCCGCCGCCTCGGCGAGCTGGATCAGCAGGGTCAGGGCATGCGCGTCGATGTTCGTCTTTGAAAAATCGAGCAGCATCTCGCCAAGCCGGACCGAAAATTCCCGGAACCGGTCCGGGTTTCGATCAAAGAGGACCTTAATCCGCCGCTCCTCTGCGACGCGCCCCGCCGCATCCAGCTCCGCCCAGATGGCTTCGAGTTTCGCGCGCATCACGCCCCCCGCTTGAGCTGGCTCGCGACGCGGGCGAGGTCTTCTATCTCGGCCCATTGGCCCGCCTTCATCATCGCCGGGCCGGCGACCCAGGATCCCCCGACGCAGAGCACGTTGGGAAGTCTGAGATAATCCGGAGCGTTTTGCGGCGTGACGCCTCCGGTCGGGCAATAGCTCATTTGCGGCAGCGGGCCACCGAAAGCCTTGAGCGCAGGCGCGCCGCCATTCGCCTCGGCCGGAAAGAACTTCGCCACGTCATACCCGCGCGCCAGCATCCGCATCGCCTCTGACACCGTCGCGGTCCCGGCCAGCAGCGGCAGGCCCTCGGCTTCGCAGGCCGCAAGCAATTCATCCGTCACGCCCGGCGAGACGCCAAAGCGGGCGCCCGCAGCCTTCGCCGCACGCACATCCTCGGGACGGATCAGCGTGCCCGCGCCCACAACCCCACCCTTGACCTCCGCCATCGCGCGGATCGCATCAAGCGCCGCAGGCGTGCGCAGCGTCACCTCCAGTACAGGCAGACCCCCGGAGACCAGCGCCTCCGCCAGGGGTCGCGCATGGGCTGCGTCATCGACAACGATCACGGGTATGACCGGCGCAAGACCACAGATCTCGCGGGCGAAGGCGGAGGCGTCCCTGGGTGTCATGGGTTTGCCCTTTCCTGATTGAGCGGCATGCGGCGCGTTCAGAACAGCGGCGAGGCGCCAGCCTCTGCCGCGCCGACATGCGAACGGAAGGCCGCGAACAGTTCACGCCCGAGCCCGAAGTTGTTGGCCGACAGGTCCGGCCGGACGTTCGGCCGGTCGAGCACGCCGGGTGTCAAAACATCGAGCGTTCCCGCAATCGCGTCGACCCGCACCACGTCGCCGTCCTTGAGCTTCGCCAAGGGGCCTCCATCGAGCGCCTCCGGGCTGACGTGGATCGCCGAAGGCACCTTGCCCGAGGCGCCGGACATGCGTCCATCGGTCACCAATGCAACCTTCAGCCCCTTGTCCTGCAACACGGCGAGGATAGGAGTCAGACTGTGCAATTCGGGCATGCCGTTGGCCTTGGGCCCCTGAAAGCGCACGACGACGACAGTGTCAGAGACGATCTCGCCGGCGCGAAAGGCGCGCTTGACCTCTTCCTGGTCGTGAAAGACCCGGACGGGCGCCTCGATCGCCTGCCGCTCAGGCGCCACGGCCGATACCTTCATGACGCCAGTGCCGAGATTGCCTTTCAGTCGCCGTGTGCCGCCGCTTGCGGCGAAGGGATCCTTTACGGGCCGCAGGATCTTCTCGTTCAGCGTCTGGCCTGCACCTTCTTGCCAGACGAGCGCTCCATCGATCAGTTTCGGCTCCTGAGCATAGCGCGCAAGTCCGTCGCCCGCGACGGTCCGGGTGTCGGGGTGCAGAAGGCCTGCGTCGAGCAATTCGCCGATCATGTAGCCGAGGCCGCCCGCGGCGTGGAAATGGTTCACATCCGCAAGGCCGTTGGGATAGACCCGCGCCATCAGCGGGGTTGCATCGGACAATTCGGCGAAATCCTCCCAGTCGAGGACGATCCCGGCCGCCCGCGCCATGGCGATCAGATGGATCAGCAGGTTTGTCGATCCACCCGTGGCGTTCAGGCCGACGATGCCGTTCACGAAGGCCCGCTCGTCGAGGATATCCGCGGCGGGCGTGTATTCGTTGCCAAGCGCGGAAATCGCCAGCGCCCGCTTGGCCCCTTCCACGGTAAGCGCCTCTCGCAAGGGCGTGTTCGGATTTACAAAACTGGCTCCCGGCAGGTGCAGGCCCATGAACTCCATCAACATCTGGTTGGTGTTGGCCGTACCGTAGAATGTGCAGGTGCCCGGCCCGTGATAGGAGGCCATCTCGGCCTCCATCAGCTTGTCACGCCCGATTTCGCCAGCCGCGAATTGCTGACGGACCTTCGACTTTTCGTCATTTGGAATGCCCGAGGGCATGGGGCCCGCCGGCAGAAACACCGCCGGCAAATGACCGAATGTGGCGGCGGCGATCACCAGCCCCGGCACGATCTTGTCGCAAACCCCGAGATAGACCGTGCTGTCAAAGACGTTGTGGCTGAGAGCGACAGCCGCCGCCATCGCGATCACGTCCCGCGAAAACAGCGACAACTCCATGCCCGGCTGACCCTGCGTGACCCCGTCGCACATCGCGGGGACGCCGCCAGCGACCTGGGCTGTCCCGCCGACGGCTCTTGCAGCAGCACGGATCACATCAGGAAAGCGCTCGTAAGGTTGATGCGCCGAGAGCATGTCGTTGAAGGCGGTGATAATGCCAAGATTCCCGGCACTTTCCGCGACTAGCGCATTCTTGTCCCCATCCGGCATTGCGGCATACGCGTGGGCCTGATTGCCGCAGGACAGATGGGCGCGCCTCGGTCGCTCGTCACGGGCGCACGCGATGCGGTCAAGATACGGGCCGCGCAGCGGTGCAGAGCGCTCCACGATGCGGCCGGTCACGTTGGCTACGGTGGCGTTGAGGCTCATGGATCCCTCCTTGGGTGGATCGACATTGTCAGTCGGCGTAATGAACAGTAACCGGACAGGGCGCAGAAAGCACGGCGCGAACGGGTGCTTCGTCCGCTGGTCCGCCCGCCAACGCATTGTCGAGTGCCACCAGCTTGTCCTGCCCGGTAATCAGCAGATGAATGACCCGCGCCCCGCGAAGAACCTCCGCAGACAGCGTCAATCGATGTTCGGGTTGATCCTTCGGCTCGATCCGCACGAGGGAAGGTGCATCCTTCGCCAATGCTTCTCCCAGACCTTGCGCATCCGGAAAAAGCGAAGCGGTATGCATGTCAACTCCCATCCCGAGCACTAGCACATCGATCGGCACGATCGCGTCGACCCGCGCGCGGATCACGTCCAACACCAGGTCGATTTGAGTCCCGACGGGGTGAAAATGCACGAAATGCGCTGCGGACGCGCGCCCTTGCAGCAAGGTCTCACGCAGCAAACGACTGTTCGCACGAGGGCTTGTCTCCAGAACCAGACGCTCGTCGGTCAGCATCACGTCAACGTCACCCCAGACGATATCGGCTTGCGACAGATTTGACAGGAACGGCCCCGGCGTCGTGCCTCCCGGGACGGCCAGCGTCACGCGACGCCGTGCGTCAGGGGCCGCATGCTGGCGCGTGGCATGCGCGGCGCGCAACTGATCGGCCACCAACTCCGCAAGACCACGCATCAGCGTGTCGCGATCAGGATAGGTCTGTCTTGCGACCTCGATCACCAGCAAATCTCCCGCCAAAGGTGCCCGTCCGAGCTTGTAAGCTTGTAGGCGTCGATCGGTCCCGCGCCACCGGGATCATAAGGTTGGGGCTTCGAGCCACTTTCGGTCCAGGCGGCAATGATCGGATCGGTCCACGCCCAGGCGGCCTCGACCTCGTCGCCACGCATGAACAGCGTCTGATCGCCGCGGATCACGTCCATGATCAGCCGCTCATAGGCTTCCGGAATGCCGCCGTCGTCACCCAGTGCATCCGCAAAGGTCATGTCGAGCGGGACCTCGGTCAGCCGCATGCCACCGGGACCCGGCTCCTTTATCGTCATCCGCAACGTGATGCCTTCGTCGGGTTGAAGGCGAATGATGAGCGCATTGCCGCGCAAGCCGTCCACCTTGGGAAAGATCGAGTGCGGTGGATCCCGGAAGATAACCGCGATTTCCGACAGCCGCGCGCTCAGCTTCTTTCCCGTACGCAAATAGAACGGCGTGCCGGACCAACGCCAGTTGGAGATATGCGCCCGGATCGCGACAAAGCTCTCGGTCCGGCTCGCAGGATTCTTCACGTCCTCAAGATAGCTCGTGCCGCCGGGCGTCGCCCGGTACTGCCCGCGCACCGTGTCGGACAATCGCAGCGGATCAAGCGAGCGGATCACCTTCAGCTTTTCGTCCCGAACCGAGTTCGGTTCGAAATGTGCCGGCGGCTCCATCGCCGTCAGGCACAACAACTGCATCATGTGGTTCTGCACCATGTCCCGCATGGCGCCTGATTTGTCGTAGTATTCGCCGCGGCCTGCGACGCCGATGTTCTCAGCTACGGTGATCTGAACGTGATCAATGAAGCGCGCGTTCCACAGGGGTTCGAACAAGGCATTGGCGAACCGGATCGCCATCAGGTTCTGGACTGTCTCTTTCCCGAGGTAGTGATCGATCCTGTAGATCTGCTGTTCATCGAAATTCTTGGACAGTTGTGCGTTCAGCGCCCGGGCGCTCTCAAGATCATTGCCGAGCGGCTTCTCCACGACGATCCGGCTCTCGGGCGTCGCGACCCCCGCCGCGGCGAGCTTGTCCGAGATCGTCGCAAACAAGCCTGGCGCGACCGAGAGGTAGAATGCGCGTGTGTGGTCCGGCTTCTCGTCCAGTTTCTTGGCGAGCTGCGCCCAGCCATCCTCCCCCGCGGCGTCCACGGTGACGTAATCGACACAGTTCAGGAATTGCTGGACCAGTTCGGGCACAAGAAGCGAGGGGGCCACGAACTCCTCGAGGGCGGCGCCCGCCTGCTTGCGGAACTCGGCACGGCTCATCTTGGTGCGCGCAGCCCCGATGATCCGCGCGGTGTCCGGCATCTGATGCACCGCCAGCCGACGATAGAGGCTGGGGAGGATCTTGCGCTTCGACAGATCGCCGGTTGCACCGAACACGACCAGGTCGAAAGGCTTTACAGGTATGACTGTGGAAACCATCAATAGCCTCTATTCAATCAGGTCGGCGGCGCGCGGCAGATCGGCCCCGCGCCGGGAACAAGTAATCGCTGCAGCACGCGCGGCATAGTCCAGCATCGTCTCCAGACCAGCTGCATCAAGTGCCGCGACCCCTGCTTTTGGTCCTTCGGAATGACGGCATAGCTGTGCAATGAGGGCCGCCTGAAACGTATCACCGGCTCCGACCGTATCGACCACGGCGACCTTTGGCGGGCGAGCAACCGCATGTAGACCTGCCGAGGTCCACCCGAGCGCCGCCGCGCCGCCATCGGTCACGACGACTAACTGGACACCACGGCCGAGCAGGTCGGTCGCGAATGCCTCCGCCGTGACGCCCGGTATCAGCATGGTCAGATCCTCGGCGCTGGTCTTGACCAGATCGGCCAAGGGAAACAGCACGTCCAGACGCGCGCGCCAGACGGACATGTCGGGTTCGATGGTCGGACGGATGTTCGGATCGACGGAAATGAAGCGATGCGCCTCGGCCGAAGCAAGGGCCGCAAAGGCATCCGCCACCGGCGAAATCGCGAGTGAATAGGACCCGAAATGCAGACCTGTCACCTCCGGCCCCAACGGCCGCAGATCAGCAGGCGTCACGCCGATATCGGCCGATCCGTTGCCGTAGAACTGGTACTCGGGCACGCCAGCGGCATCCAGACCGACTAGGCTGATCGTGGTCGGGCGCGTCGTGGCCAGGGCATAGGCGGTCGACACCTCTTCTCTAGCGAGTACTTGCGTCAGACGTTTGCCGAGCATGTCGCTCGACAGCCCCGTGAGCAGGCCTGCGTCGCATCCCAGTCGGGACAGACCCAGTGCGACATTGAACGGCGAGCCACCCGCACGGGCGGCGAATGTCATCGCGCCTGGACCGGTTTCCCCCTCCAGAAAGATGTCGAACAACGAATCGCCACAAACGAGAAACATGTCGCAACTCCATGGGCCGGTCGTGACGTCAATTCTTCACGGAGTTTGAATTATCGAACGGCGACCCGGTTCGCAATGCGAAACAGGCGATCACCGATACAAGAACGATATGCCCTTCGTGTCAAACAGGTGAAGCTTGCGCGCATCGGCGGCAAGACGCACTGTCTGACCCCGCTTGAAGTGGTGGATCCCCGGCATCTTCGCGATGAACCCCTCCGCCTCGCCCTGCGGCGTGAAATAAATCAAAGTTGTCTCGCCAAGGATCTCCACGATCGAGACCTCTCCGACAAAGACCGCCGGCCCGTCGGTTGGCGCTAGATCCTCGGGCCGCACGCCGAGGCTGACCGACGCGCCCATGTCGGACGCCTTGCTCTGGATTGGCGTTTCGACGACCCCGATCCCGGCGACGTCCACCCCCGTCTCGGCACCCGTCGACACGATCCTTCCAGGCAGAATGTTCATGGCCGGTGACCCGATGAACCGCGCCACGAACACATTGCCCGGTCGTTCGTAAAGCTCCAGCGGAGTACCAACCTGTTCGATATTGCCGGCGCTGAGCACGACGATCCGCGTCGCAAGGGTCATGGCCTCCACTTGGTCGTGGGTGACATAAATCATCGTCGAGCTTGCCAGACGCTCCTTCAGTTGCGCGATCTCGATCCTTGTCGCGACACGCAACGCCGCATCGAGATTCGACAACGGTTCATCGAACAGGAAGACCTTCGGATCGCGCACGATCGCGCGCCCGATCGCGACCCGCTGGCGCTGCCCGCCGGAGAGCGCCTTGGGGAGGCGGTCGAGATATTGCGTGAGTTGCAAGAGACGTGCCGCATTCTCCACGGATGCGTTGATCTCGGCGATCGGTTTTTTCGCAATCTTCATCCCGAATGCCATGTTGTCGCGCACCGTCATGTGCGGATAAAGAGCATAGGACTGGAACACCATGGCGATGCCACGCTTGGACGGGGGCATCTGGTTAACGTGCTTGCCATCGATTTGCATGTCGCCGTAGGAAATCTCCTCGAGTCCGGCGATCATTCGAAGCAAAGTCGACTTGCCGCAGCCCGAGGGGCCGACAAAGACGACGAGTTCGCCCTCGGCGATGTCGAGGTTGATGTTCTTGAGAACCTTGACCTCGCCATAGGCCTTCTCAACGTCGGTCAGTTTCACATCGGCCATGCCGTCCCCCTCCTCACTCGGTGCGTCCGGCCATCAGGCAGCACTGCCATGGGCCAAGATCAATCGTTCCGTCCGTGGCAGGCGTGGCGCTGCCAAGCTCTGCCCCGATCATCTGCCATCCCGGTCCCGGCGCGGCGATGCGGGCAGGCGCCTCGGACAGGTTCACGGCGACGAAGATGCGTTCGCCCGGACCGGCACGGACGAAGCGGATCACATCGCCCTCGGTCCGCATCTCATCCTGCGTGCCGACGCGGAGCGCCGGATGCGCATGGCGCAGCGCGATGGCACGGCGGTAATGGGTGGGCAGTCCCGCGGGATCGTCCGCCTGCGACGCAACCGCCTTCGCCAGATGTTCTGCCGGAACCGGCAGCCAGGGTCGGGCATCGGAAAATCCGCCGTTCAGGTTGTCGCGGTCCCAGACCATCGGCGTCCGGCAGCCGTCGCGGCCCTTGAACTCGGGCCAGAACTCGATGCCGTAGGGGTCGCGCAGGTCCTCGAAGGCAAGATCGGCCTCGGGCAGGCCCAGTTCCTCGCCCTGATAGATGCAGGTCGATCCGCGCAGGCACATCAGAAGCGTGGCATAGGCCTTGGCGGCGTCATCGGTCAGGCCCCAGCGCGAATAGTGGCGCATCACATCATGGTTGGAGAACGCCCAGCAAGCCCAGCCATCGGGCGCGGCCTTCTCAAGCTTGGCGAAAGTCTCTGCGACCCGCGCGGCGGTCAGCTTGTCCTTGGCGAGGAACTCGAAGGCATAGCACATCTGCATCAGGTCATCGCCCGAGGTGTACTGCCCCATGATCTCAAGCCCGCGCTGGGCATCGCCAACCTCGCCCACGGCGGCGGCGCCATAGGGCTCCATCACCGCGCGCAGGCGGCGAAGGAAATCAAGGTTCTCCGGCTGGTTCTTGGAATGGATATGCTCTTGCCAGTTATAGGGGTTCACCGCGGGCGCGATGGAATCATTGCGCTTTTCCGGCGGCAGCGCGGGGTTGTCGCGCAGCAGCTTGTCGGCGAAGTAGAAGTTGATGGTGTCAAGCCGGAAGCCGTCCACACCGCGGTCAAGCCAGAAGCGGGCGACATCCAGAAGCGCCTCCTGCACCTCGGGCGTGTGGAAATTCAGATCGGGCTGCGAGGTCAGGAAGTTGTGCAGATAATACTGCATCCGCCGCCCGTCCCAGGTCCAGGCGGAACCACCGAAGATCGAGAGCCAGTTGTTCGGCGGCGTCCCGTCCGGTTTCGGATCGGCCCAGACGTACCAGTCGGCCTTGCGATTGCTGCGGTCCCTGCGGCTATCCCGGAACCAGGGATGCTGGTCGGAGGTATGCGACAAGACGAGGTCGATCATCACCCTCAGGCCCAGCCGGTGCGCCTCGGCCACCAGGGCGTCGAAATCGGCGAGCGTTCCGAACATCGGATCGATGTCGCAGTAGTCCGACACGTCATAGCCGAAGTCCTTCATCGGCGAGGTGAAGAAGGGCGAGATCCAGACCGCATCGGCGCCTAGCCCGGCCACATGGTCAAGACGGCGGGTGATGCCCGGCAGATCGCCGATGCCGTCGGCATTCGAATCCTGAAAGCTGCGCGGATAGATCTGGTAGATCACGGCGCCGCGCCACCAGTCCTTGTCCTTGCGCCCGCCGATCTGGCCGACATGCTCCATTGCTGTCATCACGGTCTCACTTCACCGAGCCGGCCAGAAGGCCGCGCACGAGGTATTTCTGCATCGCAAAAAAGACGAACAGCGGCACCGCGATCGAGACGAAGGCCGAGGTCGCCAGGATTTCCCAGTCGCCGCCGCGCGAGCCCAGGAGGTTGACCAGCGCGCCGGTCAGGACAAGCTGATCGTTGCCTGTGCCGAGGAACACCAGCGCCACCAGAAGGTCGTTCCAGGTCCAGAGGAACTGGAAGATGGCGAAGGAGGCGAGCGCCGGAAAGCTGAGCGGCAGGATGATCTTGATGAAGATCTGGAACTCGCTCGCGCCATCGACGCGGGCATTCTCGATGATGTCGCGCGGCAGCCCGACCATGTAGTTGCGCAGGAGATAGATGGCGAGCGGCAGGCCAAAGCCGGTGTGCGCCATCCAGATGCCAAGGTAGCCCTTGCCGATGCCGATCCAGTTGTGGAATTGGAGAAGCGGAATCAGCGCAAGCTGCAAGGGCACGACCAGGAGGCCGACAACGGCGGCGACGAGAAGCGCGCGGCCGCGAAAGTCCATCCAAGCCAGGGCATAGGCGGCGAAGGCGGCGACCAGGATCGGGATGATCGTCGCCGGGATCGCCACGGTCGCGGTGTTGAGGAAGGCCTGCCCGATGCCGACGCCGGTATTCTGGCCGAACAGCACCTGACGGTAGTTGCTGAGCGAGAACTCCGGCGGCCGCGAGGCGGTGGCGAAGATCCGCGGCAACCGCGTGCCTTCCAGCGAGGTCGGCGAGGTCAGCACATAGTTGCCCTGCGTGTCGAGCGTCAGGGTCTGCCCGTCGCCAAGATCGGCCGGCTCGCCGGGCTTGAAGGCGTCAACGGCGCGCGACGAGGTGCCCCAGGCGCTGACCGTGGAGGTGCCGGCAGGGAACAGCGTGCCTTCGATGACATAGGCGCCGTCCTTCTGCACCTCCTGCCCCTCGACCCGGATCGGCGACAGCACCTGTTCCTGTGTGGTCATCGACTTCCACCAGCCCGAGCCGGAAATCTGGTCGCCCGTCCGGAACGACGAGACCAGAAGCCCGAAGGTCGGCAGGACCCAGAGCGTCACGAGAAAGAGAACCGAAAGGTGAACCGCCCAGACCAGAGCGGACTTGCGACCGGCGATGCTGTCCATGTCCGTGGTCCCCTATTTCATCTCTTTGCGAACGTTGTAGACGTTCCAGACCAGGATCGGCGTGACCAGGAGCATGATGATCATCGCCGCGGCAGAGCCCACGCCCACGTCAAAGGCGCGGAAGAACTTGTCGTACATGTAGTTGGCAAGGACCTGCGTCTCCCACTGGCCGTTGGTCATGGCGAGGACGATGTCGAAGACCTTGAGCACGACGATGGTGATCGTGGTCCAGACCACGACGATCGTGCCCATGATCTGCGGCACCTTGATCTTGAAGAAGATCTGGAACGGGTTGGCACCGTCGAGAATCGCGGCCTCCAGCGTCTCTTCGGGGATTGCGCGCAGCGCGGCCGAGAGGATCACCATGGCAAAGCCGGCCTGAATCCAGACCAGCACCGCCATCAGGAAGAAGTTGTTCCAGTAAGGCAGCGTCAGCCAGGTCTGCGGCACACCGTAGGGCAGCGCAGAGGTGGTCACACCGAGAACGCCCGCCGCGGATTTCCACAAGAGCCAGAGCGCCGCCGCCGCCACGAACAGCCTGAGCGGCAGAAAGCCCGCGCCGCGGTCCTCGGACGGCCCGCCCCCGAACATGGGCCTGACGAAGGCCCAGGCGACCCAGGCGACCATGACGGCAAACCCCAGCAGCAGCACAACCGGCACGACCCGAAGGAAGATCACGGAGCCGATGCCGCCTTCGAAACTCAGCCAGAGCGCATTCAGAAGCCCGATCTGATCCTGTTCGACGGGCCGCGTGTCATAGATCAGCTTCCAGATCACCGAGGCGCCGACGAACGAGATCGCCATCGGCATGAAGATCAGCGATTTCGCGATGTTGCCCCACCAGATGCGGTCGGTGAGCTGTGCCACCAGAAGGCCGAAGGCGGTGGACATCGCCGGCACCACGACAAGCCACAGAAGGTTGTTGCGCATCGATTCCCAGAATTTCCCCTCGCTCATCATCCGGCTGTAATTCTCGAGCCCGACGAAGGAGCCGTCGCGGTTGAGCGAGAGCCAGGCGGTCGCAAAGACCGGATAGGCGAGGTAGAGGCCAAGGGCGACGATCGCGGGCATCAGGAACAGCCAAGGCCGGATCAGGTTCGCGCGGTTGATGTTGCGCGAGGCGTTCGGTCCCGTGGCAGGATAGAGAACCCTGTCGAGCACGAGGTTCGACGCGTAGAAATAGCCCACGCAGCCGCCGACGCCGACGACGATGGTGACAAGCGCCTGAAGTGCCGGATGCATCTGCCCCTCCCAGGATGGTGCGGATCGTTGCATGGTGCGGTCCGGTCCGGCATCCGAAGACGCCGGACCGGCGCGCGGGTCGTGCGCTCAGATCACTTCGGCCAGGATGCCTCGACCGTGGCGGCAACCTCTTCGGCGGATTTGCCGCCGACATAGTCGACCATGCCGGTCCAGAAGGTGCCGGCACCGACGGCGCCGGGCATCAGGTCCGAGCCGTCAAAGCGGAAGGTGGTGGCGTTGGTCAGGATCTCGCCCTGCTTGCGCAACGCCTCGCTGCCATACGCATCGAGATTGGCGCTTTTCAGCGGCGTAAGGAAGCCCGACCCGGCCATCCAGACCTCATGCGCGATCGGCGTCTTCAGCCACTCGATGAAGGTGCGCGAGGCTTCGGTGTCCTTGGTGATCATGGCGAGCGTACCAGCACCCAGCACCGGCTTGCCGAGATCCTTGCCGGCGTAGGCGGGCATGTAGAAGAAGTCGGCATCGACGCCAAGCTTGGTCCCCTCCGGGAAGAAGGACGGGATGAACGAGGCCTGATGGTGCAGGTAGCACTGCGGCGGCGACGAGAAGAGGCCCTTGGGGCTGTCGCGGAAGTCGGTCGAGGCGACCGTGCCCGCGCCGCCGGCCACGAAGGCGTCGTTCTTCGCGAACCAGCCGAATTCGTCGATCGCCGCGATCACCGCCGGGTCGTTGAAGGCAATCTCGTGGCTGACCCACTTGTCATAGGTGTCCGGCGCGGCGGTCCGCAGCAACATGTCCTCGACCCAGTCGGTCGCAGGCCAGCCGGTCGCGCCACCCGAGCCAAGGCCGATGCACCAGGGCGTGCCGCCATCGGCAACGATCTGTTCGGTCAGCGCCTTAAGGTCTTCCATCGTCTGCGGCACTTCATAGCCCGCATCGTCGAAGTTGTCGGGCACATACCAGACCAGCGACTTCACGTCGATCTTGTAGGGAAAGGCATAAAGCGCCTCGGTCCCGTCCTTGCCCTTGTAGCTGCCGAGCTTCACCCAGCTTTCGCCGGCGGCGTAGCTGTCCTTGAGCCAGGCCGCCGTGTCGTCGCCGAGCGGCGTCAGAAGTCCCTTGGAGGCAAGGTCCGCGATCAGGCCGGGCTGCGGCAGCACCGCAATATCAGGGGGCGAGCCGGCCTGCGTGTCGATTACGATCTGCTGTTCATAGTTCTCGGAGGATGAGTAGCTCACCGTCACGCCCGTCGCCGCCGAGAAATAGGCGAGCATGGTTTCGACCAGCGCCTGGTCTTCCCCGCGCCATGGCCCGAAGATCGACAGCGACTGCCCGTCAAGATCGTGCGCCGCAGCGAAGTCCTCGTAACTCTTCCAGTTGAACCGCGCATCTTCGCCCGGCTTGAATTTCAGGTCCTGCGCGCCCGCGACACCTGCGCAAAGCGCCAGCGCGGCTGCGCCCGCGTACAACATCCGTTTCATGCGATCCTCCCATCTGGGGCCGCGCCCCACATCCTGCCCAATGCACCCGATTCTCAAAGCGCTTTGGTCCGACGCACCATGCCGAGCGCGACCGCACCTGTCAATTCAAAGCGCTTTAAGGAACAAAAACTGCTGCGGCGCGCCGAATCCATGCTGCAAGCGCAGCAATTCACGGTCGTTGACGCCTTGCCGCCGTCTCGCTACCTTCTGGACACTCGAAGCGCTTTGAATGTCCTCGCAATGAACCTGAAACAGCTTTCGGAACAGCTCGGCCTGTCACAGACGACCGTCAGCCGGGCGCTGAACGGCTATCCGGAAGTTGCTGCAGAGACCCGTCGCCGGGTGATGGACGCGGCCCGGCAGCACAACTACCGGCCGAACACGCGCGCCAAGGGCCTTGCCACCGGGCGGGCGATGGCGATCGGTCATGTCATCCCGATTTCGGCCGAGTTCGAGATCGTGAACCCGATTTTCGCGGATTTCATCGCCGGTGCGGGCGAGAGCTATTCCAAGGCCGGTTACGACATGCTGATTTCGGTCGTCAGCGGCAGCGACGAAGAACGGGTTTATCGCGAGATGAAGTCCAAGGGGAATGTGGACGGCGTGATCGTCCACTCGCCGCGTCTGAACGATTCCCGCATCCATCAGCTTGACGCCATCGGCCTGCCCTTCCTGGTTCATGGCCGCTCGTCCGGCTGTCCGCTGGCCTATTCCTGGCTTGACGTGAACAACCGCCGCGCCTTCGAACGCGCAACGCGCTTCCTGCTCGACCTCGGGCATCGTCGCATCGGGTTCCTGAACGGGCCGGAGATCATGGATTTCGCGATCCGCCGCCGCGCGGGCTTTGAAGCGGCGTTGCGTGATGCCGGTGTCAGCCCCGATACGGCACTGATGCGGAGCGAGGAGATGACTGAAAGTTACGGCCACCGGGCCGCGGCGGACCTGCTCGCCAGCGCCACGCCGCCGACCGCCTTTCTCGTTTCCTCCATGCTGATCGCCATCGGCGTGCGTCGCGCGATCGAGGAAACCGACCGGCACATGGGCCGCGACATTTCCATTGTCACCCATGACGACGATCTCAGCTACCTGCGCAACGGCGACGACATTCCGGTCTTTACTGCGGTCCGGTCTTCGGTGCGCGAGGCCGGGCGGATCGCCGCCGACATGCTGCTGCGTCGCATCGCCGACCCCACCCTGCCTCATCTCGACCGCCTGCTTGAGGCGCAACTGACCATCGGCCAATCGACGGGCCCCGCGCCCTCCCGCACCTGATCCCGGAAAGCCCCAGAGCCATGCGCCTGTCCCGCCAAGACTTCCCCGACGGTTTCCTCTTTGGCGCCGCCACGTCGGCGTACCAGATCGAAGGCGCGCGCTTCGGCGGCGCCGGCACAAGCCATTGGGACAGCTTTGCCGCGACGCCAGGCAATGTCCTGAATGGCGAAAACGGCGCGACGGCCTGCGACCATTACCATCACTGGGAACAGGATCTGGACCTGATCCGCGATGCCGGGTTCGACGCCTACCGCTTCTCGACAAGCTGGGCGCGCGTCCAGCCCGACGGGCGCGGCGCGGCAAATCCCGAAGGGCTCGATTTCTACGATCGCCTCGTTGACGGGATGCTGGCGCGCGGGCTGAAACCGTTTCTGACGCTCTATCACTGGGACCTGCCCTCCGACCTCGCGATGCGCGGCGGCTGGACCAGTCCCGACATCGCCGGATGGTTCACCGACTACGCCCGCCTGGTGATGGGCCGGATCGGCGACCGGGTCGCCACCACCGCCACGCTGAATGAGCCCTGGTGCATCGCCTGGCTGTCGCATTTCCTGGGGCTCCATGCGCCAGGTCTGCGCGATATCCGCGCCGCCGCCCATGCCATGCACCATGTCCTTCTTGCCCATGGCGACACCACCGCGGCGCTGCGGGCCGACGGGCACACGAACCTCGGCCTCGTTCTCAACTTCGAATATTGCGGTGCCGCAACCGACAGCGACGCCGACCGCGCCGCCGCTGCGCGCGAGGATGCGATCTACAACCGCTGGTTCGTCGAAGCGGTGCGCTCCGGGCGCTATCCCGACGCGGCGCTTGCGGGCCTCGGCCCCTGGATGCCGAAGGGATGGGAGGGCCAGATGGAGCGGATCAGCCAGCCGATCGACTGGCTCGGTGTCAACTACTACACCCGTCACCTCTATGCTGACGCGCCGGGCACGCTCTGGCCCGCAACCCGGAGCGTTGCAGGACCACTCCCCAAGACCTCGATGGACTGGGAGATCTATCCCGAGGGGCTGGAGTTCTTCCTCAAGCGGCTGTCGACCGAGCAGGCCAAGGGCCTGCCGCTTTACGTCACCGAGAACGGCATGTCCTGGCGCGATACCCTGAACGGTAACCGTGTCGAGGACCCCGAGCGCATCGCCTTCATGGAGCGTCATCTCGACGTGGTGCGCAGGCGGATCGCGGCGGGCGACGATATCAGGGGCTTCTTCTACTGGTCGCTGCTCGACAACTACGAATGGTCGCTGGGCTATGACCGCCGCTTCGGGCTGGTTTATATCGATTCAAGCTCCTTGCAGCGTCACCCGAAAGCGTCCTATCACGCATTGGCCGCCGCGCTTTCCGCGCGGTAAAGGTTCAGGCGGATAGTCCATGACGCAGTCTCTGGTTGCCGATATCGGCGGAACGAACACAAGGGTCGCTTTGGCGAGGGGTGCCGTGATCGACCGCGCCTCGATCCGTCGCTTCGCCAATGCCGAGCATTCGGGGCTCGGTGAGGTGCTGACCCGCTATCTGGCCGATGCGGGCACCCCTGCCGTTGACGGGACCTGTGTCGCCGTCGCCGGTCCGGTGGACCATGGCGTGGCCCATATGACCAACCTCGACTGGACCATCGACGGCGCCGGCGTCACCGCAGCGACCGGGGCCGCGCGTGTCGCGGTGCTGAATGACCTTGAGGCCCAGGGCCACGGGCTCGACGCGCTTGATCCGGCCTTTCTCAGGCCGGTCATCGCGCGACCGGCGAGCGGCAGGCCCAGGGCCTCACGTCTGGTGATCGGCGTCGGCACCGGCTTCAACGCCGCCCCGGTGCATCATGCGCCGGGCGGGCGGCTGGTGGTGCCGTCGGAATGTGGCCATGTCACCTTGCCGGTGCGCAGCGAGGGCGACCTTGCGCTGATGCGCTCGGTCGAAAAGGTGCACGGCTTTGCCGGTGTCGAGGATGTGCTGTCGGGCCGTGGTCTGGAACGGCTCCACGCTTTCCACGCGGAGAAGGCCGGGGCGAAGACCGGGCTCAAGGCGGCCGAGATCATGGCCGCGATGGCGGCGGGCACCGACCCCCTCGCGGAGAGGACCGGCCGCGATTTCGTGCGCCTTCTGGGGGCGGTCGCCGGCGATCTGGCGCTGATCCATGTGCCCTATGCCGGGATCCATCTCATCGGCGGCGTCGCCCGCGCCTTCACGCCCTATTACGAACGCTTCGGATTTGCCGAGGCTTTTGCCGACAAGGGGCGGTTTTCCGGGTTCATGCAGGAATTCGCGGTCTCGATCGTCGAAGATGACTACCTCGCGCTCTCGGGCTGCGCGCTTTTCCTCGCCGACGGGCTGGCCGGCTGACCCGCCCTAAGCCTGCAGGTAGGCGACAAGCTGACGGGTGGAGCCGTCCTTGTCGTCCGCGCCCTTTTCGCCCTTCAGCACCGGATCGAGCGCCAGCGCCAGTTCCTTGCCAAGCTCCACGCCCCATTGGTCGAAGGAATTGATGCCGAGGATCACGCCTTCGACAAAGACCCGGTGTTCATAAAGCGCCACGATCTGGCCAAGCACATGCGGCGTGAGCTTGGGGTAAAGCAGCGTCGTCGAGGGCCGGTTGCCGGGGAAGACCCGGTGGCGCGCCTGCCGGTCAAGCTCGTCCCCCGTCAGACCCTTCTTCGCCATGATCGCCCGCGCCGCCTCAAGGCTGCGGCCCCGCAGCAGCGCCTCCGACTGGGCGAGGCAGTTTGCCGCCAGCAGCCGGTGCATATGCGCAAGCTCCGGCTCGTGCCCCTCGCGCCCCAGCATGAATTCGCACGGCACGATCCGCGTGCCCTGATGAATGAGTTGGTAGAAGGCATGTTGGCCATTGGTCCCCGGCTCGCCCCAGACCACCGGGCCGGAGTGCTGCGTCAGGTCCGAGCCGTCCATCGCGACGCGCTTGCCGTTGCTCTCCATCTCCAGTTGCTGAAGATAGGCGGGCAACCGGGCAAGACGCTGTTCATAGGGCAGCACCGCGCGCGTCGCATAGCCGCAGATCTGGTTGTGCCAGATCCCGACCAGGGCCAGCATCACCGGCATGTTTTGCGCAAATGGCGCATCGCGGAAATGCGCGTCCATCGCCGCACCGCCCTTGAGGAAAGCGGCGAAATTCTCGGGCCCGATGGCGATCATCAGCGACAGGCCGATCGGCCCCCACATCGAATAGCGCCCGCCGACCCAGTCCTCGAAGCCGAAGACGCGCTCTGCCGGGATGCCGAAGGGCCCGGTCCTGTCGAGCGCGGTCGAGACCGCCGCGAATTGCGCGGCGGGGTCCCTGACCTTCGCGGCCATCCAGGTGCGCGCCGTGGCGGCATTGGTCATCGTCTCGATGGTGGTGAAGGTCTTCGAGGCGACGACGATCAGCGTCGTTGCGGGGTCGAGCGGCCTGAGCACGTCATGCACGTGCGCGCCATCGACGTTCGAGACGAAATGGGCGCGCGGCCCGTCGGCATAGGGCGCGAGCGCGATCGCCGCCATCGCCGGGCCAAGATCCGATCCGCCGATGCCGATATTGACGATATCGGTGATCCTGCCGCCTTGCCCGGCAAAGCGTCCCTCGCGGACATCGCGGGCGAAACGCTCCATCTTCGCGTGGACCGATCGGACCTCCGGCATCACGTCACGGCCCTCGACCACGACGCTGGCATCGAGATTGCGCAGCGCCGTGTGCAGCACCGCGCGGCCTTCGGTCTCGTTGATCCTGGCGCCCGTGAACATCGCCTCGGCACGGGCCGCGACGTGGGCGCCCTCGGCCAGCCGGATCAGCAGATCGCGACCGTGCGGATCAATCGCTGTTTTGGAGTAATCGAACAGAAGATCGTCAAAATTAACGCTGAACTCCGCAGGCCTCTTGTCATTATCCAACAATTCCAGGATGTGACGGGCTTTCGTCTCGCGGCGGTGAAACACCAGATCGTCCCAAAGGCTCATTGCCATAGACTCCGTTCTCAGGCCGCCCAATGGACGGTCGCATTGTCCAGCACCGCGCGAACCGGCGCCACCTCGGGCGGCAGGGTCATCGCCTGATCGAGGGCCGTACGCTTGTCCTTGCCGCGGATCAGAAGATGAATCGACATGGCGTCGGCAAGGACCCGCGCGGTCAGCGTCACCCGCGGCTCGCCCGCCGCCTCGGCGCGCATCGGCATCAGAACCGGTGCATCGGCCGCGAGGGCGTCCGCAAGGCGGTCGGCGCCGGGAAAGATCGAGGCGGTGTGCATGTCGGCGCCCATGCCGAGCAGCAGGACCGAAATCGGCAGATGCGGGGCGATGGCTTCGCACAGGGCCTCAAGGGCCTCTTCCGGCGTCGGCGTCCCGGCGTAAAGCGGCACGAAGTCGGCCGCGGCGGCGCAGCCGGTCAGCAGGCGCTGTCGCAGCAGACGGCCGTTGGAACGCGGGTCGGTCTCGGGCACCCAGCGCTCGTCATTCAGAAACACCGTCACCCGGTCCCAGCCGAGCCGTACGCCGGACAGCACGTCAAAGACCGGCCCTGGCGTGGTGCCGCCGGGGACACAGAAGCTGGCGCGGTCATTGGTGCGCAGATGAGTCGCAAGCTCGCTCGCCAGCGCATCGGCCAGGGTGAACATCATCAGTTCGGCATCGGGATATTCGATCAGGTTCATTCCGCGATCTCCCGCCACCTGCGGCCGTCCCGGTGCAGCAACATCAGGGCATCCTCGGGCCCCGAGGATCCCGCGTCATAGGCTTTCGGCCTGTCGCCGCGCGCTTCCCAGCCGGCGATGATCGGATCGGTCCAGGCCCAGGCGGCCTCGACCTCATCGCCGCGCATGAAGAGCGTCTGGTTGCCACGGATCACATCCATGATCAGCCTCTCATAGGCATCGGGAATATCCGCTCCGTCGTCACCGAGAGCCTCGGCAAAGGACATGTCGAGCGGCACTTCGGTCAGGCGCATTCCGCCCGGCCCCGGCTCCTTGATCATCACCGAGAGCGTCATCCCCTCGTTCGGCTGGAGCCGGATCGACAGGACATTCTCGCGCCAGCCCTCCTCGTCGCCGAAGATCGAATGGGGCACCTCCTTGAAGACGATGGCAATCTCGGACGCGCGGGCGCGCAGCTTCTTGCCGGTGCGCAGGTAGAAGGGCGTGCCCTTCCAGCGCCAGTTCGCCACCTCGACCCGCATCGCGATGTAGCTCTCCGTGGTCGAGGCCGGATTCTCGGCATCCTGCGCATAGGAGGGCGCATCCTTGGTCGCCCGGTACTGGCCGCGCACGATGTCCTCAGGGCCGACACGCGCCAGCGCGCGGATGACTTTCAGCTTTTCGTCCCGCACCGCGTCGGGGTCGAACTTGTAGGGCGCCTCCATCGCGATGAGGCAGAGAAGCTGCATCATGTGGTTCTGCACCATGTCCCGCATGGCGCCCGAGGTGTCGTAATAGGCGCCGCGCCCGCCGACTCCCACGGTCTCGGCCACGGTGATCTGGACGTGATCGACATGGCGCGCGTTCCACAACGGCTCAAAGAGGATGTTGGCGAAGCGCACCGCCATCAGGTTCTGGACGGTTTCCTTGCCGAGGTAGTGGTCGATCCGGTAGATCTGACGTTCCTCGAAATGCTCGGCCAGCGTCGCGTTCAGGGCCTGCGCGGTGGCGAGATCGCGGCCAAAGGGCTTTTCGACGACGATACGGGCCTGCGGCGTCGCGATCTTGTTGTTGTGCAGCCGTTCAGCGAGATCGCCGAACAAGGACGGCGCAACCGAGAAGTAGAAGGCCTGGACCACGTCCTTGCGGATCAGTTTCGCAAGCTCCTTCCAGCCGCTCGTGCCCTTCGCATCGACACTGACATAGTGCAGGTGCTCGACAAAGCGCGCCAGGGTGTCGGCATCGCGGGTCCTGGCCGGGACGAATTCCTCGATCGCCGCGACCACGAGGGCGCGGAACCCCGCCTCGTCCATCTCCGCCCGCGCCGCGCCGACGATGCGCGCGCCTTCGGGGATCTGCCCCGCAACATAGCGCCGATAGAGGCCGGGCAGGATCTTGCGCCGGGCCAGATCGCCGGTGCCGCCAAAGATCACAAGGTCGAACGTATCGACGGGAATCACACGCGAAACCATATGCACCTCGCTCCTGCTGCGCACGTTAGCGCTAACGGTGTCGCTCATAGTCACTTTCCATATCCAAGTCTAGCATTGCTGTCCGGTTGAAACCACGACGTGACGCTCCGGTGCCACGCCAGCGGGGACCGGCCCCCGGCCCTTGCGACCGAGTCGCCTCAGGCGTTCACATCCACGACCACGCGGCCCCGGACCTGCCCTTTCAGGATCGCGTCGCCGAGACGCGGCAGATCAGAGAGTGTCGCAGGTTCGATCATCGCCTCAAGCTTGTCGATCGGCAGATCGCTGGCGATCCGCGTCCAGGCGCGCAAACGGTTGGCATAGGGCTGCATCACGCTGTCGATGCCAAGAAGGTTCACGCCGCGCAGGATGAACGGCGTGACGAGCGCGCCTTCGATCGCCGCCCCGCCTGCAAGACCGATCGCCGCGACCGAGGTTCCGTACTTCATCTGCTTGAGCACACGGCCCAGCATCACCCCGGCAACGGCATCGACGCATCCGGCCCAAAGCTCGCTCTCGAGCGGCTTTCTCGTCACCTCGCTCAGATCCGCGCGCGCCACGATCTGCGCGGCCCCAAGACCTTTGAGGTAGTCCGCCTGCTCCGGCCGACCGGTGACTGCCGCGACCTCGTAGCCAAGCTGCGCAAGGATCGCAACCGCGACCGAGCCGACCCCGCCCGCGGCACCTGTCACCAGAACCGGGCCATGCCCCGGCTTCAGCCCGTGATCCTCAAGCGCCATGATGGCGAGCATCGCGGTCAGACCCGCCGTGCCGACCGCCATCGCCTGGCGCGGGGTAAGGCCCTCCGGCAGCGGCACCAGCCAGTCGGCGCGCACCCGCGCCTTCTGGGCATAGCCGCCCCAATGCGCCTCGCCGACGCGCCATCCGGTCAGCACGACCTTGTCGCCGGGCTTGTAGCGCGGATCGGATGAGGTCTCGACCGTTCCCGCAAAGTCGATGCCCGGCACATGCGGATAATTCCGCACGAGGCCGCCCCCTGGTCCGATGCAAAGCCCGTCCTTGTAGTTGAGCGTGGAATACGCGACCGCGACCGTCACCTCGGCCTCTGGCAGGCGGCTTTCGTCGATCTGCGCGACGGCGGCATGTGTCCGGCCTTCGGCGTCCTTTTCGACGACCAGCGCTTTCATGGTCATGTCTCCTTTGATGGATTGCGAGCAGCGTCCGCCCGAGTCGACGCCAACCTTCCCGGCAAAGGCGTCAAAGATCAATCGCCCGAGGCGGTTTCCGCGTCGCTGAGCGCGAAATCGACAATCGCATCAGCGAGGCAGTCGAGCGTATCGGTCCAGCCCATGCCGCGCGGCAGATGGGGCGCAAGAAGCGAAAGCTCGGTGCAGGCGATGGCGATGTGATCGGCCCCCTGCGCCAGGATCCCTTGCGCCGCACAGGTCAGGGCCGCGACCTCGTCCGGCCCGCTCCGCCCCGCCTTCACGGCCCGGATCAGGTCAAGGATCGGGGCGTCGTCCGCAGCCCAGACCGCGGTCAGCCCTGCTGCGGCAAAGGCTGCATCGAAGACACCGGCCAGACGCACCGCAGGCGAGGCCAACATCCCGATCCGCCGCCCCTGCCCCGCAAGCCGCGCGGTGCTGAGCGCAATCATGTCGAGGAACGGCACCGCCGCCGCCTGCCGGATCGCATCCGCATAGGCATGGGCGGTGTTGCAGGGCATGGCGAGCGCCCGCGCCCCGCCCGCCTCAAGCGTCCGCGCCATGGCCGCCAGCACCGGCGCGGGGCTCTGCCCCGTTCCCTCGATCAGGGCCTTGATCCGGCTTGGAACCTGCGGATTCTGATGCACGAGCAGCGGCACATGATCCGCATCATCGCCACCGGCGCGGCGGGCAATGAGCTTCTGCATCAGAAGCACGGTCGCCTCCGGCCCCATGCCGCCCAGAACGCCGACACACCGCATCATGCCCCCTACCTCAGGCGGAACGTCTCGCCCGGAAAGAATTTCTCCAGCCGGATATCGGCGCTTCTCGCATGACCTTCCATCCCCTCATAGCGCGAAATCCGCGCGGTGACGGCGGCAAGGTCACGCAGGGCCTCGGGCGCGACCTCCTGCCAGGTCACCGCCTTGAGGAATTTCAGCACCGAAAGCCCGCCGGTATAGCGCGCGGCGCCCGAGGTCGGCAGGACGTGGTTGGTGCCCGAGGCCTTGTCGCCGAAGGCCACCGTCGCCTCGGCGCCGAGAAAGAGCGACCCATAGGAGGTGAGGCGCCCGCGCCACCAGCCGAGATCGGCGGCCTGGACATGCAGATGCTCAGGCGCGATTCGGTCGGCTTCCGTCGCCATCGCCTCACGCCCGTCGCAAAGGATGATCTCGCCGCGGCTCGACCAGGCGGCATCGGCGGCGCTGCGATTCGCATCCGGCAGGCTTGCGATCAGCTCAGGGATGCGCGCGGAGACCCGCGCGGCAAGCGCGGCGCTGTCGGTGACCAGCCAGACCGGCGAGGTCGGGCCATGCTCGGCCTGACCCACCAGGTCCCAGGCGACGAGTTCCGGGTCGGCACCGGCATCCGCAATCACCAGGCTGTCGGTCGGCCCGGCGACCATGTCGATCCCGACCTCGCCGAAAAGCTGGCGCTTGGCCTCGGCGACATAGGCGTTGCCGGGGCCGATCAGGATATCGGCGCGCGGCAGACCGAAAAGACCAAAGCCCATCGCCGCAATCGCCTGAACGCCACCAAGCGCAAGGATGCTGTCCGCCCCCGCGACGTTCAGCGCATAAAGCACCACCGCCGGGATACCTGCACCGTCGCGCGGCGGCGAGGCGGCGGCGATATGGCCGACGCCGGCCTCGCGCGCCGTCGTCACCGTCATCAGGGCCGAGGCGATGTGCGAATAGCGCCCACCCGGCACATAGGCCCCCGCCGCGGCGATCGGGATCAGCCGCTGGCCGACACGCAGGCCGGGGCGCAGTTCGACCTCGGTCTCCGAAAGGCTCGCGCGCTGGGCACGGGCAAAGGCGGCGATGTTGTCGTGGGCATAGCGGATATCGTCCTTGACCTGATCCGGCAGATCGTCGCCCGCCGCCGCAACCTCGTCCGCAGGCACAAGGACCGATCCGGTCCAGCCATCCAGATCGCGCGCATAGGCAAGTGCGGCCGTATCGCCCTCGGCCCTGAGCCGCGCCAGCATCGCCGCCACGCGGACGCGGAGTTCGGCCTCGGCCGTGTCCGCCTCTCCAGTCGCCTTCTTCAGGAACTCAGTACCCATCGCGATATGCCCTTGTGCAGGATAGGCGCGCCGGGGCTTGACCCGTTCGCCCCAGAAGTTCACATTTTCGAAATCTGTCCGCGAACCGGAGATCCCCATGCCGATGTTGCCGAAGGGCGTCAGCCTGCGCGCGCTTGAACTCTTCGATGCGGTCGCGCAATCCGGCACGCTGGCGGACGGCGCGCGCCAGATGGGGCTCAGCCTGCCCGCGGCCTCGCAGCAGATCAGCAACCTTGAAACCGCGCTCGGGGCCGAACTTCTCGACCGCGCGCACCGGCCGCTGCACCTGACCCTTGCTGGCCGTCTGGTGCTGAAACGGGCCCAGGACGCGATCGCACAGATCCGGCAGGCGCAGGCAGAGCTTGCGGTTCTCGACATTTCCCGGATCGGCCACCTGCGCCTCGGGGTGATCGACGATTTCGACAGCGCGATCACGCCCGATCTGGTCATCATGCTGGCCCAGAACCTGCGCGACTGCCGCTTTCGCCTGACCACCGGGCCAAGCCACGAAATCACGGCGTTGCTGACGGCGCGCACGCTCGACATCGTCATCGCCGCAGCACCCCAGGATGCCGTGGCGGGCGCCGTCGAATATCCGCTCCTTCGCGATCCCTATGTGCTGGCCGTGCCGCGCGGCTTTGCCTTGCCTGAGGGCGGAGAGATGGCGGCGCTCGCGGCGCTGCCCTTCCTGCGCTACGATCGCGCGCAGTTCATGGGCCGCCAGATCGAGGCGCATCTGGCCCGCCACCGCATCAGCCTGCCCGAACGGATCGAGATCGACAGCAATCAGTCGATCATGGCGCTGGTCGCCGCCGGAATGGGGTTTTCGATCACCACGCCGCTCGCGCTCCTCAGGGCGCGCGCGTTCCTGAACCAGGTGGCGCTGCACCCCTTGCCGCTCGCCGCGATGTCGCGGACGATCTCGCTCTTCGCCCCGGCGGACGGCACGATCCCGGTCGCGACAGATATTGCCAGGATGTTGCGCGGGATCATGCAAACACGGCTGATCGGACCGGCCAGAGAGGTTGCCCCCTGGCTTGGCGACACGTTCGCGGTGATCCCCTGAAGCCAAGCGTGCCTCGCCCATTGCGGGGTCCGCCCCCGGGCGCACAATCTAGCAATGCGGGGATGCCTCACCGCAAGCGCGGGCACGAGGGTTTCCGAAGATCGAAGGCCGGATTTCAGAAAGTCAAACTCGACGCCCTAACGCGCATCGTAGTAGAGACCGACGACATGCTCCGCCTCGGCGAAGAAGAGCCAGCGCGCGACGAAGGCGCCGACGAGATGCAGCGCGGCGGCGGCCCACATCACCGGCGGGATCGGCGGCACCAGAAGCATGATCGCGGCGGGCAGCAGGCTGGCGCAGAGAACCGCGATGATCCGCAGGCGGCGTACATGCTTGCGCCCGACGCGAAAGATCATCTCGGTCATCAGGTAGGTGCCACCGGTCTGCGGCGGCGCAACCTGCCGGACCGCACCGCGGGCGCCCAGCCCGGTGGCGGTGCCGATGGTGGCGCC
>JBGSNN010000142.1:0-26218 GCA_041739655.1 Albidovulum sp. | reverse complement strand
CCGTGCGGGCGAAGGCCAGTGTCAGGGCACGCGACAGCGGATGGCTCGACCCGGCGGCAAGCGCGGCGGCAATCGACAGGTCACCATCCCTGTGCGCCGCAAGCCCGAGCGGCGTCGGCGCGCCCAGTGTCAGCGTTCCGGTCTTGTCGAAGACGACGGTATCGACCTCGGCCAGCCGTTCGAGCGCAGTGCCGTCCTTGACCAGAAGCCCCTTGCGGAACAGCTTGCCCGAGGCGGAGGTCACCACCGCAGGCACGGCAAGAGCCAGCGCGCAGGGGCAAGTGATGATGAGGACTGCCGCGGCGATATTGAGCGACAGCCGCAGGTCATGTGTCAGGAACAACCAGGTGGCAAAGGCGGTCAATGCGAGAAGGTGGACTGCGGGCGAATAAATCCGCGCCATACGTTCGGCCAGCGATGTGTATCGGGTCTTGGCGCTTTCGGCGACGGCGACAAGATCGGCCATGCGGTGCAGGGACGAGTCACGTCCTGCCGCCGTGACGCGCAGCGTCAGAGGGCCCGTGAGGTTGACCTCGCCCGCGCAGACCACGGTGTCCTTCCCGGCATAAAGCGGCAGGGTCTCCCCGGTCAGAAGCGAGCGGTCGATTTCGGACGTCCCCTCGGTCACCACCCCGTCCACCGGCATCCGCCCACCGGGGCGGACAAGAACAAGATCGCCCGCCGACAGCGCGGCGATGGGGACGATTGTCTCGCCTTCCGGGCCGATCTTCGTGGCGCGCGGCACTTCGAGCGCCGCGAGCTCCTCTGCGGCCGACCTTGCGGCAGCACGGCTGCGGTAGTCGAGATAGCGCCCGGCCAGAAGAAAGAAGCAGAGCGAGACGGCGGCATCGAAATAGGCGTGCTGACCGCCCTCGAACGTCTCGTAAAGCGAGATCGACGAGGCGAGGATCAGCGCCAGGGAGATCGGCACATCCATTCCAAGCCGACGCGCCTTGAGCGATGCCCAGGCGGACGCAAAGAAGGGTTGCCCCGCAAATGCCAGGGTCGGCAATGTGATGGCGGCAGAAATCCAGTGGAAGAGGTCACGCGTCGCGGCCTCTGCGCCCGACCAGACCGCAACCGACAGCAGCATGACATTCATCATGGCAAAGCCCGCGACACCGAGCCGCATCAGAAGATCGCGACCGCGCTTGTCGGTTTCGGTGCTGGACAGCAGGCCGGGGTCCAGCTCATGCGCTGGAAAGCCGATCGCTTCGAGGCGTTCGATCAGTTGACCGGCCGTGACAGCGGGCACCGCAGCCACCGACACGCGCTTTTGCGTCAGGTTCACGCGGGCGGATCTGACGCCGGGCACCGCGTTCAGCGCGCGTTCAACATCCGAAATGCAGACCGCACAATGGGCGGTCGGCAGGGACAGGATGATCCCCGCCTCGCGCTCCGCCCGCTGTGCCGCGATGGCTTCGGCGGCAGGTGCGGCCACACAGGCCGGACAGGCGGAGATGTTGGTCGCGACGGTCGACATCAGCCCTTCACCAGCAGATCAAGACGCTGATGAAAACGGGTGCCGTCCTCGGCAAAGGCCTCCAGCAGGATCATCCACTTTCCCGGCTCAAGCGGGACCGTGGCAACATAGTCGCCGTCCTGCCAGGCAAAGTCGGGGCGCAGGTCTTGCGCCGCTTCGGTGGCGCGGCCCACGACCGCCGAGAGCCGTTCGACCGCGACTGGCAGGCCGTCACGGTCGCGGAACGCGAGCCGCAGGATCCCGTCGGAGTGGCTTTCGGTGAGCGTCCAGCCCAAAGCCTCCTGGGCCTTCCTTTCGGCGTCGAAGACCTGCGAGGCGACATAGGAGTTCTTGACCTCAAGGCCAGGGAAAGTGCTGACAGCCTTGAAGGCCAAAAGGAGGTTGACCGCGATGATCACCGCGAAGGTGGAGACCGTGATCACGAGAACCTTGCGGCCGGTCAGAGGTTTTGCCATCTCAGCCTTCCGTCCCGGTAAACACGGTTGCCTTGCTGGCGCGGTCGGACGCGCCGACGGCCTGAAGCCAGATCGTGATATCTGTCAGCCCGGCCCCGGCCATGTCGCTGGTCGGCGGAGCAGTGACGTAGATGCGCTGCGTCAGCGTCGCGTCGGCGTCGATATGGACAAGGTTGCCCTCCCGGCCTTCGAGCGTCAAGGCTAGCGCGATGGACGTGCCTTCGGGGCCGGGCAAGGTCGCAGTCACTTCAAAGTCGCGCGCCTCGGCCTGCTTGTTGCGCAAGCGCACCTCATAGGTGTTGCGGATCGAGCCGTCGGCGAGAAGCACATAGACCGGGTTCCGCACTGGCGTCACGTTCAATTCGATCGGCGCGCGCAGGAAAAGTGCGACGATCAACCCGATGCCGACACCGGACCAGAGCGTGAAGTAAAGCAGGGTGCGCGGCCGCAGGATGTGCTTGAGAAGCGGCTTCGGCTTTCCACCGGCGCGCTCGGCCGCCTCGTCCCTCAGCGCCATGTAGCCGATCAACCCGCGCGGTTTGCCGATCTTGTCCATCACGTCATCACACGCGTCGATGCAGAGGGCGCAGGTGATGCATTCCAGCTGCTGACCGTCGCGGATGTCGATCCCCATCGGGCAGACATTGACGCAGGCCATGCAGTCGATGCAGTCGCCCTGTTCGGGATCATGCTGCCCCGCCTTCAGCTTGCCACGCGGCTCGCCGCGCCATTCGCGGTAGGCGACCGTCAGCGAATCCTCGTCGAGCATCGCCGCCTGGATGCGCGGCCAAGGGCAGGCATAGATGCAGATCTGTTCGCGGGCGAAGCCGCCGAAGAAGAACGTCGTCGCGGTCAGGACCGCCATCGTCAGGTAGGCGATGGGATGGGCACCGCCCTTCAGAAGATCCTGGAGCAGCGTCGGCGCATCGGTGAAATAGAAGATCCAGGCCCCGCCTGTGGCAAGACCGATCAGCAGCCAGATCGCCCATTTGGTCAGCCGCAGCCGGGCCTTGCGAAGATCCCATTTGGCGTTCCAGAGCCGCACCCGCGCATTGCGGTCGCCCTCGACCCAGCGTTCGACGAGAATGTAGAGATCGGTCCAGACGGTCTGGGGACAGGCATAGCCGCACCAGACCCGGCCAAGCGCCGAAGTGAAAAGAAAGAGCCCAAGCCCCGCCATGATGAGAAGGCCAGCGACGAAATAGAACTCATGCGGCCAGATCTCGATCATGAAGAAGAAGAAGCGGCGGTTCGCCATGTCGATCAGCACCGCCTGATCCGGCATTCCCGGCCCGCGATCCCACCTGATCCAGGGCGTGACATAGTAAATGCCGAGCATGACCGCCATCAGGACCCATTTCAGGCTCCGGAATGTGCCCTTGACACGCCGTGGAAAGATTGGCTCGCGCGCCGCATATAGCTGCGACTCGGGGCTACCGGAAGTGTCCACCGATGAGTCTCCATTCGTCCTGTTCGGGCCCGTTATGGCCGCCCTGCCCGGAACGGGCCTTGACGCAGATCAATTGAGCCAGAGGAGCAGGTTCGTGCATCTAACAGGGCTTACCCCGCACCGGTAGCGTTTTTCCGTTCCGACGGATAGGTAGGAATTGCGCCCGAGCGCGGCATCCGGGTGCTGCCTTATGCCGCAGCCGGACATGCCATCGGCGATCGGGCGTTGGCTGCGACGCAATTTCGGGCTGGGACGGAGCGTTCCACGCAGTCCGCGTCTGACGACAACCCTTGCGGGAGCGACCGGGGACAGGCGTCAAATCGTTGCCGCCACCGACCCGCTTTCAGGTCCAGATACTCCTTGCCCGGCAGGTGCCAAGGGCGCCTCATTGGCACATACGAACAGGGCGGCCGGCCCGCCCATCTGGGGAGGAGAGACCATGTCGGAAAAACGGATCGCGGGGGAGTTGTCGGAGTTCTCCGCAGCGGAAATCGGCGCGCTTGCGCATCTCTACCGTGGCGAGGTGTACCGCTCGACGATCTGGCGAACCCGGCTTGACACCACGACGAACTGGGCCGTGGTCACGCTCGGCGTGGCCCTGTCCATCACCTATTCATCGCCGGACGCCTCGCCGCTGCCGTTGCTGCTGGTCGGCATCCTCATTCTGCTGTTCCTCGCGCTCGAGGCGCGGCGCTATCGCTATTTCAGTGTCTGGCGGGCGCGGGCACGCTGGATGGAGCGACATTTCTATGTGCCGATGCTCAAGGACGGCGATCTTCATACCGAAGAGGACTGGCAACAGACACTGGCCGCCGACTACGAAACGCCAAGCTATCATGTGAGCTACATTGCCGCGGTCGCCCGCCGGGTGCGGAACAACTACCTGTGGATCCTCCTGATCCAGACGGCGGCCTATATCGGCAAGCTGGTTGTCCATCCGACGCCGGTGCTGGACCTCGAGGATTTCATCCGCCGCGCGGATATCGGCCCGCTGCTGCCCGGCGAGATCGTTCTTGGCACGGGCGCCTTCTATATCCTGTCCTGGGTCGCTCTGTCGCTCTGGATCACTCGGGTCGATGAGCGGCGCATCAGCAACCGCAAGGGTGGCGCGGCGATGGGCTGACAAGGCTTAGATACTGTCGTAGAAATGGCATCGGCAACCCCCAGGAAACGCGCGAACAGGACGGGGCGCCGATGCCACTACCCGGAGGGGCCGCGAAGCCCCTCCGAATCCCTCATATCATTCGCCGCCGCCGCGGCTGTGGACCCAGGAGGCCACGGCGCGGATGTCGGCTTCGCTCAGGCGACCCTGCCAGGCAGGCATGACGCCGAAGCGGGCATAGGTCACGGTCTTGGTCAGCGTGTCCTTGTCGCCGCCATAGAGCCAGATGGCATCGGTCAGGTTCGGCGCGCCCTGTGTGCGGTCGCCTGTGCCATCTTCGCCGTGACAGGCGACGCAGTTTTCTGCAAAGACGGTCGCTCCGGCGCTGGCCAGACCTGCGTCATGCTCCTGACCCGAGATCTGCAGGACATACTGCACGACCTCGTCGATCTGCGGCGCCTCCAGAAGCCCGTCGACACCGAATTTCGGCATCTGCGAATAGCGGGCGTCGGCGTCGGTCGTGTTGCGGATACCATGCGTGATCGTGGTGTGGATATCCTCGATCGTGCCACCCCAGAGCCAATCGTTGTCGAGAAGGTTGGGATAGCCGACCGCCCCCGCCGCACCTGACCGGTGGCACTGCGCACACCAGGTCCGGAAGATCGCTCCGCCCGCATTGGCAGTGTAGTTGGCAAGCTCGGGGTCAGCCGCGATGGCGTTCAGATCCGTCGCAACCAGCTTCGCCTCGATCGGCGCGTTGGCCTCTTCATAGCGCTTGATGTCGACCGCGACATCGGCGCGGGTGCTCGCCCCCAGAAGACCCGGCGTCGCGCCCGAAATCAGCGGCCATGCCGGATAGGCGATGGAATAGGCGATGCCCCAGATGATGCAGAGGTAGAAGGTCCAGAGCCACCAGCGCGGCAACGGGTTGTTGAACTCCTCGATGCCGTCCCAGCTATGGCCGGTCGTCTCGGGGTCATGCTTCTTGCTGACAGGTCGCTTGCTCATTTCAAACTCTCCTGCGCCTGCGCGCCGTTCTGGCCGTCTGCGGCGGGTCTCATCTCGTTGCGGAAGGGAACATTCGCCGCATCATCATGCAGCGACCGCGATCCGGGCCGCCAGGCCCAGAGAACAACGGCGCCGAAGATCAGCACGAGCGCCAGGAGCGCCCAGCTATCGGCGAATTCCCTCATGAGTGTGTAAAGGTCCATTCTCCGCCTCCTACCGGCTTGCGTCGGGCTGGAAGGTCGAAAAATCGACCATGGTTCCCAACACCTGAAGATAGGCGATCAGAGCGTCCATCTCGGATATGCCTGCCTGCCCGTCGAAGTTCGAGACGGTGACCCCCGGATAGCGCTCTTCCAGACCGGCGCTGTCCGCATCCGGGTCGGCCTGCGCGGCGAAATCGGCCTTGGCCAGTTCGATCATCTCCGAGGTGTAGGGCACACCCACCATCGCGTCGGTCGAGAGCCGCTCGTCGATCCACGTGGGTTCGATCAGGCGGTTCTTGAGGAAGCCGTATTTCGGCATCACGGACTCCGGAACGACGGATTGCGGGTCGGTCAGGTGATCGACGTGCCATTCGTCCGAGTAGCGCCCACCGACACGGGCAAGGTCCGGCCCCGTCCGCTTCGAGCCCCACTGGAACGGGTGGTCGTACATCGATTCCGCGGCCAGGCTGTAGTGGCCATAGCGCTCCACCTCATCGCGCATCGGGCGGATCATCTGGCTGTGGCAGACGTAGCAGCCTTCGCGGATGTAGATATCGCGCCCGGTCAGCTCCAAGGGCGTATAGGGGCGCACACCCTCCACCTTTTCGATGGTGTTTTCGAGGTAGAAGAGCGGTGCGATCTCCACGATGCCGCCGATGGTGACCACCGCGAAAGCGCCGATGAGGAGCGCCGTTGCGTTGGTTTCAAGGAACTTGTGTTTGTCGAGAATACCCATGATCCAAGTTCCTTATTCGGCCGGGATGGCGTTGTTGTTGCGCTCGACAACCGGCTGCCTGGCCACCGTTGCCCAAAGGTTGTAGGCCATGATGAGCCCGCCCGTGAGGTAGAGAACACCACCCAGACCGCGCACCACATACATCGGGAACTTCGCGGCCACCGTGTCTGCAAAGGCGTTCACGAGGAAGCCTTGGCTGTCCACTTCGCGCCACATCAGGCCTTCCATGATGCCCGTCACCCACATCGAGGCCGCGTAGAGCACGATGCCAATGGTGGCGAGCCAGAAGTGCCACGAAACGAGCGTGAGCGAGTAGAGCCGCTCGCGGTTCCAAAGCCTCGGCACGAGGAAGTAGAGCGCGCCGAAGGTGATCATGCCGTTCCAGCCCAGGGCGCCGGAATGGACGTGACCGATGGTCCAGTCGGTGTAGTGGCTCAGCGAGTTCACCGCCTTGATCGACATCATCGGGCCTTCGAAGGTGGACATGCCGTAAAAGCCGACCGAGACCACCATCATCCGGATGATCGGGTCGGTGCGGAGCTTGTCCCAGGCGCCCGAGAGCGTCATCAGGCCGTTGATCATGCCGCCCCACGAAGGCATCCAGAGGATGATCGAGAACACCATGCCGAGGGTCGAGGCCCAGTCAGGCAGCGCGGTGTAATGCAGGTGGTGTGGACCGGCCCAGATATAAAGGAAGATCAGCGCCCAGAAGTGGATGATCGAGAGCTTGTAGCTGTAGATCGGGCGCTCCGCCTGTTTCGGCACAAAGTAGTACATCATGCCGAGGAAGCCCGCCGTCAGGAAGAAGCCCACCGCGTTGTGGCCGTACCACCACTGCGTCATGGCGTCCTGCACACCGGCAAAGACCTGCACCGATTTGGAGCCGAAGACCGAGACCGGGATCGCGAGGTTGTTCACCACATGCAGCATTGCGATTGTCACGATGAAGCTGAGGTAGAACCAGTTCGCCACATAGATGTGCGGTTCCTTGCGTTTCAGGATGGTGCCGAGGAACACCGCAAGATAGGCGACCCATACGATGGTCAGCCACCAGTCAACGTACCATTCCGGCTCGGCGTATTCCTTTGACTGGGTGGCGCCGAGGATGTAGCCGGTTGCCGCCAGCACGATGACAAGCTGGTAACCCCAGAACACGAACCAGGCAAGGTTGCCGCCCCAGAGCCGCACGGCACTGGTGCGCTGCACCACATAGAACGACGACATCAAGAGCGCGTTGCCACCAAAGGCGAAAATCACCGCCGAGGTGTGCAGCGGCCGCAGCTTGCCGAAGTTCGTGTAGCCGTAGGTCAGGTCGGACAGGTTGAGCTGCGGAAACGCCAACTGGAAGGCAATCGTCACGCCGACCAGGAACCCGACGACCCCCCAGAATGTCGTCGCGATCACGCCGGCGCGCACGACGCCGTCATTGTATCGCAGTTCGGGATGCGGATCTTTTCGGGCATCTCCCGTCGTCCGCAAAACCCATATGAAGGTGATCGCCGCGGTCAGCATGACCGTCAGCGCGTTCACCATATAGGCCAGATCGTGCGCGTAGTTGGCGGCGATCGCGGCAAGAACCGCGATGGCGCCAAGAATCGCCAGCTTCACGTAGTCCCACATGTCAGCGTTCCCTCGTCTCATTAGCCGCCCGAATCCGATGTTTCGCGCGGATTCGAATGCACGCCCTTGTGAACGCCGGTCCGACACGCCGCATTGATCTGGGTCAATTCATGACCGTTCGAAAAATTGATCCTTGTCAAGGCGCCGTCGGTGCAAAACTGGAACACTTTCTTTAGGCACTGGCGGCAAAGGAGATTCCAATGGCCTTCAAGTCCATACTCACCATCACCACGGATGCCGGCAAAGCAGGTGGGCTTTTTAATGCCGCCATTGATTTGGCGCGCCGTGAGGACGCCCATCTCGATGTCCTGTGCATCGGCGTCGATCAGACGCAGACGGGGTACTACTATGCGGGGGCCACCGCGATCCTCACGCAGGAGGCCTACAATCAGGCGCGCGAAGATGTCGCTCGCAGCGAACAGGCCGTGCGCGACCGCCTCGCCTCCGAAGACATCCGCTGGGGCGTGGATACCGCGGTCGCACAGGTCGGGGCGCTCGGCGGTCCGGTCAGCATGCTTGCTCGGTTCTCCGATCTCGTGGTGCTGAACAAGCCCTACGGCGAGGGGCGCACCTATGCCGACGAGGCGATCCTCGAAGCTGCGCTCTTCGAAGGCGGTGCGCCGGTTCTGGTCCTGCCCGACACGGCAACCACGGCAGAGTTTGGCAAACGCGTCGTGCTGGCGTGGAACCAGAGCAATGAATGCCTGCGTGCGGCACGCGCGGCATTGCCGATTCTCAAGGCGGCTTCGGCGGTGAGCATCACGGTCATCGACCCCCCTGCGCACGGGCCGGAACGTTCCGACCCCGGCGGAATGCTGTCCCAGCTTCTCGCACGGCACGGCGTTCATGCCGAAGTCTCGGTCCTTGCCAAGACCATGCCGAAGACCTCGGAAGTTCTGTCGCGCCACGCCCGCGAAATCAATGCCGACCTCATCGTCATGGGGGCGTACGGTCATTCCCGCTTCCGCGAGGCGATCCTTGGCGGAACCACGCGCAACATGCTTGAGACGACGGGAATCCCGGTTCTGATGACGCACTGACCCGCGCAGGACGGGTGTCTGGGGCCGCCCGGTGCGGCCTCAGATCACGTCAACGGCGCCAGCATACGCGGCGACGATATGCTCGTCGGCATGGGCGGCGAGGGCCGCGATCTCGCGCAACTGGTCCTCGCCCAGAACCCCCTCCGCCGGCGCAGCGGTGATCGCCGAAAGCGCCACTTCGCGCGCCGCGTCGAAGGCGGTGCGGCGCCCCGATTTCTCGTAGTCGTCCCGCCCCTGGCGGAGAAACACCTGCGGGGAAAGCTGGGCCCGGCAGGTTGCAATCGTATGCGGGCTGTCGAGGAAGTGGCCGCCCTTGCGGATCCGCATCATCTCGTCCCAGTTCAGGCTCGCCGCGTCGAGCGCGGGCTTGCGGATGAAGCGCCGCATCATCGCGCCAATCTCGTTGTCGAGCACCGCCTGCACCGGGCTGAAGACGGTGGCGCATTCCAGTTGCCCGACGCCGCCGAGAATGTCCGCCCCCGCAAGCGCCACGGTCTGCCCGATCAGCGCCCGTTCGGCCATCGACTGGTGATCCACGTCCGGCGTGTCGGAACCCGAGCCGTAGGTATGCGTCAGCATCCCGAAGCCCTGCTTCATAAGTTGCACCGACAGGCTCGCCGCCTGCAGGCTTTCGACGCAGGATTGCAGCGCGCTTCCGGTCCGCATGTCCAGCGTGAACATCAGGGGCGTCGCGATCACCGGAATGCCGGGCGCCAGCACATGCGCCATCACCGTCATGCCGACGATCTCGGCCGCCGCCATCACCGCCATGGAGGCGACCGACAAGGGCGCTGTGCCACCCGATGAGGGCAGCGAACAGGCGTGCAGCGGCACGCCATACTGGCCCGCGGCGATGATCACCTGGGTGTCCATGAACTTGAATTCCAAGGGCGTGAACGAACAGGTGATGGCGCTGGTGATCGGGTTGGCGCGCAGCTCCGCCTCGCCGCCGGCGGCGATGGCAGCGATCTTCATCAGGTAGTCGACGTTCTGCCACTGGTAAGGCTGCATCCAGACGTGCTTTTCGGTCCGCGCGATGAGCCGGCCGAAGCTGTGGATGTCGGCGGTCTTTTCCGGCACGCCGTGGACAAAGGGATGGGCGATGAACCCGACCTGGTCGAGCGTGTTGGCCACCGCCGCGATCTCGCTGACCGCGTCGAGGTCCATGTTGCGGTATTTCGAGTCGCGCGGGTTCACATAGCCATGCCCGCCGGTCCCGGTGCGCATCACGAAGCCGCCGTCCGGGCGCGGCAGGTCGAGGTCGAACGCGCGCCGCTTGGCGCCAAGCCGCGCGGTCTTCGGCGTCGCCGCCATCGCCTCGGCGATCATCTGGCGCGGCAGTCGCAGCCGGTTGGCATCCGTTCCCTCCTTCGCCCCGGCGGCAAGGAAGGCCTTGCGCGCCTCGGGGTGCAGGACGACGACGCCGTAGTCGGCGAGAAGTGCGACGGCGCGCGCCTTCAGCGCCTCAAGATCGCCCTCGTCGAGAAAACCGAATCGGGCACGGGGTCCGATGCGGGCCTCTTGCCGGAAGGCGGTGTCGGTTACGGACTGGCGCAGCGTACTGCGGTCGCGCCGCAGGATTCTGGTGGTGGTTCGGTGTTCCATGCATACCTCCCTGGGACAGAGATGGACACGGCACACACCGATTATGCTGACTGCCTGCCGACTTCAGCGCGGATGAGCCTAGCAGGTGTCCGAAAACCGTCAATGGGTTTGCACGCCGCGGCACGGGTCCGGCCGCGTTTCGCCATGATCCGGCGAATCCTGTGTCGCAGAGCAACCGACACCGCGCCGCCGTCGTATCCGGCACAGCGACCTATTCGCCGCGCTCGCCGCTTCCATGCCGAAGCGGGGCTGAGACGCGTTCCCGGCAGAATGCGTCATTTCACCGGCAAGTTGACGCGAAGTAGTCGTCGCAACCTGACTTATTTGGCTTGCTTGCATCCTTGAGGCGGCTACTTTCGACGCAGTCCCCGCTGCTGAATTGGCGGGCAACAAGCAAAATCAACCTTCTGACAGGGGTATGCAGATGACTATGAACAAACTGCTTCTGACCACCGCGCTCAGCCTCGGCCTTGCCTTGCCGACGCTTGCGGCAACGGTCCAGCCGGGCGAAAAGCTCGCGGACAATCAGGAATACACCTACTGGCTCCTCGACGCGATCAAGTCGATGGACCCGCAGATCAACACCGACGTCGAAGGCTCGGGCGTGCTGCGCGGCCTCTTCGAGGGGCTTTACAACGAAGATCAGGTCGGCGGCCTCGTCCCCGGCGTCGCCACGAGCCATGAGCTCTCGGACGACAAGACCGTCTACACCTTCCACCTGCGCGACAACGCCAAGTGGTCGAACGGCGATCCTGTGACGGCCAATGATTTCGTCTATTCTTGGCGCCGCCTCGCCGATCCGAAAACTGCCTCGGAATACGCCTGGTACATGGAACTCATGCAGGTCAAGAACTCGGCCGCCGTCATCGCGGGCGAAGTGCCCGTCGATCAGCTTGGTGTGAAGGCCGTCGATGACTACACCTTTGAGGTGACCATCGAAGCGCCCCTGCCCTATTTTCCTAAGATGCTGACGCACGCTTCGACCTTCCCCGTCAATCAGAAGGTCATCGAGCAGTTTGGCGACAAGTGGACTGAAGCGGGCAACCTCGTCGGCAACGGTGCCTATGTGCTGAAGGAGCATATCCTTGGCGAAAAGGTCGTGATGGAGCCGAACCCGAATTACTGGGACAACGAACATACGATCCTCACCAAGGTCACCGCGCTGACCATCAACGACCAGAACGCCGCGCTGACCCGTTATCTTTCGGGCGAACTCGACCGCACGGAAATTCCCGCCGGTCAATACCCGAAGCTGAAAGAGGAATATCCGGATCAGGCGGTGTCGGTGCCGCAGTCCTGCTCCTACATCTACATGTTCAACCTCGATGAGGCCAAAGGCCCCGCGGCGTTGAAGGATGTCCGGGTGCGCAAGGCGCTGTCCTATGCGATCGACCGCGACACGATCGTCGACAAGATTCTGCAAGGTGGGCAAGCCCCGTCCTACAACTGGACCCATGCGGCGACCGAGGGCTTCCAGTTGCCTGAGATCGACTATGCCAAGTGGACCCAGGAAGAGCGCACCGCCAAGGCAAAGGAACTTCTGGCCGAGGCGGGCTACGGCCCCGACAAGCCGCTTGATCTCACCCTGAACTACAACACCTCGGAATCGCACAAGAAGATCGCGATCGCGGTGCAGCAGTTCTGGAAAGGTGTCGGAGTCAACCTCACGCTGAACAACATGGAGTGGAAGGTTCACACCGACAAGATGCAGAATCAGGACTTCGAGATCGCCCGCTACGCCTGGTGCGGCGACTACAACGAAGCCTCGACCTATCTCGATCTCTTCACGACCTACTCTGGCCACAACAACGGCAAGTTTGTCTCCGCAGAGTATGACAAGCTGATGAAGGAGTCGAAGATCGCCGAGGACCCGAATCCGATGTACACGGCGGCCGAGCAGATTCTGGCGGATGAGATGCCGATGGCGCCGATCTATCAATACACCAAGGTTGACATGGTGAAGCCGGACATGCGCGGTCTGGGCCTGAACAACCTGATGCAGAACTGGTACCTCAAGGACATGTACCGCGTCGCCTCCGAGTAGACGGCGTACCTTTGGGGCGCGTCGCTTCGGGCGGCGCGCCTACCCTTCTGTCCGGGGTCATCTGCATGATCGTCTTCATCCTCAAGAGGCTGGCCGTCGCCGTGCCGACGCTCCTCTTGCTCATCATCATTTCCTTTCTCCTGATGCACGCGGCCCCCGGCGGGCCGTTCACGCAGGAACGCCAGCTTCCGGCCGCAGTGCTCGCCAATCTGGAGGCGAAATACGGTCTCGATCAGCCCTTGTGGCGACAACTCGCCTCCTATGTCTGGGGCATCGTCGCACATTTCGACTTTGGCCCGTCCTTCATCTACAAGGACCGCACGGTGAACGAGATCATTGCGCAGGGCTTCCCGGTCACGCTGACCTACGGGACCCTGTCGTTCGTGGTCGCGGTGATCGTCGGCGTCGGCCTCGGCGTCGCGGCGGCAATCTGGCACAATTCCTGGCTCGACTACCTCGCCGTCGGGATTTCCATCGGCGCCCAGGTACTGCCGAACTTCGTCATGGCGCCGCTCTTGCTCATGACCTTCACCTGGTGGCTCGGCTGGCTTCCCGGCGGGGGCTGGGAAGGCGGCAAGTGGCAATACATGGTGATGCCGATCATCGCGCTTTCAACCTCATACATGGCGTCGATCGCACGGCTGACGCGCGCCTCGATGCTTGAGGTGCTGACCTCGAACCACATCCGCACCGCCCGCGCCAAGGGTCTGCCCGAGTACCTGGTGATCCTGAAGCACGCGCTGAAACCGGCGCTGCTGCCGGTGCTGTCGTATCTCGGCCCCGCCTTCGTTCTGATGATCACCGGCTCGGTCGTGGTCGATTTCTTCTTTTCCACCGGCGGCATCGGCAAGGCCTTCGTGGATAGCGCCCTCAACCGGGACTATGCGGTGATGCTGGGCGTCACGATCCTCGTCGGCGCGCTGACCATCTTCTTCAACCTCGTGGTCGATATCCTCTACGCCTGGATCGACCCCAAGATCCGGTATTGAGCGATGGTTGTGGAAAGCACCAAGATGCCGGCGCAGGGCAACCGGCGGATGGAGCCGGAAGTCCAGGGCCGCTCTCCCTGGGTCGATGCGCGCAGGCGGTTCATGCGGAACAAGGCCTCGCTCGGCGGGTTGATCGTGCTGATCGTCATCACGCTTCTGGCGCTTTTCGGCGATCATTTCGCGGTCTGGTCGAATGAAGAGATCGACTTCGACATCATGGGACAGGCCTATGATCTCGGCGGACCATCGATCGCGAATGGCCACTATTTCGGGACCGACGATCTTGGCCGCGACCTCTATTCCCGCACGCTTCAGGGTACGCGCGTCTCGCTCATGGTCGGCATCGTGGGATCGTTCATCGCGGTGACCGTCGGCACGCTCTACGGCGCAACCTCGGGCTATGTCGGCGGGCGCACGGATCAGATTATGATGCGGATTGTCGATATCCTTCTTGCGGTTCCTTTCATGTTTGTCGTGATCCTGCTGCTGGTGATGTTTGGCCGATCGCTGTTCATGCTGTTCTTCGGCATCGGCCTCATGTCCTGGCTCAATATGGCACGGATCGTGCGGGGCCAGACGCTCAGCCTCAAGCACAAGGAATTCGTCGAGGCCGCCGAGGCGACCGGCGTGGGCCCCGTCACCATCATCTTGCGCCACATCGTGCCAAACCTTCTCGGCATCGTGGCCGTCTATGCCACGCTTCTGGTGCCCGAGATGATCCTGACCGAAAGCTTCATCTCCTTCCTCGGCCTTGGCGTGCAGGAACCCCTGACCTCACTCGGCGCGCTGATCTCGGAAGGGGCGAAGACAATCTACTACGGCACGATCTGGCAACTGGGCTTTCCGCTTCTTTTTTTCGTCGTCACGCTCTTCGCCTTCTTCTTCGTCGGGGACGGGCTGCGCGATGCCTTCGACCCGAAGGACCGCTGAGATGGCGATGCTGGAAATCAGGAACCTTTCGGTCCGCTTTGCCACCAATGACGGGACTGTCAGCGCGGTGAATGGCGTGAACCTGACGCTCGACCGGGGCGAGACCCTGGGCATCGTGGGCGAAAGCGGGTCGGGAAAGAGCCAGCTTGCCTTTGCGATCATGGGGCTTCTTGCCAAGAACGGGCGTGCGACCGGGTCCGTGCGCTTCGAGGGGCAGGAAATCCTGAATGCGCCGCGCAAGGTCATCAACCCGATCCGCGCCAACAAGATCGCCATGGTCTTTCAGGACCCGATGACCTCGCTCAACGCCTACATGCGGGTGTCCGACCAGATGGCCGAGGTGCTGACCCATCACAAGGGCATGTCCCACGCCGAAGCCGTGAGGGACTCGATCCGTATGCTCGACGCGGTGAAGATCCCCGACGCGAAGGCCCGGGCACGGCTTTATCCGCACGAGTTCTCGGGCGGGATGCGGCAGCGCGTAATGATCGCCATGTCGCTTCTCTGCCGGCCGGAGCTCTTGATCGCGGACGAGCCGACCACCGCGCTCGACGTGACGGTGCAGGCGCAGATCATGAACCTGCTCGCCGATCTTCAGCGCGACTTCGGCATGGCAACAATCCTCATCACGCATGACCTTGGCGTGGTCGCCGGCTTCTGCAAGGAGGTGCTGGTGCTCTATGGCGGCGCGGTGATGGAGCAAAGCCCGACCGATCCGCTGTTCGCGAGCCCGTCACATCCCTATACGCGCGGCCTGCTCGGCGCGATCCCGCGCGTCGATCAGGAGGGGGAGGATCTGAGCAGCATTCCCGGCGCGCCGCCCAACATGACCTCGATGCCGAAGGGATGCCCCTTCGCGCCGCGCTGTGACCATGCCGGCGAGGATTGCCTTGACCACCTTGACCCGCTGACCGAATTCGCCCCGCAACGCTGGCGCGCCTGCAACCGCACGGTGGAGGAACTGGCATGAGCGTACCGCTACTGCATGTCGAAGACCTGCGCGTCACCTTCCATCTGACGCGGGCCAGCGATCTGCCGTGGTCGGCACCGCGACTTCTGCGGGCGGTGAACGGCGTGAATTTCGATCTGATGGCGGGCGAGACCCTTGGCATCGTCGGCGAATCCGGTTGCGGGAAATCGACGCTCGCCCGCGCCCTCATCCAGATGGTGCCCGCGACCGGCAAGGCGGTGTGGCAGGGCAAGACCGATCTGCTGTCGCTCACTCCGCGCCAGATGCTGAAGTATCGCGCCGATATCCAGATGGTGTTCCAGGACCCGCTGGCGAGCCTCAATCCACGGATGACCGTGGGCCAGATCATCGCCGAGCCGCTGCGGACCCATCACCGCGGCCTTTCGAGCGACGAGGTCAGGCGGCGCGTGAAAGCGTCGATGGACCGGGTCGGGCTGCTGTCGAACCAGATCAACCGCTATCCGCACGAATTTTCGGGCGGGCAGTGTCAGAGGATCGGCATCGCCCGCGCTCTGATCGTGGAGCCGAAGCTCTTGATCTGCGATGAACCCGTCTCGGCGCTTGACGTGTCGATTCAGGCGCAGGTCATCAACCTGCTGTCGGAGCTTCAGCGCGACCTTGGGCTGGCGATGGTCTTCATCGCGCATGACCTGAGCGTAGTGAAACATATCTCTGACCGGGTCATGGTGCTTTACCTCGGACGCACGATGGAGGTGGCGACAAGCCAGCAACTCTACACTGCGCCACAGCATCCCTATACGCAGGCGCTCCTCTCGGCCGTCCCGATCCCGGATCCGAAGGCGGAGCGGGCCAAGATCGTGATCCCGCTCGAGGGCGATCTGCCCTCGCCGATGAACCCGCCCTCAGGCTGCGTATTCCGCACCCGTTGCCCGCGTGCGGCACCCCGCTGCGCCGAGGTCGTGCCCGTCCTGACGGGCGGCGATCACGGCGTCGCCTGCCACTTTCCGGGGCCGCTGGCGTTGAGCGAGATCGACGCGGCGGCGGTCTAACCTGCGGGGATCACGCCCTTGCGCAGGATGAGGTTGCCATAGAGCCGCCCCTCGCTCGTATGCACGATGGCATAGGCGCGGCGCGCGCGTTCGTAAAAGCCGAAGCGTTCGAGACTGGCCGCGCTTACCCTTTCCGCAATCAGGAAGGGCAGGCAGGCGGAAATCACCTCTGGCACCGTCTCGGGGTCGCCGACGATCTGCATCCAGTGGATCGCCGGACCATCGAAGGTGTCGATCGGCAGAAGGCTCGCCACCGCACGCGCCACGGCGTCAAGCGGCGCCTGAACCGGGATCACCTTGCCCCAGACCGTATGCGTCGCGGTCGAGGCGCAAGGGTAGTTGGCATCCGCCAGCACGATTTCATCGCCGTGCCCCATGGCCGCCAGAACCTGCAGCAGGTCGGGAACAAGCAGCGGGTCTATACCCTTCAGCATGATGGGAACCTCCTTTTCCGTTCACCTCAGTTGACCCGCCGATCCGGGCCGACGCAAGGGCCTTGCGGTCATCCCGCGAACCGGCGAGGGTTGATGTCGCGGTGCAAGGGAGAACGCGGACATGGCCGAAAAGATTGCCGTTTTCGACGGACACAATGACTTTCTTCTGCGGCTTCTGCACAACCCGCAGCGGCGCGAGGAGATCTGGCTGAGCGGCGACGGCACGGGCCACCTCGACCTGCCGCGCATGAAGGCCGGGAACCTGATCGGCGGTTTTTTCGCGGTCTACATCCCCTCGCCGCCCGCTCCCGAGGGCGTGAGCATGGACAAGGCGATGGAGAACCCGCCCTATGCGTTGCCTCTGCCCGCGCCGGTGCCGCTGGCCGCCGCCCAACCCGTTGCCGCCGCGATGATCGGTCACCTGATGTGGATGGAACGCACCGGCACCCTGTCGATCTGCAAGAGCGTCGCCGATATCCGCGCCGCCGTGGCCGCGGGCCGCGTGGCGGCGATCCTGCATTTCGAGGGCGCGGAAGCGATCGACAAGGATCTCGACGCGCTCCACCTCTGGCACGCTGCTGGCCTGCGGTCGCTCGGCCCGGTCTGGTCGCGTCCGACGGCCTTCGGCCATGGTGTCCCGTTCCGCTATCCCTGCGGCCCCGATACCGGACCGGGGCTGACCGACGCCGGCAAGCGCCTGATCCGGGAATGCAACCGGCTGAAGATCATGGTCGATCTGAGCCACATCAACGAAAAGGGCTTTGACGATGTGGCCGCGATTTCCGACGCGCCGCTTGTCGCCACGCATTCCAACGCCCATGCAATCACGCCGCTGACGCGCAACCTGACTGACCGGCAGCTCGCCATGATCCGCGACACCGACGGGATGGTCGGGTTGAACTTCGGCAACATCTTCCTGCGCCCCGACGGGCGGACCGAGACCATCACCGACTGGGATCCGATCCTGCGCCACCTCGACTACCTGATCGGACACCTTGGCGAGGATCTCGTGGGCTTCGGGTCCGATTTCGACGGCACCTCGGTTCCGGCGGGCATCGGTGATGGGGCGGGGTTGCCGAACATGATGGAGGCGTTGCGGGCGCACGGCTTTTCCGACACGCTTCTGCGCAAGCTTGGCCACGAGAACTGGTTCGCGCTTCTGGAGCGGACCTGGGGCACATGACGCCGACGGTCCTTTCCAACACCGACGCACGACGGCTGTTCCTGCACCGTCACGCGCTTCTGGAGCCGCCGACCGGGCCGTCCAAGGGCGATGAACTTCTGGCACTGATCCAGCGGCTTGGCTTCGTGCAGGTGGACAGCATCAACACGGTCGAGCGGGCACATCACATGATTCTCTGGTCGCGGCGGCAAAGCTATCGGCCGCCGCACCTGACGCCGCTTCTCGAACGCGACCGGACACTCTTTGAGCATTGGACCCATGACGCGGCGGTCGTGCCGACCGATTTCTTCCGCTACTGGAAATGCCGTTTCACGCGCGAAACCGAGCGGCTGCGCCAGAGGTGGTCCGATTGGCAGGGCGGCGCGTTTCACGACAAGGTCGAGGATGTTCTTGCCCATGTCCGCGCGGGCGGGCCGGTCGGGTCCGGTGAGGTCGGCGCCGACGAGGTGCGCGGCAAGGGTGGCTGGTGGGAATGGCATCCATCGAAAACCGCGCTGGAATATCTGTGGCGGACCGGTCGGCTGTCCATCTGCCAGCGGCGCAATTTCGCCAAGGTCTATGACCTGACGGAGCGTGTCCTGCCGGAGGCCCATGACCTACCCGCCCCGTCCGACCGGGAGCTGATCGACTGGGCCTGCTCTGCGGCGCTCGACCGACTGGGGTTTGCGACGTCGGGCGAGTTGGCGGCCTTCTGGGCCCTTGCGAGGCCCGACGAGGCGAAGGACTGGTGCGCCGCGGCGCAGCGCGCCGGCCAGATCGAGGAGATTGCCATCACCTGCGCCGATGGGGGCCTGCGACGGGTCTTCGCGCGTCCGGGGCTGACGGAAGAGATCGCCACCCTGCCCGCCCCAACCCGGCGGGTCCGGATCCTGTCGCCCTTCGACCCGGCGCTTCGCGATCGCAATCGGGCCGAGCGGATCTTTGGCTTTCGCTACCGAATCGAGGTCTTCGTCCCCGAACCGCAGCGCATCTATGGCTACTATGTCTTTCCGGTCATGGAGGGTGACTGCATGATCGGCAGAATCGACATGAAAGCCCGGCGCGCCGAAGGCATTCTCGGCGTCACCGCCTTCTGGCCGGAGCCGGGGGTGCGCCTGACCACCGGCCGTGAGGCACGGCTGTCGGCGGAACTTCACAGGCTCGCGGCATTCTGTGGTTGTAGCGTTGTCGGTTTTTCCGAAGGATGGCGCAGACAGGGCCAGAGCATGTAACAGAAATGTAACAATACAGTTGCCAGCCAGAAGATTCCAGAGTTAGCTGGCATCGGTTTACGCGTCGCAAATCTGTGATGCGGCAGGCGTAAAGCGGTCGGATATCCACAATGGATGAGACCAATCAAGGGGAGCAACTTTCAGATGCACAAAAACAAACTGACACTGGCGGTCACGGTCGCCGCGATGCTCGGATCGACCTCGATCGTGCGCGCCGATGCGATGGCCGATCTTGAGGCTGCGGCGAAAGCCGAAGGCATGGTGACGACGATTGCGCTGCCGCATGACTGGTGCGGCTATGGCGCGGTGATCGACGGCTTCAAGGCGAAGTATCCGGAAATCGCGGTCAACGAACTCAACCCCGACGCCGGGTCGGCGGACGAGCTTGAGGCGATCCGCGCCAACAAGGACAACACCGGACCGCAGGCGCCGGACGTGATCGACGTGGGTCTGGCGTTCGGTCCGCAGGCCAAGGACGAGGGGCTGATCCAGCCTTACAAGGTCTCGACCTGGGACGAGATTCCCGATGCGGTCAAGGATGCCGATGGCCACTGGTACGGCGACTACTACGGTGTCATGTCCTTCATGGTGAACAAGGACCTCGTGGCGAACACGCCGACCGATTGGGCCGATCTGCTCAAGCCCGAATACGCCGGGCAGGTTGCGCTCGCCGGCGATCCGCGTGCATCGAACCAGGCGATCCTCGCCGTTCTCGCTGCGGGCATGTCGACCGGCGCCGCGGCTGGCAAGGCCTCGGGTGAGGCGGGCCTGAACTACTTCGCCGAAATGAACAAGGCCGGCAACTTCGTGCCGGTGATCGGCAAGGCCGGCACGCTGGCTCAAGGCGCTACCCCGATCGTGGCGATGTGGGACTATAATGCGCTGGCCAACCGCGACACGCTGGCCGGCAACCCGCCGGTCGAAGTCGTGGTTCCGAAGTCGGGCGTTCTGGCCGGAGTCTATGTGCAGGCGATTTCGGCCTATGCACCGCACCCGAACGCGGCCAAGCTGTGGATGGAATACCTCTACAGCGACGAAGGCCAGAACCTCTGGCTCAAGGGCTACTGCCACCCGGCGCGGTTCAATGCGATGGCCAAGGCCGGCAAGATCCCGCAGGAACTGCTCGACGCACTGCCGCCGGCGGAGGCCTATGACGCCGCCTATTTCCCGACCATCGAGGAACAGGGCGCGAACAAGGAAGTCGTGACCGGCGGCTGGGATGCAGTGGTGGGCGCCAACGTCCAATAACCGATTGCGATCAAGAACGCCCGTCCCGGCAGTTGCCGGGGCGGGTCAATCAAAAAAAGAACCGACGGGGACTGAGCCCATGCCGACCTACACACCCGCCCAGGCGCGACGGCGATTGCCTCTGCACTGGCTTGGCATCCTGCCCTTCGCGGTGTTCATCAGCCTGTTCCTGATCCTGCCCACGATGAACATCGTCCTCGGGGCGTTCCGCAGCCCTGACGGAAGCTTGACCCTGGCCAATATCCGGGGGCTCTTCACGCCCTCGATCATGGCCTCCTACTGGATTTCCATCAAGATCAGCCTCGCCTCGGCGATCCTCGGTTGTATCATCGGCTTCTCCGTCGCCGCCGCCATTGTGCTTGGCCGCCTGCCACGCTGGATTCGTTCGCCGATGATGACCTTTTCCGGCGTCGCCTCGAACTTCGCAGGTGTGCCGCTCGCCTTCGCGTTCCTTGCGACGCTTGGGCCCGTGGGCCTCATCACAGTGTTCCTGCGGACGCAGTTCGGCATCGACCTGCGCCTTCTCGGCTTCAACCTGCTGAGCTTCTGGGGCCTGACCATCACCTATCTCTTCTTCCAGATTCCGCTGATGATCCTCATCATCGCGCCGGCCCTCGACGGGCTGAAGAAGGAATGGAAAGAGGCGGCCTCGATTCTCGGCGCGAATGGGCTGCAATACTGGCTCTGGGTCGCCTTTCCGATCCTCTTCCCCTCGATCCTCGGCACGCTTGCGCTTCTTTTCGCCAACGCCTTCGGCGCGGTCGCGACCGCCATCGCGCTGACCGGGTCATCGCTTTCGATCGTGCCGATCCTTCTGTTCGCGCAGATCAGGGGCGACGTCCTCGGTGATCCGCACTTGGGCTATGCGCTCGGCTTCGGGATGATTGTCGTCACCAGCATCGCGAACGGTCTTTACATCTGGCTCCGCGCGCGCTCCGAAAGGTGGCTGAAATGACCCGCATCTGGGCCTGGATTGCCCTCCTTTTCGGGCTGCTCTACTTCGCGCTGCCACTGATCGGCATGACCGAGTTCTCGCTGAAGATGCGGCGCGGCGTCTATTCCTTCGACGCCTACGCAAAGGTTCTGGCGGACCCCAGGTTTCAGGAGACGTTCAGCTATTCGGTGTTCATGGCGCTTGTCACCATCGCATTCGGTGTCCTTCTTGTGGTGCCCACCGCCTATTGGGTGCGGCTGAAGCTGCCGGGACTGCGACCCTATGTTGAGTTCGTGACGCTCCTGCCGCTCGTCATCCCCGCGATCGTGATCGTCTTCGGCTATATCCGGCTTTACAACACCTCGTCCTTTCTGCCGCTCACCGGCACCGCGACGGGGACAAACCTCCTCCTGATGTTCGGCTATGCGACGCTGTCCCTGCCCTACATGTACCGCGCCGTGGACACTGGCCTTCGCACCATCGATGTGGCCACCCTGACCGAGGCAGCGCAAAGCCTCGGCGCCGGCTGGGTCACGATCCTCGCGCGGGTGATCCTGCCCAACGTGCTGGTCGCGGTGCTCTCCGGCGCCTTCGTGACCTTCGCCATCGTGATCGGCGAGTTCACCATGGCGGCCCTTCTCAACCGACCAGCCTTCGGGCCTTACCTGCAGCTTCTGGGCGCCAATCGCGCCTATGAACCGGCAGCGCTCGCGGTGATCGCCTTCGCGATCACCTGGGCCTGCATGGCGCTGATCCAGCTTGTGACCCGGTTCTCCAAACATACCAAGGCGGCGCACTGATGGCCTTTCTCGACCTCGACCATCTCGAAAAATCCTTTGGCACCACTCGCGTGGTCAAGGACTTCAACCTCGGAATCGAAAAGGGCGAATTCGTCTCCTTCCTCGGCCCCTCCGGCTGCGGCAAGACCACGGTTCTGCGCATGGTCGCCGGGTTTGAAGCGCCAAGTGCGGGTTCAATCCGCATCGACGGTACGGATGTGACCGGGACCAAGCCCGCCGCGCGCAACATCGGCATGGTTTTTCAGGCCTACGCGCTGTTCCCCAACCTTACGGTCGCGCAGAACGTGGGCTTCGGCCTGCGGGTGAAGCGGGTCGCCAAGGCCGAGATCGACGCGCGGGTAGACGAGATGCTGGCGATCATCGGGCTCGCCGATTTCGGCGGGCGTTATCCCTTCCAGCTTTCGGGCGGGCAACAGCAGCGCGTTGCCCTCGCCCGCGCGCTCGCCCCGCGTCCGCACGTCCTGTTGCTCGATGAGCCGCTCTCGGCGCTCGACGCCAAGATCCGCGTCAGCTTGCGGCAGGAGATTCGCGCGATCCAGCAAAAGCTCGCCATCACGACGATCTTCGTCACCCACGATCAGGAAGAGGCGCTGTCAATCTCCGATCGCGTCGTCGTCATGCACCAGGGCATTGCCGATCAGGTCGGCACACCGTTCGAGATCTACAACCGCCCGACCACGCGCTTTGTCGCCGGCTTCGTCGGCACCTTGAACCTGATTGAAGCAGAGGTGATCAACCCCGAAGGGGGCGTCGCGCAAATCGCCGGGACGTCCGTCGCGCTCGGGCGACCGCTGCCGAAGGGCAAGGTCACGCTGGCCGCGCGACCAGAAGCCATCATGCTCGGGCGTGGGGCGGGGCGGGACACGGTGCTGACCGGCAGGATCGCATCGGTGAACTTTCTTGGCTCCGTCATACGACTGAGGGCCGATCTCGGCGGTCAGGTCATCGACTTCGACACCTTCAACGCGCCCGACGCGCCGCCACCGACGCCGGGAACAGAGGTTGAGATCAGTCTCGCCGCCCGCGACCTGATGGTGATCCCCGACTGAGTCATCGCTATGGAGGGCGCCATCGTTCGGGGCCCGAGCGATCACACCTGGCTCAGGAACTCCTGCAGTTTCCGGCGCTGCTGGCCTGCGGCGTCGAAATTCTGTGGACTGAGCCAGGCCTCATAGCCGGCCCTGAGCGCGGGCCAATCCTTGTCGATGACCGAGAACCAGGCGGTATCGCGGTTCAGGCCCTTGATGATCATGTGCTGGCGGAAGATGCCCTCGAACGTAAAGCCAAAGCGCTCTGCCGCGCGTTTCGAGGGGACATTGTCGTTGTTGCACTTCCACTCGAAGCGCCGGTACCCGAGATCGTCGAACGCATGTTTCATGGCGAGAAACAGCGCCTCGGTCGCGCCACGCCTGCGCGCGATCAACGGCCCCCAATAGATGTGCCCGATCTCGATCACACCGTTCTGCGGATCAATCCTGAGCAAGGTCTGTCGCCCGGCCGCACGACTGGTCTCCTGGTCAATGATCGCCGAATAGAGCGGGTCTTCGCTGATCTGCATCCGTCGCACCCAGTCGATGAATGCTGCCTCATCGTTCGGCGGATACTCACCAAGCCAGCGGAACTTCTGATCGGCGTCTGGAACAGCAGACGCGGTGTAAAGATCGTGTCCGTGGCGCTCGGCATCGAGCGGTTCAAGCCGCACATAGCGGCCATTGATGATCTGACGCACAGGCCTTGGCCGCGCGGTCCAGTGCGTCATGTCTTCCTGCATGCGGCGCCCCCGTTCCCAAGCCGACCACAGGGCCATACAAGCGGCAGACTACGGCCGCCGCAAGGCCCGCTCCGACGGACTCGCGGATTTCCGGGCTTCACCAGCCCGCCCCACCAGACACAGAACGCACCGCCTTGCCTTGACGGTGGCAGCCGAAAGGTTTGATTTCGTTGGTGGCTAGGGGCGGACTTGAACCGCCGACCCCATGATTATGAGTCATGTGCTCTAACCAGCTGAGCTACCTAGCCACTGGGGGCGCTAGGTATGACAGGCCCCCGGAGTCGTCAAGCGGGAATATCCTGCGGTCAGAGACGATAGTAGTCGCGATACCATGCGACGAAGGCAGCCATCCCGGTGCGGATGTCGGTTTCGGGGCGGTAGCCGGTCAGGCGGCGCAAGAGGCTGTTGTCGGCCCAGGTGGCGGGGACATCGCCCTTCTGCATCTCCATGTAGTTCCTGATGGCGGTCCGGCCGGTCGCCGCCTCGATCGCGGCGATGAACTCCTCAAGCGCCACCTTGTCGCCATTGCCGATATTCACCACCCGCCACGGCGCGACAGGCGAGAGGCTGTCACCCTCGGCGATAACCTCGGGACTGCCAGGCCGCACCGGGACCGCGTCGATCAGAAGCCGGATCGCGCGGACGAGGTCGGTCACATAGGTGAAGTCGCGGAACATGTGGCCGTGGTTGTAAACGTCAATCGTCTCCCCGGCGAGGATCGCCTTGGTGAACTTGAAGGGCGCCATGTCGGGGCGGCCCCAGGGGCCATAGACGGTAAAGAACCGGAAACAGGTCGTCGGCAGGTCGTAGAGATGCGCCCAGGCGTGGCTGAGGCTTTCAGTGGCCTTCTTGGTCGCGGCGTAGAGCGAGACCTGGGTGTCGCACTTGTCGGTCTCGCGGTAGGGCATTTCGGTATTCGCGCCGAAGACCGAGGAGGTGGAGGCGAGAAGAAGATGCCCCACCTTCGCATCGCGTGCGGCCTCCATGATGTTGAAGGTGCCTTCGACATTGGCGGACAGGTAGCTGCGCGGCGCCTCGAGACTGTAGCGGACGCCGGCCTGTGCCGCGAGGTGGACGATGGCGTCAGGGCGGAAGTCGGCGATGTCTTCGGCAAGCCGGGCGGGTTCCTCCAGCATGAATTCGGCGAAGGAAAACTCCGGATGCTGCATCAGGCCCGAAAGTCGCCCACGCTTCAGCGCGACGTCATAGTAGTCCGTCATGCCGTCCATGCCACGGACCGTCATGCCCGCGTCAAGCAGAAGCCGGGCGAGGTGGTAGCCGATGAAACCCGCCGCACCGCTGATATAGACCCGCATGACTCTCGTCCTGTTGTCGCCGCGCCGATCCTTAGCGCGATCATGCCTCCGGGCCAAGGGTGGCATCGCCAAAGCCGGTTCGAGCCGCTAGGAAGAAGCGGAAGGAGAGTGCCGGATGCAGCCGCAGATTCCCCTGACCCGCGATCTTGTGATGATCGGAGGTGGTCATACCCATGCGCTGGTCTTGCGTATGTGGGGCATGACGCCGTTGCCGGGCGTGCGTCTGACGGTCATCAACCCGACGCCGACAGCGGCCTATTCCGGGATGCTGCCCGGCCATATCGCCGGGCACTACCCGCGCGAGGCCTTGCAGATCGACCTCGTCAAGCTCGCCCGATTTGCCGGGGCGCGCGTGATCCTTGGGCGGGTGGCTGACATCGACCGGGCGGCGCGGCGGGTGATCGTGCCGGGGCGCGCGGACATCGCCTATGATATTGCGTCCTTCGACATCGGGATCACCTCCGAGATGCCGACGCTGCCGGGCTTTGCGGATTTCGCCGTGCCGGCAAAGCCGCTCGACGAATTTGCCGACCGCTGGGAGCGTTATGTGCATGCGGTCCGGGCGGGCAAGCGCGCGCCTGTGGTCGCGGTCATCGGCGGTGGCGTCGCGGGCATCGAACTGGCGCTGGCCGCCGCCTATCGCTTGGGCGACGGTGCGAAGGTCAGCGTGATCGAG
>JBGSNN010000102.1:0-38615 GCA_041739655.1 Albidovulum sp. | reverse complement strand
GCGCGAGGCCTTGCCCTTGCAGCCGCCGCATCAGCGGCCCGACATCGCCCGACCGCGCCTCGGCCACCGCATGCAGGACGTCGTCCACCGCCGCCTCGATCGTCGCCGGAGCAACGGCGGCCACATCCTCGGGCAACACCGCCGACCGATCGCGGAACTTGTAGAGCGCGAGCTTTTCGATCGTCTGGCGGAAATCGCCGGGATCGAGTTCGCGCGCCAGCGCGACGAGATCGGCCATCGCCTCGCTCGAGACAGTTTGAACTCCAGCCTGCGACAGCGTCGCCTCGATCTCTTCCCGGCTCGGCGGGTCGTCATAGATTGCGGCGGCATAGGCGTTCGGGTGATCCTCGAACGCCTTTTTCAGGGTCGAAGCCTTGGTCAGTGTCGAGGCCGAGACGATCAGCATCGCATCGCCCGGCCGCCAGTCCGCCAGCGCGGCCTTGAGCGTCGCGGCGTTCGCCTCGGTAGCCTCCTCGACGAACGCGACGCGCGGACCGGGAAAGAAGCCTTGCGCGCGCATCGCATCGCTGACAAGCGCCGGGTCCTTGCGCAGGTCGCCGCCCGACAGCCGGGTCAGCCGCATCTCGGCCTCGCCCTCGGGTCCGATCAGCACGGCGATCACCTGCTGCCGCTTCAAGGCAACCCGCATCGGGTCCGAGCCGTGAATGAGAAGCCCGGTCCGGTCTGGTTCAGGCTTGGCGAAAAACCTGGTTGCGGCGGCTCCGGCGAGTTTCATTTCGCATTCCACACCGCCGATGTGGCGATCAACTGCGTCACGATCCGGTCCGCCAGAATGCGCATCAGACGCACCTTGGCGTCGGCCTCTGACGCATCGCTTTCCACCCGTGTGCCAACGGCAGAGTAGGCCGAGAAGCCCTCGACCTTGCCCTCGGTCAGAACCGCATTGGTCGCGGCGTCGCGCAAGGTGAACGCAGCTTGGCCGAACACCTGATAGCGCGTGATCGAGTTGTCGGGCGCGATGGCCTGACCCTGCTCACGGGCAGAAATCTGGTATGAGAGCAACAAGGCCGGTTGCCGCGTCCGCCCCAGCCGTTCCTCCAGCCGCTCGACCAGATCGAAGGCGTTCTTGTCGCTCGGGTCATCAACCCGCACCTGGCCGATCAGGCCGTTTGCCGGGCCGGCCGGACCATAAGCCGGCGTGAAGCCGCAGGCGGCAAGCGGCAAGGCCGCAAGCAGGGCGAGAACGGTGCGGCGGTCAGAGGACGACATTGACGATGCGGCCCGGTACGACGATGAGCTTCTTCGGCGTGGCCCCGGCCAGCGCCTTGACCACAGCTTCGTCGGCGAGCACGATCTTTTCAACCTCCGATGCGGCCATGTCCTTCGGCACGCTGATTTCCGCCCGCCGCTTGCCGTTGATCTGGATCGGCAGGGTGACGCTGTCCTCGGCCAGCATCGCTGGATCGGCCTTGGGCCAAGGGGCCTGTGCGACAAGCCCTTCGCCCCCCGTCATCGCCCAGACCTCCTCGGCCAGATGCGGCACCATCGGCGACATGAGTTGCGCGAGGGTGCGCATCGCCATCCGTTTTGTCGCGGCGGAGGCATCTGACTTCGCGAAACTGTTGGTGAACTCGTAGAGCTTGGCCACCGCCTTGTTGAAGGCAAACCCTTCGATCCCCGCCGTGACGTCGGCGATGGTCCGGTGCATCGCCTTGAGAAGCGCCTCGTCCTGCGTCGTGTCGGTGCCGCCGCGCACATCGATCTCGGCCGCAAGCCGCCAGACCCGGGCAAGGTGCTTCTGCGTTGCCTCGGCGCCGGCGGCGGTCCATTCAACGTCGCGCTCGGGCGGGCTGTCGGACATCACGAACCAGCGTGCCGTGTCGGCGCCGTAGCGGGCGATGATCTCCATCGGATCGACGACGTTCTTCTTCGACTTCGACATCTTGATCACGGGGCCGATCTCGACCGGGGTGCCGTCCCTCAGGGTCGCGCCTTCGGCCGTGCGCACCACCTCGTCTGGCGCGTGCCAGAGCGGGCGGCCCTCCGGCCCCTTCGTCGCATAGGTTTCGTGCGTCACCATCCCTTGGGTGAAGAGCGCGTCGAAGGGCTCGATCGCCTTCGCCGGCAGGTGGCCGCAAAGGTGCATCGCCCGGGCGAAGAAGCGGGAATAAAGCAGGTGCAGGATCGCGTGCTCGATGCCGCCGATATACTGATCGACGTTCATCCAGTAACCGGCCTCGGCGAGGTCGGTCGGCGTCTTCGCGTGTGGCGCGGTGAAGCGGGCGAAATACCAGGAGGAATCCACGAAGGTGTCCATCGTGTCGGTCTCGCGCCGGGCCGAGGCGCCGCATTTCGGGCAGGCGCAATCGCGCCAGGTCGGATGGCGGTCGAGCGGGTTGCCCGGCTGATCGAAGCTGACGTCGTAGGGCAACTCGACCGGCAGGTTCTCCTTCCGCTCCGGCACCACGCCACAGGCCGCGCAATGCACGACCGGGATCGGACAACCCCAGTAGCGCTGGCGCGAGATGCCCCAGTCGCGCAGCCGGAACTTGGTGACACCGGTGCCGTAGCCCGCCGCCTCGGCATGGGCAATGGCGGCGTCGACTGCCTCTTCACCGCTCTGCTCCCCGGCACCGGCGAAGCCGCGCGTGTAGCGCACCCGCTCGGACTTCTGCGGAACGTATGGTTCGGCGGCGATGTCCCAGCCGCCCTCCTGCGGCAAGAAGGTATCGATGATCGGCAGCCGGTATTTCCGGCAGAAATCGTGGTCGCGCTGGTCATGCCCCGGGCAGCCGAAGATCGCCCCGGTGCCGTAGTCCATGAGGATGAAATTGGCGATCCAGACCGGGATTTCCCATGCGGGATCAAGCGGATGGCGCACCTTCAGCCCGGTGTCGAAGCCGAGCTTCTCGGCCGTCTCGATCGCTTCCTCGGTGGTGCCGCCCTTTCTCGCCTCGGCGCAGAAGGCCGCGACCTCGGGCCGCTCCGCCTCAAGCGCGCGGGCCAGGGGATGGTCGGGCGAGATGCCGAGGAACGCGGCCCCCATCAGCGTGTCGGGCCGCGTGGTATAGACCTCGATCCGCTCCATCCCGCCATGCGGCGCGGTCAGCGCCCAGGCCATCTGCAACCCTCGGCTCCTGCCGATCCAGTTGGCCTGCATCAACCGCACCTTCTCGGGCCAGTGCTTGAGCCTGTCAATCGCCTCCAGCAACTCGCCCGCGAAATCCGAGATGCGGAAGAACCACTGCGTCAGCTCGCGCCGCTCGACCTCGGCGCCTGAGCGCCAGCCGCGGCCGTCGATCACCTGCTCGTTGGCCAACACCGTCATGTCGACCGGGTCCCAGTTCACCACCGCCGCCTTGCGATAGACGAGGCCCTTTTCCAGGAAGTCGAGGAACATCGACTGCTGCTGGCCGTAATACTCCGGATCACAGGTGGCGAATTCGCGGCTCCAGTCGATCGAGAGGCCCAAGGGCTTCATCTGCGCCCGCATGTCGGCGATGTTGCCGTAGGTCCAGTCCTTCGGATGGCCGCCGCGCTCCATCGCCGCGTTCTCAGCAGGCATCCCGAAGGCGTCCCAGCCCATCGGATGCAGCACCGAGAACCCTGAGGACGCCTTATAGCGCGCCACCACGTCGCCCATCGTGTAGTTGCGCACATGGCCGATATGGATCCGCCCCGAGGGGTAGGGGAACATCTCCAGCACATAGTATTTCGGCCGCGCCGGATCGTGCCGCGCGGTGAAACAGCCCGCCGCTTCCCAGGCCTCTTGCCATTTCGGTTCGATTTCGGCGGGGTCGTATCGCGACATCTGATATCCTCGGCGATTTGTCCGGCCGGTTATACAAGCGCGGCAGACAAGGTCCAGAGCTTCCCTTGACCCTTCTTCTGTTCCGAAATACCTCGGGGGTCCGGGGGCAGCGCCCCCGGCGGCATCAGAGCTTGCCGTCCTGGATGCGCAGTTGCCGCGCGCGGGTCAGGATCGCATCCTCGACGGCGCGCTGGGTGGCGGCATCCACCGGGCCGCCTTGCGTCGCCAGCGCCACCTTCAGCGACCGCGCATCCAGCGCTGGATCGGTCACATAGATCGTCGCCCGATAGGCGCGGCCACCGCCCGGAGGCGTGCCGTAGCCCGTCACGATCACTCCCGAGAACGGATCAACCGACTGGATCGGCAGGAAATTCAGCACCTCGCGGGACGCCTGCCAGAGATATTTGTTCACCTCGACGGTGTTGTTGGGGTCGGACGTGCGGAAGAGGTCCCAGATCTTCGTGCCGCCGCGACTGCTGCTCAACTCGCGATCCTCGCGGGTCAGGGTGCTTTGAAGAACCTCGGTGCTCTGCTCGGATCCGGTATAGACGGTTTCAGTCTTGGTCCCGCCGCCGAAAAAGCCGCTGTCGCCCGATCCGATGCCGCCGCACCCCGCAAGCGATGCGAGCAGCCCTGCCGTGATTGCGCCGCGCAGAATAGTCCGGACCTGCATGCCCACTTCCCCCGTTGCCTCATCGCTGTCTAGCCGAGCCACCATTGGCGGACAAGGATTTTTGCCGCGTCGTCCGCGCCTGCACCCCGTCAGCACCCACGCCGCGGACGCGGGTACGCGCGCGATGAACCAGCGGCAGCGTCGCACTGTGGCAAGAACGCACCAGCGCGCCCGATCTTCCGGGTGTGTCGCCCGTTCCCATTGCAATGCCGGGGCGGGGGAGAGAAATAGAGGACCATACCCAATTCGGAGTCCCCTGAGTTGGGCCTACCTTTGACACAACGAGGGAAATCGAAATGAAAAAGCTTCTTCTCGCCTCCACCGCGCTGATGGCTGGCGCCGTCGCTGCGGCGGCGGATACCGGCGTGACCATCTCCGGTTACGGCCGCTTCGGTCTGACCTATGACGAAGGCCGTGTGAACAACCAAACCCAGGTTCACACCCGTCTGCGCTTCAACATCGACGCCAAGACCGAAACCGATTCGGGCGTGACCTTCGGTGGCCGGATCCGTCTGCAGCACACCAATGGTGACTCCGTCACCACCGGTGGTGCGACCCCCACGACCAGCACCGCCGCTCGTCTGAGCCCGGCTCTGCTCTACGTGACCTTCGAAGGTCTGCGTGTTGAAGTCGGCAACGCCAACGGCGCCTTCGACTCGGCCGCCCTGCTCTATGATTCGGAGCTTGGCCTCGTCGACTCCTCCTTCGGTGACTCGCAGTCGAGCTTCTACTCGTTCTCGACCGGCCCGTACTCGCAGAACCGCATGGGCCTCTATGCCGCCTATGACATCAACGGCTTCTCGATCAAGGCGTCGTACATCACCGACGACCAGACCGGCGCGACCGTTGTGAACGAAGAAACCGCGATCGCCCTGTCGTATGAAAACGACATGTTCGTGGTTTCGGCCGCTGCCGCCAATGACGGCGCCGGCATCGCCAACAACGACCCGTGGTTCATCGGCGCTGCCTACAAAGGCCTGCCGAACGCCACGATCGGCCTGAACTACATCGAGGAAGGCACGGCGGCCCAAGGCTCGACCGTCGTCCTCTATGGCAACTACACGATGGACGCCTGGACCTTCAAAGGCTACATCGCGAACAATGACGCGGTCGGCAACCTCACCGACACCGCTTTCGGTATTGGTGCGGACTACGACCTCGGCGGCGCCAAGCTGACCGGTGGCATCCAGTACGGCTACACCGAAGACACCTACGCCGACTTCGGCGTGCGCTTCGACTTCTGATCCTACGGATCAAGTCAATGGGAAGAGCGGGCGAAAGCCCGCTCTTTTCTTTTGCGAGGCTTTGCCGTCTATCTCGGGACAGGATGAGAGGTGCGCAGATGGCTCTTGCAGACATTCAGACCCGGATACGCCGGGCCGAAGCCGCCGCAGGCCGGGCGGAGGGGTCGGTGACGCTGATCGCCGTCTCCAAGATTCAGCCGCTCGACCGGGTCGAAGCCGTGCTGACCGCCGGGCACCGGGTCTTCGGCGAGAACTACGTGCAGGAGGCTGCCGCGAAGTGGCCCGACCTGAGGGCGCGGTTCGGCCCGGTCGCGTTGCACATGATCGGCCCCCTGCAAACCAACAAGGCCAAGTTGGCTGTCGATCTCTTTGATGCCATCCATACGCTCGACCGGCCGTCGCTTGCCGAAAAGCTGGCGCGGCTGGCCGCGGCGCGTGGCGCATGTCCCGATCTCTTCGTTCAGGTCAACACTGGAGAGGAACCGCAGAAGGCGGGGATCCTGCCGGACGATGCCGATGCCTTCATCGCCGATTGCCGCAAGCTTGGGCTGCCGCTCAAAGGCCTGATGTGCATTCCGCCCGAAGGCGAACCCTCAGCGCCGCATTTCGCAATGCTGCGCGGGATCGCGGAACGAAACGGCCTGACCGGCCTCTCCATGGGGATGAGCGCGGATTTCGAAGCGGCGATCGCGGCGGGGGCGACCCATGTCCGCGTCGGCTCCGCCATCTTCGGCGCGCGGGACTACGGATAGGCCGCGATCACAGCGCGGGAATGACAACCTCAGTGCCCGGCGCGGCGGTCCGGGCGATGAAGAAGAGATCGCGCCGCGCGAAGGCAAGGCATCCGGCGGTCGGATAGCCCGGTCGCCGCCACTGATGGAGGAAGATCGCCGAGCCCATGCCCGGCACCGCCACCGGCCAGTTCCAGTCCAGCGGAAGGATCAGATCATAGAGCGGATCGGCGCGGCGCAACCGCTCCTGGCTTGGCCCGAAAGGTTTCCGGGTCAGATGATTGTAAAGCGGATGATACGGCGCATCGCACCAGCGATCCTGCAGGCCGATCGGCACCGCCCAGGGCGGAAGGTCATGCGCTGCGATCCGGTCGGGGCGAAAGTAAAGCCCGATGATCCGGTGGCAGCCCGCCGGTGTCGCGCCGTCTCCCTCGCGCTTGTCCACCCGCACCCCGCCGCGCCCGAAGGTGACCGGCATGTGCCGCCCGGCGAAACGCACGCCCGTGCGCGTCAGCACCAACGCCCCGGCGCCGGTCACAGGAGGTGCCCAGACTTGGCGGCCTTGGTGGCGAGGTAGTCGGCATTGTGCGCGCTATGCCCCACCCTCAACGGCACTCTCTCGGTTACCTCGATCCCGTTCGCCGCCATCATCCGGATCTTCGCGGGATTGTTGGTCAGTAATCGCACCTTTGCGAACCCCATCGTCCGCAGGATCGCGGCACCAAGGCGGAAATCGCGCTCATCATCCTCAAAGCCCAGCCGATGGTTCGCCTCGACGGTATCGAAGCCCTGATCCTGAAGCGAATAGGCGCGCATCTTGTTGGCAAGGCCGATCCCGCGACCTTCCTGGTTGAGGTAGAGCAGCACCCCGGCACCCTCGGCGCCCATCTGCGCCAAGGCGCCGCGAAGCTGCGGGCCGCAGTCGCATTTGAGGCTGCCGAGAAGGTCGCCGGTGAAACAGGCCGAATGGAGCCGCGCCAGAACCGGCCTGTCGCGCGGCGGCTGGCCGATCTCGACGGCGTAATGTTCCTCGCCGCCATCGTCGGGCCGGAAGACATAAAGCCGCCCCGCTTCGGAGACCGACATCGGCAACCGCGCGTGAACCACGGGGCTGAGCACGACGGGCGCGGCGAGGGCGGTTGCGATTTCGTCCGCGGGCAGGGTGGTCAGGCTCTCAGCTTGGGCGAGTGCCGCCGTATCTGCCACCGGAACGATGAGCGCCGCAGGCAGAAGTCGCGCCGATTTGACGACGGCGATGGCGGCCCGCGCCAATCCCGCGCTGCCGTCTCGGATATGCCGAAACGGCCCTTTGAGAGGTGAGTCGAGGTCCGACGCCGGATCCGCCACATCGCCGATCCAACCGGTATCGGCCGCCTTAGGCACCGCGATCCGCGCGATGTCGCCATCATAGGCAGGCGTCCGCAACGTCTCGGCGCGCCGCCCGGTGATCGCGAGAACTGCCGCCCCCAGTGCGCGCGCGGCATCATATCGGCGCGGATCGAGCGTCTCGGCCGCAAACACCAGCGCGCCGCCGTCCGCCGCGTCGAGGATGACGGGCACGCCCGCCCGAAGGTCGGCCCTGGCCCGGTTGAGGCGTTCGGCGATGTCTGGACCCAGGGCCATGGCTGCTTCCGCGTTGCGACAGGGCCTAGATAGACCTCCACGCGCGAAATTGAAACATTTGCGGCGTCTGCGACACGACCGCGTGAAACAGTCGTTGCAAATCTTGCCGCAGCCGTGAGCCGCGCGCATGTCATCGAAGTAGCGGAGGCGATCAACATGGCCAACCTGAAGAAAATCCTTCTTGTCGATGACGATGACGACCTGCGTGAGGCCTTGGCCGAGCAACTTGTCCTGACCGAGGATTTCGACGTGTTCGAGGCAGGCGACGGCCACTCCGGGATCGAAAGGGTCAAGTCCGGCGTCTTCGACCTTGTCATCCTGGATGTCGGCCTGCCCGATATGGACGGTCGCGAGCTTTGCAAGAAGATGCGCAAGCAGGGCGTGAAATGCCCCGTGCTGATGCTGACCGGACATGACAGCGATGCCGACACCATTCTGGGTCTTGATGCCGGGGCCAATGACTATGTCTCAAAGCCCTTCAAGTTTCCGGTGCTTCTGGCCCGCATCCGAGCCCAACTTCGCACCCATGAACAGTCCGAGGACGCGATCTTCCAGCTTGGCCCCTACATCTTCAAGCCGGCGATGAAGATGCTGATCGACGAAAAGGAACGGAAGATCCGCCTGACAGAGAAGGAAACCAACATCCTGAAGTTCCTCTACCGTGCGTCCGAAGGCGTCGTTGCCCGGGATGTGCTTCTGCACGAAGTCTGGGGCTACAACGCGGGCGTGACGACGCATACCCTGGAGACGCATATTTACCGTCTTCGCCAGAAAATTGAACCAGATCCGGCCAATGCCCGCCTTCTTGTGACCGAATCGGGCGGCTATAGACTGGTGGCATAGGTATCGAATCCCCTGGTCGCGTCGGGGCCATGACGCGGCATCCTCCCTGTTGGACTGGCCGGGCGAAAGCCCGGCCTTTTTTCAGTTCGCCGGAGCGGACGCGGCAGAAGGGAACTTGATCTCGTTCAGAAACGGATAGGCAATCGCGGCAAGCTGCTTGCTCTGTGGTCCTTCGACCCGCAGGAAATACCATGTGCCCGCTTCGTTCAGGGCAAGGAGAGGCTGCCAGTTTCGGGTCGCTTTGCCCCCGGTCTCGCTGACGAAACTGGTGTTCAGGATCGCCCAGACCACATCCGTCCCATCTGCGAGCTTGGCGTCGCCCGCCTGCGGCGTCTCGTTCGAGGCGGCGACGCTGCTGAACCTTGTCTGCTGCATCAGGGCGGCCGTCTGTTCGACCAGCGTTTTCGTCAGGTGCTTTGACTCGATCCCGGCGGCGGCGCCGAACACAGTCAGGATGCGCGGCGGCAGGGCGGCGACGATCTTTTCCGCGTCGCGGTTGCCCACGGCCCGCAGGTATGCGCCAGCCGCCTTGTCGAGCGAGCTTGCTTCCTCCGCCGTCAGATCGCGGGCATCCGCGGGTAGCGACATCAGGACAGGCGCAAGCAAGCCAAGCGCAAGGACGAACGGACGGACACAGCGAAAGAACATGACACACCTCTGCTAGCACCGCATTGTGCGGGCCGAACGATCATGCCGACAGAGCGTCGGCGCCTCAACCCCCAAGCTTGCGACTTGGGCGCGTTGCCGCCGCCCGGGCCAGCGGTTATGGTCCGCCGACACACAGGAGGACGACCATGGCATTCACGATCGCGACCTGGAACATCAACTCGGTCCGCCTGCGCGAGGCGTTGGTTCATCGTCTGATGACCGAGGAAATGCCCGATGTTCTGTGTCTGCAGGAATGCAAGTCGCCAGTCGAGAACCTCCCCCTCGCCGGGTTCCAGAGCCTCGGCTACCAGCATTTTGTCGCGCGCGGGCAGAAGGGGTACAACGGTGTCGCGATCCTGTCGAAACATCCGATCGAGGAGGCGGGCGCGCGCGATTTTGCCGATCTTGGCCATGCGCGGCACATTGCCGGGCGGTTGGAGAACGGCGTCACCATTCACAATTTCTATGTGCCGGCGGGCGGTGACATTCCGGACCGCGAGCAGAATGTGAAGTTCGGCCAGAAGCTCGACTACCTCACGGCCATGCGGGACTATTTCCGCCTTGAGCGACCCGAGCGGGCGATTCTGGTCGGTGATCTCAACATCGCTCCGCGCGAGGATGACGTCTGGAGCCACAAGCAGCTTCTGAAGATCGTCAGCCACACACCGATCGAGGTCGCACACCTTGGCGAGGCGCAGGAGGCCGGGCGCTGGGTGGACATCACGCGCAAGGATATTCCGCAGGGGCTGCTTTACAGCTGGTGGTCCTACCGCGCGCCCGACTGGGATGCGGCGGACAAGGGCCGCAGGCTCGACCATATCTGGGCGTCACCCGATATCGCCAAAGCCGGGTACGGCAGCCGCGTGCTGCGCACCGCGCGCGGTTGGGAACAACCGTCTGACCACGCACCGGTTTTCGCCAGTTTCGACCTCTGACTCGGCACCGTCAGACTGCGAACGGTACGCGGTGGTGATCGCGCATGTTCTTCAACTCTGCCACCTCGAAGGGATGCAGAAGGCGATAGGGTGATATTCCGTGCGTCGGCAACTGGCCCGCCCGGTAGAGGTCGCCACAGACGCAAAGCGCTGCCCGGTCCGGGTGCCGCACGACGGCCCCCAGATCGAGGCTTTGCACCCAGCCGCCCGACGCATGGATGACCTCGGGCCGATCAAGCAGGACGGCGTGGCAATGCAGCGTTGTTTTCCGCATCGGCTCGCGGATGGCCGTCCGCCCGTCCAGAAGATCGCGCGCGCTCACCAGCACGCGCTCGGCACCGAACTGATATTCGATGTCCCTTCCGGTCAGCGCGATGCGTTGATCCGGCAGAACCACAAGATCGCGGTCAAGCCCGTGATAGGGCGCGCGCAGCCGGACGGGTGCATATCCAGGCAGGGCGGGCAATTCGATTCCGCCCTGCCAGCGCAGCGGTTGCCAGCCGCTTTCCGCGGTCCGGACAAGATCGCCGGGCCGCAAGGTCTCGACCGAGCGCGGGCCGTCAGGGGTCGCGACGGACGCGCCCGCAACAAGACCCGGCAACGGACCGACCGGCAGAAGGTGGTCGGCAAAGGCGATCCCGGTGATGGCGGGATGCCGGAAGGCACCGTAGCGGGCGATGAAGAGCGCGGTGATCTGTTCACCAGTGATCGCGGGAACCGGACCAAGCCCGCCGTACCGCGCGGTTCGCGTCTCGCCACTGCCGATGGTGAGAAGGCTGTCGCCGGTCTCGCAGCGCCAGCGGTAGATGAGGTGCAAAGGCATATTGTCGGCCGCTTCGGGCGCGGTCACGACCAGATGGCTCGCCGCAGGGCCGTTCCTGAGAAGCAGCGACAACTCGCCGTCGCGCCGTCGGTCAAGGGCGAAAATGCGCTGCGGCTCTTGCCCCGGCTCGACCCGCAGCACCGGCCCGTAGCTGCCCCCCAGCGCCGCGCTGTCGCATTCGAGGATGAGCGTTCCCTGGCCCACAATCCCCTCGGGGACAGCGCCGATCCGGCGGGCGGCACCGTCGGCGCCGCGAAGCGCGCGCCAACTCATCGGCGTGCCCTCGGGCGTGCATGGGAATAGACTTTGCCAACCATCTCCGCCCCCGCGAACAGGAGGTGGGTAAACGCACATGCGCGACTGCCTTGGTCGCTTTCTGCCTGTTTTCACCGGAACTTTTCCCGGCTGCGTTGCCCTGCCTCGGGTATGTTTTGCCGTAGGTTAGAACGTCGGAGCGGCGGCTGTTAAGCGTTCTCGACCATCCGGCCCTGCCGGAGTTCTTGTGGGTGACGTTCCTGCAACAGGCCGCCGATTGCAGGCCTGACCATATCGCGGTAACGCTGGGCCTGTTCCAGCAAAGGAGTGCCCGTGACGCCACCTGTCGATCCTGTCGCCCTGACTCAGGGGTTGATCCGCTGCCCTTCGATCACGCCGGATGAGGGTGGAGCTTTGACGCTTCTGGCCGGGCTACTGCAAGCCGCCGGCTTCGAGTGCCGCCGCCTTGACCGCAACGGCGTCCCGAACCTCTTTGCCCGCTGGGGCAAGAAGGGGGCGGTTCGGACCTTCGGCTTCAACGGACACACGGATGTGGTGCCAGTGGGAGATGCTGCTGCCTGGACCCACGAGCCCTTCGGCGGCGAGCTTTCGGGCGGCGTGCTCTGGGGCCGGGGCGCGACCGACATGAAATCGGGCGTTGCCGCCTTTACTGCGGCTGCCGTCGATTTCGTCAGGCAGACCCCGCCCGACGGCGCCGTGATCCTTGCCGTCACCGGCGACGAGGAGGGGCCCGGCAAGGATGGCACCCGCGCGATTCTCGACTGGATGGCTGCGAATGGTGAGGCGATGGCGGTCTGCCTCGTGGGCGAGCCGACCTGCCCGGAGCGCCTTGGCGAGATGATCAAGATCGGTCGTCGCGGGTCGATGACCGCCTATGTCGAGGCGACGGGTATCCAGGGCCATTCGGCCTATCCCCATCGCGCCCGGAACCCGCTCCATGCTTTGGTTGACTATCTTGGCCGCCTGACGGCCCGGCCTCTCGATGCCGGCACGGCGCATTTCGAACCCTCGACCCTCGCCATCACCGGGATCGACTGCGGCAATACGGCGAACAACGTGATCCCGGCGAAAGCGCGGGCGATGGTCAATATCCGCTTCAACGATGCCCACACCTCGGCGCGCCTGAGTGACTGGCTCAAGGCCGAGGCTGCCGCCGTGACGGCCGAAGCCGGCGTCGGACTGGACCTCGACATCCAGGTGTCGGGGGAAAGCTTCCTGACCCCGCCCGGCGCGTTCGTCGAACTGGTCGCGGGCGCGGTGAAAGCCGAGACCGGGCTTGAACCGGCCCTGTCCACGTCGGGCGGGACATCGGATGCGCGCTTCGTCAAGGATCACTGTCCGGTTGTCGAGTTCGGCCTTGTCGGCAAGACCATGCACCAGGTCGACGAGCATGTGGAGACCGCGCAGATCGGTCAGTTGAAGGCGATCTATGGCCGCATCCTGCGTGACTATTTCGCGTGAGCGCTGCGCTGCCCCGCGTCAGCTTTCTGCATGACGCCGCCCATCGCCCATGCTAGGGGACGGACATGGCGCGCATACCCTCGAAATCCGAAATCCTTGACTGGATCGCCGACAATCCCGGTTTGACGGCCAAGCGCGATATCGCCAAGGCGTTCGGCATCAAGGGCGCGGACAGGATCGATCTGAAGCGCATCCTGAAGGAGCTTGAGGGCGAAGGGACGCTGGAGCGCCGCCGAAAATCCTACCTCGACCCCGAAAAGCTGCCGCCTGTCACGATCCTGTCGATCCTTCCCGCCGATCGCAACGGCGATCAGTTCGCCAAGCCGATGGAATGGCAGGGCGAAGCGCCAGAGCCGCGCGTTCTGTTCGTGCCGCGCAAATCGGATGCGCCAGTGGCCGAGGGCGACCGGATTCTTGCCCGCGTCAATGAGGTGCGCGGCGAGGCGTACCAGTACGAGGCGCGGCTGATCCGCAAGATCGGCACCAACCCGCACAAGATCCTCGGCATCTTCCGCAAGGCGACCGAAGGCGGGCGGATCGTGCCCATCGACAAGGGGGCGGACAAGGAATGGCTTGTCGCCGCCGATGCGACGCAAGGTGCCAGGGATGGCGAGTTGGTCGAGGCCGAGCAGGCTGGACCAAAGGGCCGCATGGGTCTGCCGAAGGCGCGTATCATGGAGCGCCTCGGAGACCCCTCGGCGCCCAAGGCGGTGTCGCTGATCGCGATCCATCAGCATGGCATCCCCGACGATTTCCCCGACGCCGTGATCGCGGAAGCCGACCGCATAAAGCCCGCGCCTCTGGGCGACCGCGAGGATCTGCGCGCGATGCCCTTCATCACCATCGATCCGGCAGACGCCCGTGACCATGATGACGCCTGCTCTGCCCACGCCGATGACGATCCGCAGAACGAGGGCGGCCATATCGTCTGGGTCGCCATCGCCGATGTCGCCCACTATGTGACGCCCGGCTCTGCCCTTGACCGTGAAGCGCGGCATCGCGGCAATTCCACTTACTTCCCCGACCGCGTCGTGCCGATGCTGCCGGATCGGCTGTCAGGTGATCTTTGTTCCCTGCACGAAGGCGTGGCGCGGGCCGTCATCGCGGTGCGCATGAAGCTTGATGCCAAGGGCCGCAAGATTTCACACCGCTTCACGCGTGCCATGATCAAATCGGTGGCGAGCCTCAACTACGCCGAGGTTCAGGCGGCGCAGGATGGCCAGCCGAACGAACGCTGCGCCGATCTTATGGCCGTGGTGATTGCGCCGCTCTATGCCGGCTACGAGGCGACGAAGACCGCCCGCGCGATGCGCCAACCGCTCGACCTCGACCTGCCGGAGCGGCGGATCGAACTGACCGAGGATGGCCGCGTGAAGTCGGTGGCATTCCGTGACCGGCTCGATGCGCACAAGCTGATCGAGGAGTTCATGATCCTCGCCAACGTTGCGGCGGCAGAGGAGTTGATCCGCCTGCGCCGTCCGCTTCTCTACCGCGTCCATGAAGAGCCGAGCCCGGAAAAGCTCGATGCACTGCGTGAGGTGGCCGAGGCTTCAGGATTCACGCTCGCCAAGGGGCAGGTGCTGCGAACCGAACACCTCAACTGGCTGCTGTCTCAGGCCGAGGGCACGGACTTTGATGAGCTTTTGAACATCACCACGCTGCGGTCGATGACGCAGGCCTATTATGCGCCCGAGAATTTCGGGCATTTCGGCCTCGCGCTCAGGAACTATGCGCATTTCACCTCGCCGATCCGGCGCTATTCCGACCTCATCGTGCACCGCGCCCTGATTACCGGGCATGGCTGGGGCAAGGACGGTCTGTCGCCCGAGGACATCGACACATTGAGCGAGACCGGCCAGCATATCTCGGAAACCGAACGGCGCTCGATGGCGGCCGAGCGGGACACGACCGACCGCTATCTTGCCGCCTATCTCGCTGACCGTGTCGGCAGCGAGTTTGCCGGGCGCATCAGCGGAGTAACCCGCTTTGGCTGCTTCGTGCGGCTGGATGAGACGGGCGCCGATGGTCTGATCCCGATCCGATCGCTCGGGCGTGAATACTTCCACTACGATCAGAAGGCCCAGACACTGATGGGCGCGGACACCGGAATGACGATCACGGTCGGGCAGCGCGTTTTGGTCCGGCTCGCCGAAGCCGTGCCGGTGACGGGTGGCCTGATGCTGGAACTGCTCGAGTTGGACGGCGGTGCGGTACCGGCCGGCGCGTCCGCCCGGCGCGGCGCACCCGTCAGGCGCCGGATCGCGCAGACGCGCGCCAAAACGGCCAAGACCAAGCGCAAGTTCGAACGCCGCCGCCCGGACCGCTAGCGTTTCCTTGCCGACGCGCATGGTTCCACTTCACGCCTTGCCCCGTCGCAGGTAGTCTTTGAGAAAAGACGAAGGCAGATCGGGCATGACAAAATTCCTCAGTTTGCTGATTGTTTCGGTGGCATTGCACTTGGCTGCCGCCCCGGCGGGTGCCTCGTCAACCGACGCACCGCCGGAAGGACAGGGGATGGCCGGGTCCGAGGAGCCTATGATCGTGCCCGCAAACCTCGGCCTCGCCCAGTGGATCAAGGGGTTTCGGGCACGCGCCCTTGCGAATGGCATTCTGCCGAGGGTCTTCGACACCGCATTTCACGGCGTCGAGTACAACACCTCGGCGATCGAGAAGGACCGCAACCAGGGCGAGTTTACCAAGACGATCTGGGACTATCTCGACAGCGCTGCCTCCGAGGATCGCATCGCGAACGGCAAGGCCGCGCTCAAGGCGAATGCGGATCTGCTTGACCGGATCGAACGGACATATGGTGTCGAAAAGGAAATCGTGGTCGCGATCTGGGGACTCGAGAGCGCCTACGGTACCTTTCGCGGCAGGGAACCTTCGATCGAGGCGCTGGCGACGCTGGCCTATGACGGACGCCGCGGCGCATTCTTCGAGGGTGAGCTTGTTGCGGCGCTGAGGATCATTCAGGCCGGCGATATCGACGCGAGCAAAATGACCGGAAGCTGGGCCGGTGCGATGGGCCACACCCAGTTCATGCCGACTTCCTACATTCGGCACGCGGTCGATTTCACCGGCGACGGCAAGCGCGACATCTGGTCCGACAACCCGGCTGATGCGCTGGCCTCGACCGCCGCCTACCTCGCCCATTTCGGCTGGACCAAGGGGCAACCCTGGGGCCGTGAGGTCACGCTGCCCGTCGGGTTTGACTATGGCCTGTCGGGGGAGCGGGTGAAAAAGTCCGCGGCCGACTGGGCAGCGCTTGGCGTTCGCGACGTGAATGGAGAGCCGGTACCCGACCATGGCCCGGCCGCGATCCTGCTGCCAGGCGGCGCAAGAGGGGCGGCCTTCATGATCTTTGAGAATTTCCATGTGATCGAGCGCTACAACCCAGCCGATGCCTATGTGATCGGCGTCGGGCACCTTGCTGACCGCATCGTTGGGGGCGCTGATATCCGGGCAAGCTGGCCGCGCGACTACCGGGCACTTCTTTTGGCCGAGCGCGAGGAGTTGCAGAAGCTGCTGACCCTAGCGGGGTTCAGCACGGGCGGCGTCGATGGCAAGATCGGGCCGAATACCATCAATGCGATCCGCGCCTTTCAGCGCGCGCGCGGGCTGATCCCCGATGGCTATGCCAGCCCGGACATCCTCAAGATGCTTCGCGGATGAAAAAGCCGCGCCCGGATCAGGCGCGGCCCTTCGCAGTCTGACCGTGCCCATCAGCCCTTGCGGGCGGCACGGATCGACTCTTCGAGCTTGCCAAGCGCCTCGGTGAAGACTGCGTCCTGGATGGTGATCGGAGAGAGGAAGCGGATCACGTTGCCATAGACGCCGCAGGTCAGCAGCAGAAGCCCGCGCTTCAGCGCTTCGAGCCGCACCTTGGTGGTGAAATCGGCCGAAGGCTTGCCGCCAACGTTGAATTCCACCGCGTTCATGAAGCCGGGCCCGCGGATATCGACGATCTCGGGCACATCATCGCGCAGCGACGCAAGATGCTGCTTGAGCCGCGCGCCAAGCTGGTTGGCGCGATCGCAAAGGCCTTCCTCTTCGATCACATCCAGCACCGCATTCGCCGCCGCAATGCCAAGGGGGCTGCCGCCATAAGTGCCGCCAAGCCCGCCCGGCGCGGGTGCGTCCATGATCTCGGCCCGGCCGGTGACCGCGGCAAGCGGGAAGCCACCCGCGAGCGATTTCGCCATGGTGGTGATGTCGGGCTGCACCTCGTGATGCTCCATCGCGAACATCTTTCCCGTGCGGGCAAATCCGGTCTGCACCTCGTCCGCGATCAGAAGAATGCCGTGTTCGTCGCAGATCCCGCGCAGCTTTGACATGAACTCGCGCGGGGCCTCGTAGAATCCGCCTTCGCCCTGCACCGGCTCAAGGATGATTGCGGCCACACGCTTGGGATCGACATCGGCCTTGAAGAGGTAGTGAAGCGCATCAATCGATTTCTCGACCGTCATGCCGTGCAACGCGACCGGGAAGGGAACATGGTAGACATCACCGGGCATCGCGCCGAAACCGACCTTGTAGGGCACCACCTTGCCGGTCAGTGCCATGCCCATGAAGGTGCGGCCGTGAAATGCGCCGGTGAAGGCGACGACGGCTTGGCGGCCGGTCGCGGCGCGCGCGATCTTGATGGCGTTCTCGACCGCCTCGGCACCGGTGGTGACAAAGATCGACTTCTTCTCGCCCTTGCCCGGCACCATGCCGTTCAGCCGCTCTGCAAGCCGCACATAGTTCTCATAGGGCACGACCTGATGGCAGGTGTGGGTGAAATGGTCGATCTGGTCCTTGACGGCGGCGACCACCTTGGGATGCCGATGACCGGTGTTGAGCACCGCGATACCGCTGGCGAAGTCGATATAGCGGTTGCCTTCCTTGTCCCAGATCTCGGCGTTCTCTGCGCGGTCGGCGTAGATCTGGGTCATCACCCCCACGCCACGCGACATCGCGGCCTTGCGGCGGGTTTCAATCTCGGCGTTGCGCATGGTGTCTCTCCCGGTTCTGCGAAGCGAATCCCCGGATCGACTTCGGCGAGTCAGGGACGCAATCGGAAAATATGATCAAATTCTCGTGCGGGGAAGGGGCAGATTGCGGCGTGAGGATCAGATGACTCTCCAGCGCGTGATGAGGTCATCTCCGGCGCCGGTTCCGGATCAACGTCACGATCGCGGGCAAAAGGGTGATTCCGCCGCCGATCGTGACAACCATCATCCAGTCGGTTCCGCCGGTGGCCATGCCCGCGCCCATCGCGGCAAGTATCCAGCTGATTGGGACAACTCCAAATGCGGTTGCGATGGCAAACCGCCAGAACGACAGATTGGTGATGCCCGCCGCATAGCTGATCGCATCAAAGGAAATGAACGGGATCAGGCGCGAGCCGAAGACGACCCACATGAGGGCGCGCTGCGATCGTGGCACCGCGACGAATTTCAGGATCGGGTTTTCGGACCGCCGTACCGCATCATAGCCAAGGTAGCGCGCCGCACTGAATGCGATCAGCGCGCCGATCTGGGCGCCGACTACGCTCACTATCATGCCTCCTGTGGCTCCGTAGAGCGCGCCCGCAGCAACCGCGATCGGTCCGCTCGGGATCGGACTGGCTACGACGGCCAGAATCATCAGGCCCGTCAGCGCCAGCGGCCCGAGAACCCCGAGATCGCTGATCGTCGCGCGCAACCAGGCCTCGTCAAAGACGGAACCTGCAGGGCGAAAGACGGCAATCAGCGCCACGCCCGTTGCAATGGCGAGAGCAGCGAAGACCACCGTCTTGCCTGTCCATCTGATCATGCGCAGTTCCATCCCGAGTTCGAGCGATGCAATCACCTTTGCCCGACTGTCAGCAAGAGCGTATTTGGTCCGGTCCATGTTTCGGCCGCCTGAAAGACGTCAAGTTGGCTGGTCATGTCCTCCCACGCCGCGGCCTGCGCCGCTGGTGTGAGAGGGGCGAGGATCTTGAGGATCGGCCCTGCGGCGTCCCGAATGAAGGCGATGTAGTGCCTGGTGCTGGCCATCCGGAAGGGCGCGTCCATTCGTGTTGTCGCCACCGCAGAAAAGCCCGCGGACCGGAACAGTGCGTCGATATCGCCCGGTCGGCCTAGGCTGACAAGCCCGCCGGGCTGGAACGGATCACGGGCGGGCAGGCCGGCGTGACGAAGGGCCGTCAGCATCAGGATGCGCAGGCACGGGTTCTGCTCAGGCCCGGCAAAGACCATGCTGCAAAAGCGGCCACCGGACCGAAGGGCGCGATGCACCTGGACAAGCCCGGCGAGCGGATCAGGCAGGAACATCAGGCCCAGACGGCACACCGCTGCGTCGAACGAGGCCGCCGTCACATCGAGATGCTCCGCATCTGCATGATGCGTCGTGACGTTGGAGAATCCGGCCTTGGCCGCATTCCGCTGAGCCAAGGCAAGGAATCTCTCTGAGATATCGGTTGCCACCACACGCCCCGTCGGCCCGACAAGCGCCGCGAGATCGAGCGTTTGATCCCCTGCGCCAGCGGCAACATCGAGGACGGTCTGACCTGGCGCGACACCGGCCATTTTCAGCATGGCTTCGGTGGGCTGCTTCAACCAGACCCGGATGCTTGGCGAATGCCTGTCCCAGCCCTGGGCGGTATTGTCCCACTCCAGGCCGGTGCGGTCGCTGTGCATCTCTGCAGCACTGGGCGTCTCGACCTTCATCTCCGACTCTCCTTTAGCATTGGCGCACCGCAACACCCGCCGACGAACACGGTCCGTCGGGTGGTTTGGCCGCGAGGGTTCGAGGCCGTCGGGCGTGTGCGCAGTCCCGTGATCGCGCCGCCCGATACTTGGAGAGAATAACACTTACATTCTGGTGGGCAGAGCCGCATCATTGCGAAGCGGGGTCGCAGATTTGCGGGGTACGTCGTGTTTGACTGGAACGATCTGCGGTTCTTTCTGAAGGTTGCCGAGACCGGCAGCACGGGTGCCGCCGCACGGGCGCTCGGCGTCAATCAGTCGACGGTGCAGCGCAGGCTGGCCGCACTTGAGACCGGGCTGGGGCATCGCCTCACGGAACGTCTTGCGAAAGGCTATCGGCTGACCGATCTCGGCGTCAAAGTGCTGCCGCAGGCGCGCGCCGTCGCCGACGCGGCGGGCCTCTTCCTGCAGGCGGTTCGGGATCAGGGCCGCACCCTTGGCGGCGTGATCAGGGTCACCTGCCCGGAACCCATCGCATTCCGGTTTCAGCAGTCGGGGCTCATCGACCGCTTCCATGAGGCCAACGATGGCCTGCGGGTCGAATTCGTCCTGAGCGACAAATACGTCGATCTTGCCAAGGGCGAGGCCGATGTCGCCTTGCGATCAGGTGACACCGACGATGATATTCTTGTCGGTCGCAAGATCGCCGACTCGCTCTGGGCGATCTACGCGAGCCGCGACTATGTCGCGCAGCATGGTGCGCCTGCGCGTGTTGCCGACCTCGCCAACCACCCGCTGATCGGGTTTGAGGACTCCATGACCCGGCACCGCACCGTCGCATGGCTGCGCGAGGTGGCGCCGCAGGCGGTCTATGCGGCCCGCAACACCAGCGTTCTCGGGCTGATCTATGCGGCGAAGGCAAGCGTGGGTGTCGCGCCCCTGCCGATGGCGCTCGGCGACGCAGAAACCGATCTGATCCGCGTTCTCGGTCCGATTCCGGAACTGACCCGCGCCTGGCGCATCCTCGCCCATCCCGACCAGCGCCACTCCGCCCGCGTTGAGGCCTTCTTCGCCTTCATCCTGAGCGAAACCGAGGCGCTGCGACTGATTTTGACCGGCTGATCCCGGGGCAGAAAGTCGATCTGGGTGGGTGGTACCGACGCCCCGGCTCGAACGGGGGACCCCCAGATCCACAATCTGGTGCTCTAACCAACTGAGCTACGTCGGCACTGGACGGCCATTTAGCCGCCGCCTCGCATGATTGCAAGGCTCTCATGCGGCCAGGACACGAGGTTCATCCCTACTCCTCGCTTGCAGACTCGGGCGGCTTCGCCTATATGCCCTTCAACAGCGCGGCTGCGGGGTCCAAACTCGTAGTCCACCGGGAAAGTGTGACGGGCCGCTGAGCCCGTTTTTTGTTGCTTGGACTGATGTGACCGACCTTATCGCAAAAACAGCCATTGACCGGCGCCTGGCCGAGATTCTGACCCCGACCGTCGAAGGCTTGGGGTATGAGTTGGTGCGCGTCCGGCTGATGGGCGGCAACACCAAGACGCTGCAGATCATGGCGGACCGGCCCGAGGGCGGGATCGACGTGGAGGACTGCGGGAAGATCTCGATCGCGGTGTCGGCAGTTCTGGACGTGGAGGACCCGATTGAGGATCACTACACGTTGGAAGTGTCCTCGCCCGGTATCGATCGACCGCTCACCCGGCTCAAGGATTTCGACGCCTGGAACGGATATGAGGCGCGGATCGAGACATCAGAGTTGATCGACGGCCGCAAGCGGTTCAAGGGACGTCTCGCCGGGACCGAAGGCAACGAAGTGCTGATCGAGATCGAGGAAGGCACGATCGGGCTGAAATTCGATTGGCTCTCCGATGCGAAGCTTGTCCTGACGGACGAGTTGATCGCGGAAATGCTGAGGCAGAAGAAGGCCACCGAAGCCGTGGATGAAACTGCCTTTGACGACATTGAAGAAGAGACTTCCGAGGAGGAATGAATGGCGATTACCTCTGCCAACCAGCTTGAACTTCTGCAGACCGCCGAGGCCGTCGCACGCGAGAAGATGATCGACCCGGTCCTCGTGATCGAGGCGATGGAGGAAAGTCTCGCCCGTGCGGCGAAGTCCCGCTACGGCTCGGAAATGGATATCCGCGTCGCGATCGACCGCAAGACCGGACGCGCGACATTCACCCGCGTCCGCACGGTTGTCGAGGATGATGCCGTCGAGAATTATCAGTCCCAGCTGACCGTGGCGCAGGCCAAGCAGTACTTGGCTGATCCCAAGGTCGGCGACGAGATCGTTGACGAGGTTCCGCCGGTCGATCTGGGCCGCATCGCGGCGCAATCGGCCAAGCAGGTCATCCTGCAAAAGGTCCGCGAGGCGGAGCGTGACCGCCAGTTCGAGGAATTCAAGGACCGCAAGGGCACGATCATCAACGGCGTCGTCAAGCGCGAGGAATACGGCAACATCATCGTCGATATCGGCCGTGGTGAGGCGATCCTGCGCCGCAACGAGAAGATCGGCCGCGAAAGCTACCGCCCGAATGATCGTATCCGCTGCTACATCAAGGATGTGCGCCGCGAAGCCCGTGGCCCGCAGGTCTTCCTGTCGCGCACCGATCCGCAGTTCATGGCCGAGCTTTTCAAGATGGAAGTGCCGGAGATCTACGACGGTATCATCGAGATCAAGGCCGTGGCCCGCGATCCCGGCAGCCGCGCCAAGATTGGCGTCATTTCCTATGACAGTTCGATCGACCCGGTCGGCGCCTGCGTCGGCATGCGCGGCAGCCGTGTGCAGGCGGTGGTGAACGAGTTGCAGGGTGAGAAGATCGACATCATTCCTTGGAACGAGGATCAGGCGACCTTCCTCGTGAACGCGCTTCAGCCCGCCGAAGTCTCGAAAGTCGTCATTGACGAAGAGGCTGGCAAGATCGAGGTCGTGGTGCCGGACGAGCAGCTTTCGCTGGCCATCGGCCGGCGCGGCCAGAACGTGCGGCTCGCCTCGCAGCTGACCGGGCTCGACATCGACATCCTCACCGAAGAGGAAGAAAGCCAGCGCCGCCAGGCCGAATTCGCCGAACGCACCAAGCTCTTCATGGATGCGCTCGACCTTGACGAATTCTTCGCGCAACTTCTGGTCTCGGAAGGCTTCACCACCCTTGAAGAGGTCGCCTATGTCGAACTGGATGAGCTTCTTTCGATCGAAGGCGTAGATGAAGCGACCGCCTCCGAGTTGCAGGCCCGCGCCCGCGACGTGATCGAAGAGCAGAACCGCAAGGCTCTGGAACACGCTCGCGAACTCGGCGTTGAGGACAGCCTGCTCGGCGTCGAGGGGCTGACGCCGCAGATGATCGAGGCGCTTGCCATGGATGGCGTGAAGACTGTCGAGGACTTCGCGACCTGCGCCGATTGGGAACTGGCCGGCGGCTGGACGACGGTCAACGGCGAACGCGTGAAGGACGAAGGCATCCTTGAGAAGTTCGACATGAGCCTTGAGGAGGCCCAGCACCTGGTGATGACGGCGCGAATCCAGCTTGGTTGGGTGGACCCGACCGAGCTTGAGACCGCAGACACCGAACCCGAAGAGGAGGCCGAGGCCTGACATGGGCCTCGCGAGGATTGCACATGACCCGAGGGGGACGCGACAAGGACAGGGATGAGCCTGAGCGGCGCTGCATCGTCACCGGTGATACGGCGCCGAAAGCCGGGCTGATCCGTTTTGTCGTCGGACCTGACGGGCAGGTCATTCCCGATGTCGCGGGCAAGCTGCCGGGGCGGGGTATCTGGGTCTCTGCGGACCGGGACCTGATCGCGAAAGCCGCCAGGAAAGGTCTCTTTTCCCGCGCAGCGAAGATGCCGGTTCAGACCCCGGCTGATCTTGACGCCGTGGTGGAACGGGCGCAGGCGAAGCGGGTGGTCGAACTTGTGTCGTTGGCGCGGAAAGCCGGGCTCGCGGTTGCGGGGTTCGAGAAGGTCAAGGGCTGGCTCGCCGACGGAAAGGCCAAGGTTCTGCTTCAGGCCTCGGACGGATCGGACCGCGGGAAAGGCAAGCTCTGGACCCCGGAGGGCGGGCGCTGGTTCGGTTGCCTGACGTCGTCGGAGCTTGGGCTGGCGTTTGGCCGGGATAGTGTGATACATGGCGCGCTTGCTGCTGGTGGACTCTCGACGCGTGTTGTAGAGGAAGCGGCAAAGCTTTCGGGCCTTAGACGGAATGACGGCGGACTGTCCGCCGGGAAGGATTTAAAACCGGCATGAGCGATACAGACGGCAAAAAACCCCTCGGCCTCGGTGGTGGGCGTTCTGGCCAGGTGAAGCAAAGCTTCAGCCACGGCCGGACGAAAAGCGTTCTGGTCGAGACAAAGCGCAAGCGCGTCGTCGTGCCATCGAAACCGGGTGCGCCCTCGACAGCGGGCGGAACCGGGGTCTCGGGGCTGGGCGATCCGTCGCGTCGGCCCGCCGGTATTTCCGATGCCGAGATGGAGCGTCGCCTCAAGGCGCTTCAGGCCGCGAAGGCACGCGAGGCCGTCGAGGCCGTGACCCGCGCCGCTGATGAGCGCCAGCGCGAAGAAGAGCGCGAACGCCGTCGCGCCGATGCCGAGGCAAAGGAACGCGAAGAGCGTGAGCGCGAAGACGCCCTGCGTCTCAAGGCGCAGGAAGAAGCACGGCGCAGCGAAGAGGCCGAAGCCCGCGCGGCGCGCAAGGAAGAATTGAAGAAGACTGGCGAGGCGAAGGCTGCGGCACCTGTTGATCAGGCCACCGCACAGGCCGCCGCATCGCGCGCCGAAACCAAGGGCGTCCCCGTTGGCGGCCCGCGCAAGACCGACCGGGAGCGGGATGACCGCGCCGCTGATCGCGACAAGGGCGGCAAGGCCGGCGTTCGCGACGAAAGCCGTCGTTCAGGCAAGCTGACCCTGACCGAGGCTCTTGCCGGCGAAGGCGGACGCCAGCGCTCGCTCGCTGCGATGAAGCGCAAGCAGGAAAAAGCACGTCAGAAGGCGCTTGGATACGGCCAGAAAGCCGAAAAGCAGGTGCGCGACGTGCAGCTTCCGGAAACCATCGTGGTCCAGGAACTCGCCAACCGCATGGCCGAACGTGCGGCGGATGTGGTCAAGTCGCTCATGAAGATGGGCATGATGGTCAGCATGAACCAGGCCATCGACGCCGACACGGCCGAACTCATCATCGAGGAGTTTGGCCACCATGCGGTCCGCGTATCGGATTCCGACGTGGAACAGGTCATCGATTCGGTGCAGGACAAGGACGTCGATCTGCAGACGCGCCCGCCGATCATCACGATCATGGGCCATGTCGATCACGGCAAGACCTCGCTTCTGGACGCGATCCGCAAGACCAACGTCGTCTCGGGTGAGGCCGGTGGCATCACCCAGCATATCGGTGCCTATCAGGTGAAGACCGAAGGTGGCGCGGTTCTGACCTTCCTCGACACGCCGGGCCACGCGGCGTTTACCTCGATGCGGGCCCGTGGAGCCCAGGTCACGGATATCGTGGTGCTGGTCGTCGCTGCGGATGATGCCGTCATGCCGCAGACAATCGAGGCGATCAACCACGCCAAGGCCGCCAAGGTGCCGATGATCATCGCGATCAACAAATGCGACAAGCACGACGCCAATCCGCAGAAGGTGCGGACAGACCTGCTTCAGCACGAGGTTGTCGTCGAGGCGATGTCGGGCGACGTGCAGGATGTCGAAGTCTCGGCAAAGACCGGCAAGGGGCTTGACGAGCTTCTTGAAGCGATCTCGCTGCAGGCCGAGATTCTGGAACTCAAGGCCAATCCCGAGCGTGCCGCCCTTGGCGCGGTCATCGAAGCTAAGCTCGACGTCGGGCGCGGTCCGGTGGCGACGGTGCTGGTCCAGAACGGCACGCTGAGGCGCGGAGACATCTTTGTCGTCGGCGAGCAGTGGGGCAAGGTCCGCGCCCTCATCAACGACAAGGGCGAGCGCGTTGACGAAGCTGGCCCCTCGGTTCCGGTCGAGGTTCTTGGTCTGAATGGCACGCCCGAGGCCGGTGACGTTCTGAACGTCGTCGAGACCGAAGCGCAGGCGCGCGAGATCGCTGACTACCGCGAGAAAGCCGCCAAGGACAAGCGCGCCGCAGCCGGTGCGGCGACAACGCTCGAACAGCTCATGGCCAAGGCGAAGGAAGACAAGAACATCGCCGAACTGCCGATTCTGGTGAAGACCGATGTTCAAGGTTCCGCCGAGGCGATTGTTCAGGCTATGGAAAAAATCGGCAACGACGAGGTTCGGGTCCGCGTGCTGCACTCCGGTGTCGGCGCGATCACCGAATCGGATGTCGGCCTTGCCGAGGCTTCCGGCGCCCCCGTGATCGGCTTCAACGTCCGTGCAAATGCCCCGGCGCGCGCTGCCGCGAACCAGAAGGGCGTCGAGATCCGTTACTACTCGGTGATCTACGATCTCGTCGATGACATCAAGGCAGCGGCCTCGGGCCTGCTCAAGGCCGAGATCCGCGAGACCTTCATCGGCTATGCGGAGATCAGGGAGGTGTTCAAGGTCTCCGGCGTTGGCAAGGTTGCCGGCTGTCTGGTCACCGAAGGCATTGCACGCCGCTCTGCCGGTGTGCGCTTGCTGCGCGAGGACGTCGTGATCCACGAGGGGACACTCAAAACCCTCAAGAGATTCAAGGACGAAGTCAAGGAAGTGCAGTCGGGCCAGGAGTGCGGCATGGCGTTCGATAACTACGAGGATATTCGTCCGGGCGATATCATCGAGATTTTTGAGCGTGAGGAAGTCGAACGTAAGCTTGCATAAAAAAGCAGGTCCGCGGACCTGCCTTTTAATGCTACCACAAAATGGAAAGGCCGCCTGGCGACTCAGGCGGCCTTCTTTGTAACGGGAAAACCTTCAAAGATCAGGTTCCCCACGCGGACAAGGATCTTTCCGTTTTCGAGTTGCCGTTCGAAGATTCCCTGAACGGAAACACAACTCCCAAGAGTGATGGTACGCAGCATCGCCAATCTCCCCAACTGCGGATGCTTCGATTAGACCTCCCAACCCCTAACACTCGGTAAGCGCACAGTCACATTCGTGACACAAACACTCCACTATGGAAACAATATTTTCGAGGGTACTCTGGTTTGAGACCGATCGCCGCAATCACACCTCTGTGTTGTGGCGCGCGGGACACTATAGCCAGTCGCGCAGGATCGGGATCAGCGGGATGTCCGCCGGCGGCATGGCATAGCCGGTCAGGTCACATGCGCGCACCCAGGCCAGTCTCTGGCCCTCTCTCGCATGCGGTATACCATGCCAGCGGCGGCAGGCGAACAGCGGCATCAGAAGATGAAAATCCTCGTAGCTATGGCTCGCGAAGGTCAGGGGCGCGAGGCAGCTTGTCCAGGTATCGATGCCGAGTTCTTCGTGCAATTCCCGGATCAGCGCGGCTTCGGGAGTTTCGCCCGGTTCGATCTTGCCGCCGGGAAATTCCCACAGACCCGCCATGGACTTGCCCTCCGGTCGCTGCGCCAGCAACACGCGACCATCGGCATCGATCAGCGCAACGGCAGAGACGAGAACCGTTTTCACGACCGATAGTCGGCGTTTATGTCGATGTATTGATGTGTCAGATCGCAGGTCCAGACCGTGCGCCGTGCCGTGCCGAGGCCGAGATCGACCGAGATCACCAACTCATCCCGCTTCATGTAGGCAGCAGCCTCCGCTTCGGTGTAATCGGGTGCCCGCCAACCCTTCTCGGCCACGGGGATGTCGCCGAAACGTATCGTCAGACGGTCGCGGTCGGCCTTCGCACCTGACTTTCCGACAGCCGCGACGATGCGGCCCCAGTTCGGGTCCTCTCCGGCGATGGCGGTCTTGACCAGCGGCGAATTCGCAATCGCCATCGCAACCCGGTGGGCATCTGCCGTATCGGTGGCGCCGGTCACCCGGACCTCGACGAATTTCGTCGCGCCCTCGCCATCGCGGATCACCTGCTGGGCAAGCTCCGTCATCACGCCGCGTAGCGCGGCGTCGAAGGCCTTCGACGGCGACGACCGCAGGTCGCGGATCTCGTTCGCCGGGCCTTGTCCCGTCGCCGCGAGTATCAGGGCATCCGAGGTCGAGGTGTCGCTGTCCACCGTGATCGCGTTGAACGTGTCATCCACGTTGCGTGACAGGATCTTCTGAAGCGCGGGCGCGGCGATCTTCGCGTCGGTGAAGATATAGACGAGCATCGTCGCCATGTCGGGCGCGATCATGCCTGACCCCTTGGCGATCCCCGCGATCCGGATCGGTCCGCCGTCGCCTTCGATTTCCGCGAAGGCGCCCTTGGGGAACGTGTCGGTCGTCATGATCGCACGCGCCGCCATCTCGATCCCGCCGGCGTCAAGTCCATCCTTCAACTCACCGATCTTCGCGACGATGCGCTCATGCGGCAAAGGTTCCCCGATCACGCCGGTGGAGGCGGAAAAGACGCGGGCCGACGGCACACCAATCGCCTCGGCCACCGCAGATGTCACCCGGTCCACCGCGTCCTGACCCGCCGCACCGGTGAAGGCATTGGCATTGCCGGAGTTCACGATGATCGCGGCCCCGGTCTCGGCAGAGGCCTTCGCCGCAAGCTTGGACTGGCAATCCAGAACGCAGGCGGCGCGTGTGGAAGACCGCGTGAAAGCGCCCGCGATGGTGGTGCCCGGCGCGAGCCGGACCAGCATTACGTCCTTGCGGTTGGCATAGCGGACACCGGCCTCGACGGCGGCGAACTCGACACCCGCGATCACCGGAAGGGCGGGGAAGCCGCCTTTCGGCGCAAGGGGCGATACCGGGTTGGGCGCCTTGACCTTGCGGGCCGGTACGGCGGCACCCTCGGTCAGCTTCGCGCGAAGCTTCTTGACCCGCTCGCGAAGAGCCTTTGCCTCGGCCTTCCAGTCCTTTTCCTTCTTGGCCATAGCGCTGCCTCCCGCCTTCGGTCAGTTGTCAAAGATGTTTTCGGCCTTGATGATCGCGGGATCAATCCCGTCGGTCATCTTTTCAATCTTCGCCGCGCCGGTAACTTCCGTGACCCGCGCCTCGACGGCTTTCTGCCGAATATCGCCTGCCAGATCGTCGCGTGCGTCTTCCATGGACGGGACCGCCGCATCGCGCACCTCGTCAAGCTTGATGATGTGCCAGCCGAATTCGGTCTCGACCGGCCCGGAAACCTCGCCCGGTTTCAGAGCCTTCACCGCGTCCTCGAATGGCTTGACCATCATCCCGGCCGAGAACCAGCCGAGATCACCGCCGTTCGGGCCTGACGGTCCGGTCGATTTTTCCTTCGCGAGCGCGGTGAAATCGGCACCCCCATCGATCTGATCCTTGATCGCCTTCGCCTCATCCTCTGTCGTCACAAGGATATGGGCCGCATGGAACTCCTTCGACGGCTCGGCTGCAGCATATTTCGCGGCATAAGCGGCCTTCAGGGCCTCGTCGGTGATCGCCGCGCCCGCCGTCTTCTCAAGCACAGTGCCGGCCAAGTAGCCAACGCGCTGGTTTTCGAGCGTGAGTTCTTCACGCCTGGAGGGTTTTGCCTCTGCCGCCAGCGCGGTCTGCTGGATGAGTTGATCCAGAATCCCCTCGAACAATGTATCGTCGCCAAGCTGAAGATACTGCGCGGGCAGCGTGTCGCGCAGCGCGATCATCTGGCCAAGCGTGATTTCCGTGCTATTGACCTTGGCAACGACCGTATCCGCTGTCGGTTCTTCGGCATGGGCCATGAAGGCCAGCGATATTCCCAGCGCCACGGCGCCCAGCCTAAGGGTCGGTTTCAGCATGCTCACGCTCCTGCATGGGCCATGGAGAGCCATGGCGTTGACTATCCGGCGGCAGGCCCTTACATCGCGATGGGTCCTGTGAGGGCCATGCCCACCGACTTTTCGCAGCCGTTCTAGGCAAGGCAAGAAGGCGCGGCAAGGCCAGCCGTCACAAGAACATGTCATTCGTACCCGAGCGGAGAAAAAATGCTGGGCGTCGGTAGAATCGCGAGGAAGGTCTTTGGTACGCCGAACGACCGCAAGGTCAAGTCGGTCCGTCCGCTGGTCGCGAAGATCAATGCCCTGGAACCAGCGTTCCAGGCGTTGAGCGATGACGAGATCAAGGAAAAGACCCGCGCCCTGGCGGCGCGTGTGCAGGGCGGCGAAAGCCTTGACGCGGTGCTGCCCGAGGCCTTCGCGAACTGTCGCGAAGGCGCGCGCCGCGCGCTTGGCCTGCGCGCCTTCGACGTGCAGCTGAAGGGCGGCATCTTCCTGCATCAGGGCAACATCGCCGAGATGAAGACCGGTGAGGGCAAGACCCTTGTCGCGACCTTCCCGGCCTATCTCAATGCGCTGACCGGCAAGGGCGTGCATATCGTCACGGTGAACGACTACCTCGCCAAGCGTGACGCAGAGTGGATGGGCAAGGTCTTTCACCAGCTCGGCATGACCACTGGCGTCGTCTATCCCTACCAGCCAAGCGATGAAAAGCGCGCGGCCTATCTCGCCGACGTGACCTATGCCACCAACAACGAGCTTGGTTTCGACTACCTGCGTGACAATATGCGCAACTCCATCGAGGAGATGATGCAGCGTGGGCACAACTTCGCCATCGTCGACGAGGTGGACTCCATCCTCATCGACGAAGCGCGGACGCCGCTCATCATTTCGGGGCCGAGCCAGGACCGGTCGGAACTTTACGTCACACTCAACAAGTTCATTCCCGATCTGACGCCAGAGCACTACAAGATCGACGAAAAACAGCGCAACGCGACCTTCACCGAAGAAGGCAACGAGGTGATGGAACAGCGCTTGCAGGCGGCAGGAGTCCTGCCGGAGGGGCAGACCCTTTACGATCCTGAATCGACGACCATCGTTCACCACGCGACGCAGGCGCTGAGGGCGCATAAGATGTTCCACAAGGATCAGCACTATATCGTCAGGAATGACGAGATCATGCTGATCGACGAATTCACCGGCCGCATGATGCAGGGCCGCCGCCTGTCCGATGGCCTTCATCAGGCCATCGAAGCCAAGGAAGGCGTGACCATCCAGCCCGAGAACGTGACGCTTGCGTCGGTCACCTTCCAGAATTATTTCCGCCTCTATGACAAGCTCTCGGGCATGACCGGCACCGCCGCGACCGAGGCGGATGAATTCATGGACATCTACAAGCTCGGCGTGGTCGAAGTTCCGACCAACCGGCCCATCGCGCGCAAGGATGACCATGATCAGGTCTATCGCACCGCCCGCGAAAAGCTCGACGCGGTGCTGCGACGGATCAAGAAGGCAAATGCGGCTGGGCAGCCGATCCTTGTCGGCACCACCTCGATCGAAAAATCCGAACAGCTCTCTGAGCTTCTCAAGAAGGAAGGCATCGCGCACAACGTTCTGAACGCGCGCCAACATGAGCAGGAGGCGAAGATCGTCGCGGATGCCGGTCGGCTCGGCGCGGTCACCATCGCCACGAACATGGCCGGGCGCGGCACCGACATTCAGCTTGGCGGCAACGTCGAGATGCAGGTTCTGGAAGAGCTCGCCGCCGATCCCGAAGCGCAACCTGACGAAGTCCGCGCCAGGATCGAGGCCAAGCACGCCGAGGAAAAGCAGAAGGTGATCGAGGCCGGGGGGCTTTTCGTGCTTTCGACAGAGCGCCACGAAAGCCGCCGCATCGACAACCAGCTTCGCGGCCGATCGGGCCGTCAGGGCGATCCCGGTCGGTCGACCTTCTATCTCAGCCTGGAAGACGATCTTATGCGGATCTTCGGGTCCGAGCGTCTCGAAAAGGTGCTGTCCTCGCTTGGCATGGGCGAGGGTGAGGCGATCATCCATCCTTGGGTGAACAAGTCCCTCGAACGGGCGCAGGCAAAGGTCGAAGGCCGCAACTTCGACATGCGCAAGCAGCTTCTGAAGTTCGACGACGTGATGAACGACCAGCGCAAGGTCATCTTCAAGCAGCGTCTTGAAATCATGCAGGCCGACGATCTGGAAGAAATCACGACGGATATGCGCCATCAGGTTGTCGACGATCTGGTGGATGCCTACCTGCCGCCGAAAAGCTATGCCGATCAATGGAACATCGAGGGCCTTCTGGCTGAGGTGCGTGACAAGCTGTCACTGGATCTGCCGCTTGCGGACTGGGCCGCCGAAGATGGTGTCGATCAGGATGTCGTCCGCGAACGTCTCTACGAGGCCAGCGACGCGATGATCGACGAAAAAACCGCGGCCTTCGGGCCCGAGATGATGCGGCAGATCGAAAAGCAGTTCCTGCTGCAGACGATTGACGGCAAATGGCGCGAGCATCTTGTGACGCTTGAGCATTTGCGGTCGGTCATCGGCTTTCGCGGCTATGCGCAGCGCGATCCCCTGTCGGAGTACAAATCCGAGGCCTTTGCCCTGTTCGGGAATCTCCTTGACGGTCTCAGGTCTGAGGTGACGCAGAAACTGTCGCGTGTTCGTCCGCTGACCGAACAAGAGCAACAGCAGATGATCGCCCAGATGGCGCAGCAGCCGGCTGCACCCCAGCAGGTGCTTGAGGCCGCCGCCACGCCGGAACCGCTGATCGCGGGCTTCGATCCGACCGACGCCTCGACCTGGGGCAATCCCAGTCGCAACGATCCCTGTCCCTGTGGATCGGGCGAGAAGTTCAAGCATTGCCACGGCCGCCTCGCCTGAGTCGGCCCGTTCCACCAAAGCGTGCAGAGCGCCGGGGAAACGCGGTCAAAATGTGGCACTGAGTGTGAACCGGCGCGCTCGCGCCGGCTTTATCTTGATGGCTCCGGCAGGCATCCTTCAACATCCTGTGTGACCGGCGACTCCTTGCGGTCTGGCGATGACACGCGGTGGCCGCGATGCTGCCGCGATCCTTCGCTATCCGTGAACAGAACGATGTTTGCGGAGGCGCGTCTTCCCATGAAACGCAGAATACTGACGGTTGGCACCACCTTCTTTCTGGCGGCCGCGACCGGGCATGTGATGCAGAACGGTCTGACGTTCGGCAGCATGACGCCCGATGCAACTGGTGCGGTGACGCCCGCAGCCGAAGCGCCTGCACCTGCATCCTCGGCACCGGACGCGCCCGGTGCGCTGGTGCCGGTCCGGGCCGAAAGCGCGATTCCCGAGTTCCCGGCAACGCCGGTCACGACACTGTCCTCCGGTGTCTTGCTCGCGGCGCGCATGGACGCCATTGCGGACAGCTACCAAATCCCCGCGACCGACGCCGATACGCAGTACAGCGTTTTCGGCATTCCCTGCGGCGCCTCCGACCTGTCGCTGAGCGTTGGCGCGCGCGGCCTGCTCACTGCGCGGCTCTCGGCGCCCTGCCATCCGTCGGAGCGTGTCATCTTCAGTCACGCCGGTCTGTCCTTCGCGATGCTGACCGATGCGGCGGGCATGGCTGAGGTCGCGATTCCGGCGATGATGCGGGACGCCAAGGTCGAGGCGTCGTTTGCCGATGATGCGTCCTTGACGGCCGAAAGAATCGTGCCTGAGCTCGACAAGCTCCGGCGTTTTGCCATTTCGGGCGGTGGCGATCTGCGTCTGAACGCCTACGAAGATGGCGCCGCCTATGGTGAGGCTGGATACTATTCCGCTGCGGGGCAAGGTGATCCCGCGGTGCCGGGCGAGGCGAGCGTGGTGACGCTGGGTGATCCCGAAGTTGATCATCCGATCATCGCCCAGGTCTACACCGCCAGCGCCGCCGCGACGGCAATCGGCGTCGAGGCCGAAGCCGAAGTCACGGCGATGAACTGTGCGCAGACGGTCAAGGCTCATGTGATCTCGATGGCGGCCGGACAGATCGTCCTGCACGAGACGCTGAGCCAGTCGATGCCCGCATGCGACGCCGTCGGCGACCTCGTGATCGCGCCGCTGCCGGGCTGGGACGGGCCGATGACGGTCGCCACTGCGGCCCGATGACCGCTACAAGAGGCCTTCCGATCGGAAGCTGACTTCGCGGGTCTTGCCGATGATGAGATGATCGTGGACCACGATCCCCATCGGCTCGGCTGCGGCGCAGATCAGACCCGTCAGGCGGATATCCTGATCCGAGGGGGTCGGGTCTCCCGACGGGTGATTGTGGACCAGAATCAAGGCGCTGGCGTTGACCTCCAGCGCCCTTTTGATGACCTCGCGCGGATAGACCGGGACATGATCGACGGTGCCCTTCGACTGTTCCTCATCGGCGATAAGAACGTTCTTGCGGTCGAGGTAGAGGACGCGGAACTGCTCGGTCTCGCGATGCGCCATGGCGCTGCGGCAGTAGTCGAGAAGCTGGTCCCAGGATGACAGCAGCGACCGGTTCAGCACTCTGGCGCGCGCCAGCCTGTGCGCGGCCGCCTCGACGATCTTGAGTTCCTGGATTACCGCGTCACCGACGCCTTTCACCTCGCCCAGACGCTGCGCGGGGGCGGACAGGACGCGGTTGAAATCGCCAAACGTGTCAAGCAGGCGGCGGGCCAGCGGCTTCACATCCTGCCGGAGAAGGGCACGGAAAAGGACCAGTTCAAGAAGCTCATAGTCCGGCATCGCGGCAGCGCCACCGTCCATGAATCGGGCGCGCAGTCGCTGTCGGTGGTCCTTGATGTAGGAAGGCAATCGGTCGCCCGAGCCAAGCGGCTTCCCGTCCGCTTCGTCGGGCTCGAAGAGCGGCAGGGGCACTTCATGAAAGGCGGACTGCGAAGACATGCCGGAACCCTCGCGCGGCAGGGTGAAGGAAAGGTTAACGCCGCTCCCAGAACCTCATGCGGTTTATTCCGGCGCTGCAAACGGCTACCGTGCTGCCCGACACAGTCCGACTCGCCCTGGAAGGACGCCGATGACTGACGCTCTGGAAGTGGACAAGACCGCCCGCGCGCTGCTCGGCCTGCTCGGGACCGGAGCGCAGCGATCCGGCATCGTGGTGGCCGATATGGCATCTGCCGGCCGCATCGTCGCGCGAATCCGGGCTCTGCGCGAGGCGGGTGGTGAACATGTTGTCGGGCGCAAGATCGGGTTTTCCAACACGGACATCTGGCCGCTCTACGGCGTGGACCGACCGATCTGGAACTACATGTGGGACAGCACCGTACAAGAATCGCGGTCTGCGGAGGCGCAGTTCGACCTCAGCGGGCTCGCCGAGCCGAGGATTGAGCCCGAGGTCGTGCTGCATCTTTCTCGTACACCCGAGACCGGGATGGATGAGGCGGATCTTCTGCACTGCATCGACCGGGTTGCGCCCGGTTTCGAGATTGTCCAATCGGTCTTTCCAGGCTGGAAGTTCACCGCGGCAAGCTCATGCGCGGCGTTCGGTCTGCATGGCGGGCTTGTCGTCGGACCGTGGTATGAGATCGGACAGAACCACAGCGACTGGGCCGCGCGGCTGGCATCCTTCTCGGTAACCCTCGAAAAGGACGGCCGGGTCGTGGAGACCGGACAGGCGCGCAAGGTGCTCGATGGCGGTCCGATCGCCGCGCTTCGCTATCTGGTCGAGACGATTCATGATGATCCCGCAGGCGTGGCTTTGGCCGCGGGAGAGATTGTGACGACCGGCACGCTGACCGATGCCTATCCGGTTGCGCCCGGAGAGATCTGGACGACCGTCTTTCGTGGCATCGGTCTGGGTGGCCTGCGTGTCGGCTTCCGGACCACGCCGTCGGCCTGAGTGCCGCGTTCCGGCCTATCCCTTCATGCCGTCCCAGAAGCTCTTGACCTTCGAGAAGAAGGACGAGCCTTCGGGGTTGTTGTCCTTGCTGAGTTGCTCGAACTCGCGCAGGAGGTCTTTCTGGCGTGAGGTCAGGTTGACCGGCGTCTCGACGGCGATCTCGATCAGCATGTCGCCGCTGCCGCCGCCCCTGAGCGCCGGCATGCCCTTGCCCCTGAGCCGCATCTGCTTGCCGGTCTGGGCCCCGGCGGGCACCTTCACCCGGCTGCGGCCGCCGTCGATCGTTGGCACCTCGACCTCACCGCCCATCGCTGCCGTGGTCATCGCGACCGGCACGCGGCAGTGAAGGTTCAAGCCGTCGCGCTGGAACAGTGGGTGGTCGCGGACCTCGATGAAGATGTAGAGGTCGCCTGCGGGCCCGCCGCGCATCCCGGCTTCGCCTTCGCCAGCAAGACGGATGCGAGTTCCCGTCTCCACCCCGGCAGGGATGTTGACCGAGAGCGAGCGGTCCTTTTCGATCCGACCGGCACCATGGCAGGTCTTGCACGGGTTCTTGATCGTCTGACCGAGACCACCGCAGGTCGGGCACGTGCGCTCGACCGTGAAGAAGCCTTGCTGGGCGCGGACCTTGCCCATGCCGGCGCAGGTCGGGCAGGTCTGCGGCTCTGCGCCACCCTCGGCGCCAGTGCCGTGGCAGACGCTGCAGGCGACCGAGGTCGGGACGCTGATGGTCTTCTGGATGCCACTGTAGGCCTCTTCCAGCGTGACGCGCATGTTGTAGCGCAGGTCAGAGCCTCGTTGCGCGCGCTGCCGCCCGCCTGGCCCGCCGCGCCCGCCCATGAAATCGCCGAAGAGGTCTTCGAACACATCCGAAAAGGCGCTGGCGAAATCGCCATGCCCCTGAGGTCCGCCGCGCGGGCCACCGCCCATGCTGCCGTCAAAGGCACCGTGGCCGAAGCGGTCATAGGCCGCTTTCTTGGTCTCGTCCTTCAGGACCTCGTAGGCCTCGTTCACTTCCTTGAACTGAGACTCGGTGTCCGGCTTGTCCTTGTTGCGGTCGGGGTGGAGTTCCTTGGCCTTGGCCCGATAGGCCTTCTTGATCTCGTCGGCGGAAGCGCCGCGCGACACGCCCAGAACCTCGTAAAAGTCGCGTTTCGCCATTCGAGTTCCTTTCGCAGAACGCGTGGGCCGACCCGACCGAAGTCAGGCCGGCCCAAGGGGTTCAGGTCGCGTTACTTGCGCTTGCGGTCGTCGCCGAGGTCTTCGAAATCGGCATCCACGATGTCGTCATCGACACCGCGAGGGCCGTCTTCTTCATCCGCAGCGCCGCCGGCTTCGGACGCCTGTGCCTTGTAGATCGCCTCGCCCAGCCGCATCGACGCATCGGTGAGGTTCTGGATGCCGCCCTTGATCTTGCCGGCATCTTCGGACTTGAGCGATTCTTCCAGCGCGCCAATGGCAAGTTCGATCGCCTCGACGGTCGAGGCATCGACCTTGTCACCGTGCTCGTCGAGCGCTTTCTTGGTCGAGTGGATCAGGCTTTCGGCCTGGTTCCTGGTCTCCACCAACTCCCGGCGTGCCTTGTCGCTTTCGGCGTTGGCCTCGGCGTCGCGCACCATCTTTTCGATCTCGTCATCGGAAAGACCGCCCGAGGCCTGGATGGTGATCCGCTGTTCCTTGCCGGTGCCCTTGTCCTTGGCGCCGACGTGAACGATGCCGTTGGCGTCGATGTCGAAGGTGACCTCGATCTGCGGCATGCCGCGCGGTGCGGGCGGGATTTCCTCAAGGTTAAACTGACCAAGCATCTTGTTGTCGGCCGCCATTTCGCGTTCGCCCTGGAAGACCCGGATCGTCACCGCGTTCTGATTGTCTTCGGCTGTGGAAAAGACCTGGCTCTTCTTGGTCGGAATCGTGGTGTTGCGGTCGATGAGGCGGGTGAAGACACCGCCCAGCGTCTCGATGCCGAGCGACAGCGGCGTCACGTCCAGAAGGACCACATCCTTCACGTCGCCTTGCAGAACGCCGGCCTGGATCGCCGCGCCAAGGGCCACGACTTCGTCAGGGTTCACACCCTTGTGCGGCTCCTTGCCGAAGAAGGCCTTCACCTCTTCGATGACCTTCGGCATCCGGGTCATGCCGCCGACGAGGACAACCTCGTCGATGTCACCCTTGGAGAGGCCGGCATCCTTCAGGGCGTCGGCACAGGGCTTCATCGACTTCTTGATGAGGTCGGCGACGAGGCTCTCAAGCTTGGAGCGCGTCAGCTTCATCACGAGGTGCAGCGGCGTGCCGGTGTTCTTGTCCATCGAGATGAACGGCTGGTTGATCTCGGTCTGCTGGCTCGACGACAGCTCGATCTTCGCCTTCTCGGCCGCTTCCTTCAACCGCTGGAGCGCCATCTTGTCGCCCGCGAGGTCAACGCCATGCTCTTTCTTGAACTCGTCGGCGAGGTAGTGGACGATCCGCATGTCGAAGTCTTCACCACCGAGGAAGGTGTCGCCGTTGGTCGATTTCACCTCAAAGAGGCCGTCGTCGATTTCGAGGATGGTGATGTCGAAGGTGCCGCCACCGAGGTCATAGACTGCGATGGTTTTGGTTTCCTTCTTGTCGAGCCCATAGGCGAGCGCCGCCGCCGTCGGCTCGTTGATGATCCGCAGCACTTCGAGGCCGGCGATCTTGCCGGCGTCCTGCAGGGCGACGTCAAGGACGTGCTGCTGCTCGACGTGACCCCGCTTTCGCTCGGCATCGAGACGCTCGGCGGCGTGTTCACGCGCCTCATCGACCGCAACACCACGATCCCGACCAAGAAGGCGCAGGTCTTTTCCACTGCCGAAGACAACCAGTCGGCCGTGACGATCCGCGTCTTCCAGGGCGAGCGTGAAATGGCGGCCGACAACAAGATGCTCGGCCAGTTCGACCTGATGGGCATTCCGCCAGCGCCGCGCGGCATGCCGCAAATCGAGGTCGCCTTCGACATCGACGCCAACGGCATTGTCAACGTGTCGGCCAAAGACAAGGGCACCGGCCAGGAACAGCAGATCTCGATCAAGGCTTCGGGCGGCCTTTCCGATGCCGACATCGAGAAGATGGTCAAGGACGCCGAGGCCAATGCCGAGACCGACAAGGCCAAGCGCGAGGCCGTGGAGGCGAAGAACCAGGCCGAATCGCTTCTGCATTCCGCCGAGAAGTCGCTGAAGGAATATGGCGACAAGGTCACCGCCGACGATCGCGGCGCGATCGAGACGGCCATAGCAAACCTGCGTTCGGCCATCGAGGCCGGAGACGCCGC
>JBGSNN010000100.1:0-10468 GCA_041739655.1 Albidovulum sp. | reverse complement strand
GGTCGGCCCGACATGGCCCAGGGCGGCGGGCCGGATGGTGACAAGGCGACTGATGCGCTGGCAGCGGTGAAGGCTGTACTGGCCGGATGAAGCGACATCGCGCCAGCGGTGCGGCGGCGGTGCTTGCTCTTGTTCAGGCTGTGCCGTCTGCAGCGCAGGACCGGGCCGAGGTAATCTTCGGCGGCGATGTCTTCGATGTCACGGGTGCGGGTGTGCTGGACCTCGGTATTCTCGATGACGCGCTCATGCCGTTTCGCCGCGCCTTTGATCAGGGGCGCGAGCGGCTCGGTGTCGAAGTCACAATCGATGCTGCGGGCACGGTGCAGGACTGCCGGTTTGATGCGAACGAGAAGCTTGCGCCCGCGGGAAAAGCGCTCTGTGCGCAGGCGCTGCGGGTGGGGCGGTTCCGGCCATATCCGCGGCTGGTTCTCGATTATACCCGCGCAACATACGGGCTGAGTATTCGCAGCCACACCGGCCAGCCAATCAAGGGCGAGGCGACCTTTAAGGTGTCCACAGCCTATCCGTTTGAGGGGCGGCCCGTGACCTTTGGCAGTTACGTAATCCCTCCCGAGAATGAGCGGCTAACGGTCGCCGATCTCGAATATAGGGCGATGGAATACCCGCGCGATGCCTTGCAGAATGATATTGAGGCGCAGGTGATTGTTGCTGTGACCTTTGATGAACAGGGCCGCGTTACGACCTGTCGTCCGGTTCGTTCCAGCAACTCGGCGCGCATTGCCTACGATACCTGCCTTGAGGCGCGGCGCGGTTTCAGTCTGCGCAAGGCACCCGATGCACGGCCCTATGTCTGGGTGACGCAATGGCGTATCGCAGAGGACTAAGCCGCCGCGCTGTTCGACGTTCGCAGCTTGGGCTTTTCGCTGAGCCCGCCGTCCCGCTCCAACTGCTCGCGGAACTCATCGCGCTTCGCGTGGATCGAGGCGATGACCGGCCCCATCGCAACGCCGATGTCGACCAGCACGGCTTCCGATAGCTGGAGCGAACTTTCCAGCGTCTCGGGCACCGCATGGCTCGCTCCGGCGCGGTACATGGCGGCGGCATGGTCCGTGTCACGGGCGCGGGCGACGATCAGCAAGTCGGGATAGGTCTGCCGCAGCTTTGTGACGAGTCGCTGGGCCAGCACCGGCTCGTCCATCGTGAGCACGACGGCAGGCGCGACCTCGACCCCGAGGCGGGCCAGCGTATCACCGCGGGCGGCATCGCCGAAGATCGCGCGATAACCATCGCGCTTCGCATCGGCGATAAGGTCGGGGTTGGAATCGATCATCACATAGGGCTTGCCATGGGTCTGCATCATGTCGGCCACCAGCCGACCGACACGGCCGCCGCCAACGATGATGGTGCGTACATCGTCGCTGTCATCCGTACCGCCGATAGCGGCGACCCCGTCCACCCGGCGCGCGATCACGGCGCCAAGCTTCGCCAGCAGCGGCGTGATGGTAAGGCCGATGGCGGTGACGGTCTGCCAGAAGCGCGCCGTTTCCATGTCGATCACCAGCGCGCTGGTAGCGGCGGCGAGCACGATCAGGGTGGTTTCCGACGGCGATGCCATCAGCACGCCGGTTTCCGCCGCCGTGCTGCGCCGCGCGCCCATCAGGCGGAGCAATACGCCGGTTACGGCCGCCTTGAACACCAGCACGCCGACCACCGCGAGCGCGATCTCACCGATATGTGCGCCGATATCGAACAGGTTGATGCTCATGCCGACCGTGATCAGGAACACGCCGAGCGCGAGGCCCTTGAACGGCTCCATGATCTGCTCGACTTCGGTGTGATACTCGGTCTCGGCGATCAGCAGGCCAGCGATCAGCGCGCCGACGATCGGCGAGAGGCCGACCAGCGCGGTTGCAAGGCTCGCGCCGATCACTACCAGCAGCGAGGCGGCAAGAAACAGTTCAGGGTTCTTGGTGCGCGCGGCCTGCGCGAACAGGCGGGGGAGCGCGAACCGGCCGACGATCAGCAGCACAGCGATCACCAGCCCGCCCTGCCACAAGGTCTCGATGATGCCGCCCCAGCCATCATCCGACGCATTGGGCGCCAACGCGCCGAGGATGAAGATGATCGGTACGATCATGATATCCTCGAACAGCAGCATCGATAGCGCGGCGCGCCCAACCGGCGTGCGGGTGCCGGAAATCGGCAGCACGATCGCGGTTGAGGAAAATGCCAACGCAAAGCCAAGCGCTAGCGCACCTGCGGGGCTCATGCTGCCCGCTAGCCCGAGGAAGGCGGCCAGCGAGCTGCCGATTATCAGCAGTTCCAGCGCGCCGAGCCCGAACACCAGCTTGCGCATCGCCCATAAGCGGTTGAAGCTCAGTTCCAGCCCGATGGCGAACAGCAGCAACACGATGCCGAAATCGGCGAAGGGCGTGAGGCGTTCGGGTTCACTGATGGTGACGTAGTAAAGCCAGGGTATTCGCTCGACCAACGAGCCGAGGCCGAACGGGCCGACCAGCACACCGATCAGGATGAAACCGATGATCGGCGTGATCCGGAACCGGGCGAACACCGGAATCACGATTCCCGCCGCGCCGAGAATAACCAGCGCGTCGGACAGGAAGGGAGAGAGGGTCAGTTCGCCAGCCACACCATCGACTTAACGTGGCACTGCGCCCCTGTCATCCGCCGCCTGCGCCGTGCGGTCCGATTGGCTGCTTCTGCCCGGTGACGTGCTGTTCGCCCAGCGGGTCCTTGATGTTGCCGACGCGCTTGTCCCACTCGATCCGGTACAGATCGAAGCGGCGGTCGGCGAGGTTCTGCACGGTGCCTTCGGCGCGTGCCCAGCTGAGATCGGCGAGGTTGACGTCGCTGATCGTCAGAGTCTCGACATTCTCGGAGGCCTCGGCCGCGATCCCGTCACGCGCGAAGGGGAAGTCGCACGGGGTGAGGATGCAGGATTGAGCGTATTGAATGTCCATGTTGGCGACGTTCGGCAGGTTGCCGACATTGCCGCTCATGACGACAAAGCACTGGTTCTCGATCGCGCGCGCCTGCGAGCAGTAGCGCACCCGCATATAGCCTTGGCGACTGTCGGTGCAGAACGGCACGAAGATGATCCGCGCGCCTTCGTCCACCAAGCGCCGGGCGAGTTCGGGGAATTCGCTGTCGTAGCAGATCAGCACGCCAATCGGGCCGCAATCCGTGGGGATCGCGTCGATGGAATCGCCGCCCTTGATGTTCCACCAATAGGCTTCGTTGGGGGTGGGGTGGATCTTCTCCTGCGCGTGGATCGATCCATCGCGCAGGCAAACATAAGCGACATTGTGGATGTCGCCGTCGGGCATCCGGGTCGGGTGCGATCCGCCAATGATGTTGATGTTGAAGGCGAGCGCCATTTCCGAGAGGCGCTGGCGGATGCGCGGGGTGTAATCGCTCAGCGTCTCGATCGCTTCGAGCGGCGTGAGCTCCTTCGGCTCAGCCGAGAGCAGCATCACCGTGAACATCTCGGGGAAGACGATGAAATCCGCTTCGTAATCCGCAGCGACATCGACGAAATATTCGATCTGCTTCATGAATTCATCGAAGCCTGAGACCGCACGCGATTGCAGCTGGCAGGTCGCGATGCGGACGCTTTCAACGTCGCGCGGCAGACGGTGCTTGGGCGGAGCGTCGCCATCCACGTAGGGGTTGCGCCAGATCATCCGCACCGCATTGCCGCGGCTGGCTTTATCCTCGGGCAGGTACTTGGGCATGATGCCCGCCGCTTCGAACCCGTTGGCGAGCTGGAAGCGGAGCACCGGGTCGTGAATCTTGCTTTCGATCACGAGGTCGAGATATTCCTGCGGCGTGTCCGCACGGTTCGCCTTGCGGCGCTTGGCGCGGGCGTAGCCGGGCATACGTCCGCCGAACACGATGCCGGTGAGGTCGAGCCGTTCCGCCAAAGCACGGCGTTCTTCGTAGAGCCTGCGGCCCAGCCGGGTGCCGCGCACGGCTGGATCGACACAAAGCTCGTAGCCGTAGAGCCAGTCGCCGGTCGGATCATGGCGGCTGCCGAAGCCGTTGCCGGTCACTTCGTCCCAGGTGTGATCCGACAGCGCCACGCGCGCGTCGAGCCGCATCGAGGCGCAGTAACCCACCACCGCGCCATCGAACAACGCAACAAAGCAGCCTTCGGGGTAATTGTTGATCTGCCCGCGAATTTCGCCCTGTGTATAGGCGGGCAGATCATCATAGGCACGACGCACTAGCTCGCCGATCGCCCGCACGTCTTTCAGTTTGGCCTGGCGGATTTCCAGACGTGCGGTTGATCGGCTTGCCATGATGCTCCCTAACCAGGCCTCAGGCCCAGCTGGCCATTTCCTTTTCGAGATTCTGCGCGACCGTCTCGAAGAACTGTTCGGTGGTCTGCCATGCTTGGCCGGGGCCGATCAGCAGCGCCAGATCCTTGGTCATGTGGCCCTTTTCGACCGTCTGGACGCAGACGCGCTCCAGCGTTTCGGCGAACTTCACCACTTCGGGCGTCCCGTCGAACTTGCCGCGATACATCAACCCGCGCGTCCAGGCGAAGATCGAGGCGATCGGATTGGTCGAGGTCGACTTGCCCTGCTGGTGCTGGCGATAGTGGCGGGTCACGGTGCCATGCGCGGCTTCGGCTTCCACCGTCTTGCCATCGGGGCTGAGCAGCACGGAGGTCATCAGGCCGAGTGAGCCGAAGCCCTGTGCCACGGTGTCCGACTGCACATCGCCGTCGTAGTTCTTACACGCCCACACGAACTTGCCCGACCACTTGAGCGCCGAGGCGACCATGTCGTCGATCAGGCGGTGTTCGTAAACGATGCCGGCGGCCTTGAACTGCTCGGCAAAGCCTTCGGTGTCGAACACTTCCTGGAACAGGTCCTTGAATCGCCCGTCATAGGCCTTGAGGATGGTGTTCTTGGTCGAAAGATAGACCGGCCAGCCGAGGTTGAGCCCGTAGTTGAGCGAGGCGCGGGCGAAGTCGATGATGCTGGCATCGAGGTTGTACATCGCCTGCACGACGCCGGCGCCGGGGGCGTCATAGACCTCGCGCTCGATCACCGTGCCGTCCTTGCCGACGAATTTCAGGGTCAGCTTGCCGGCGCCTGGAAAGCGGAAGTCGGTGGCCTTGTACTGGTCGCCGAAGGCGTGCCGCCCGATGACGATCGGCTTGGTCCAGCCCGGCACCAGGCGCGGCACGTTCCTGCAGATGATCGGCTGGCGGAAGATCACCCCGCCGAGGATGTTGCGCAGGGTGCCGTTGGGCGATTTCCACATCTCCTTCAGGCCGAATTCCTCGACCCGGGCCTCGTCCGGCGTGATCGTCGCACATTTGACGCCGACGCCGTATTGCTTGATCGCATTGGCCGCGTCGATGGTGATCTGGTCACTGGTGCGGTCGCGTTCCTCGATGCCGAGGTCGTAGTATTTCAGGTCGATGTCGAGATAGGGCAGGATCAGTTTCTTCTTGATGAAGTCCCAGATGATCCGGGTCATTTCGTCGCCGTCGAGTTCGACGACGGGGTTCGCTACCTTGATTTTCGACATGGGACTCTCCGCTGGGGCACTGACTCGCTGGCGGCCTCATAGCGGAAAATCCGGTGCGTGGAAAGATGGTATGCGGTGGTATACCGGAGTTCTGCCCGATTTCTCAGATCAGGCGCCGGCCGAGGCGACTGCGCACCAGGACAAGCCCGAGACCGGTCGAGACGCCGCAGACGACGAGTCCGAGGGCGAGCGACCCCATCGGGGTGGGCAAGACCCTGAGCGAGACGGCCAGAACAAAGAGATGAACAAGGTAAACCGCCATCGACAGATCGGCCATCGTCCGGGTCAGCCGGGTGCCGGGGCGGGGCAGGAGCAGGGCACAGCTCAACAACGGGATGCCGAGGGTGAGCGGCATCGTTCCGCCATATCCCGCCTGCGACAGGCCGAGCCCGATCAAAAGCGCGGTTGCACCGGTCAGAAATAGCCGCGCTCGTACACCCGCGGCGGCGGACAGGGCGATGCCGAAGCCCACCGCCGGGACGTAGTCAAGATAGACAGCAAGCGCCGGGTCGGGCTGCGTCGCGTCCAGCATCGGCACCCAGAGCACCGAGACGATGCAGGCCAGGGGCAGCGCTACCATCGGCGTGGCGATGACCGGCAGAGCACGGCAGGCGGCACTGACCCCGAGTGACACCACGAACGCGAAGGGCAGGAACCACAGGGCGCCCATGGTGCCCTGCGGTGGCAGCCAGGCGACAAGCGCGGCCAAAGCCGGCTCCTGTGCCACCCAGGCGTCTGCGACCCGGAGTGCGGCGTAGAATGCACCCCAGACCAGGAACGGGCGCAGCAGCCGGTCTGCCCTCTTGCTGACGCGCGCCGCAACGGGCAGATCGCTGCGGTCGGCCCGCGCGAAATAGCCGAGGAGCGCGGCAAAGATCGCCATCGCTGCCGGCATGACCTGACCGCCCGGCGATCCGGCATGAAAGAGGACGATGACGAAAGCCGCCGCGAGGCGCAGCATATCAAGCGACGCGTTGCGTGCGGTGTTCTCGGCCGAAGCGTCCCGCCGCTTGCCGGGGTTGGTTGCGCGGTCGGACAGAGCGGGGGCGACGGCAAGGCGGCCGGTTCCGGACATCGTTAACCTTCATAACTCAACGCCCACCCACCAGGAAACTAGCCTGCTTCGCCACGCAAGTATAGACGACATCAGCCGAAAAGCACCTTGAAAGGGCACGGACAAGGGTCCGAAGCGCGGCAGCACCTCGCCCGATGTCATGACCGACAGGAGCTTGGGTCCGGTCAAGGGTCATCGCGCCGTCGGTCCAGTGTCCGCACCCGTTCAAGGGCATGGCGATGGCGTCGTGATTCCCCCCTCGCTGGCGGCCGCATCGCGGAAAACCTGGCGCCGGGGAAGATGATATGCGCGGGCAAGCAGAATAGTTCCTCTGGCCATCCACTAAACCTGAGGTTGCCAGATGCCCGCAGAGAGAGGACAGTTGGTGTATCCGGCGCCGGGTCCGGGCCGACGAAGGTGGGAGCGAGGTCCTTGCGATGAAACGGATTGCGGTCTTCTGCGATGGTACCTGGAACGGGGTTGACCAGCCCTGGCCGACCAATGTGCGGCGCATGGCGCTGATGGTGCCGCCTGTCGGCCGGGACGGCGTGGCGCAGCGTGCGCTCTATTTCCAGGGGGTGGGGGTGCCCGAGGAGGGCGGCTGGCTCGAACGGATCAACGAGAAGCTGTCAGGCGGGGCGATGGGCTTCGGTCTCGACACCAAGATCGCCACCGCCTACCTGCACCTCGCCCGGGCTTACGAGCCGGGGGACGCGGTCCATGTCTTCGGCTTCTCGCGCGGGGCCTATACCGCGCGGTCGCTGGTCGGGCTGATCCGCAACTGCGGCCTGCCGCGCAACCCCTCGCCCGATCTCGTGCAGGAATGCTTCGCGCATTACCGCGACCGCAGCGATGAGACCAAGCCCGACAGCGAGGCCAGCTTGCGCTTCCGTCTGCGCGTCTCGCCCGAGATCACCACCGGCGACAAAGAGACAACCTGGCGCAGCACAGTCGGCGCACCGGCGGGGTATCCCTTCCGCGTCGCCTATCTCGGTGTCTGGGACACCGTGGGGGCGCTCGGGATCCCGTCGCACTGGGGGTTGCCGGCGCGGCTGCTCAACCGCAAGTACCGGTTCCACGACACCGACCTGTCGCGCATGGTGCTCTCGGCCCGTCACGCCGTTGCCGTGGACGAGGAGCGTCGACCCTTCGTCCCGGCACTCTGGACCAACCTGCCGCAACTGCGCGCCGAAAATCCTGCGGGCGACTACCGGCAGGAATGGTTCGCCGGCGTTCATGGCTCGGTCGGTGGCGGCGGGGACATCGTCAGCCTGTCTGGGCTCGCGCTGGCATGGATCGCGGCCGGGGCGACGGCAGCGGGGCTGACCCTGCGGGCCGAGGATCTTGCCGCGGTCCGCGATGGCTGCGATCCCGCCGGCCCGCTTTACAACTATACGAAGGGCCGTTCGGTCCTCGAAAGGCTGATGCGGCTGACCGGCAAGCCGCGCGAGGGGCCGACAGAGATCGGCGTGGTCGCCCATCCGGTGATCCGGCGCTGGCGGAGCGGCGCGTATCGCCCGCGGCCGTTGCAGGCGGTGGCAGGCGATCTCGACCGCTTCGACGTGGCCTTGATCGAGGACTACAGCGTGGTCAGGGTCGTCTGACGCGGGCAGGCCCGGCCTTCGACCGGTGCCGCGGCTCAACCTGCCTTGGACGCCTCGGCGGCGGCGCGGGCGCGCTTGAGCCTTGCGTTCAGGAAGTGACGCGCCTTGGTTTCGGCACGCTGGGCACGGACGGCGGCCATATAGGCCTCCTGCAAGGCCGATGAGGCGGCTTCGACGATCTTGTTGACCTCGGTCACGATGCTTTCGTCGCCGGTTTCGGCCACGGCTTTCAGGACGTCTTCGGCCAGCGCGATGCCAAGCTCTTCGGTCGTCCGCATGATCTACCTCGTCTGCTCGCCAAGGCGTCGGCGCACATAGGTCTGGACGGTCGAGACCATCGGCGACATGTGCGCCTCTTCATCCTCGAAGAAGTGACCGGCGCCTTCGACCTGCTCGTGGCTGATCGTGATCCCCTTCTGCTCGCGCAGTTTGCCGACAAGGGTCGCGGTGTCCTTCGGCGGGGCGACGCGGTCGGCGGTGCCGTTGATGATGAGACCGGACGACGGGCAGGGCGCAAGGAACGAGAAATCGTACATGTTCGCCGGCGGGGCGACCGAGATGAACCCCGTGATCTCGGGGCGCCGCATCAGAAGCTGCATGCCGATCCAGGCCCCGAAGGAGAAACCCGCGACCCAGCAATGCTTGGAATTGGGGTTCAGCGCCTGCAGATAGTCGAGCGCAGAGGCGGCATCGGACAGCTCGCCGATGCCCTGATCGTACTCGCCCTGACTGCGGCCGACGCCGCGGAAGTTGAAGCGCAGGACGGTGAAGCCCAGCTCGTAGAAGGCATAGTGCAGCCGGTGCACGACGCGGTTATTCATCGTGCCGCCGAATTGCGGATGCGGATGCAGCACGATGGCAATCGGCGCGTCGGGCTGTTTCTGCGGGTGATAGCGGCCTTCCAGACGCCCCTCGGGGCCGGAGAAAATCACTTCGGGCATCGTCTGCCTTTGCGTTGGCGGGGTCTGATCCAGCAAAATGGCGTCGCCATTCTTGACTGTTTTGCTCGGACACCCTAGAACAGTTCTAAATACCGGCGTCGGGCCGGTCACCGGGTGGACTGGAGTTAAGCGGCCAGACCCCCGGCGTCAATGTCTTTGCAGGGTCTTCCGGCCATGAAACTTTCGACGAAGGGACGATATGCGATGGTTGCGCTGGCGGATATCGCCACGGCGAGGCCCGACCAGTTGACCTCGCTCGCCGAAGTATCGCGGCGTCAGGACATTTCTCTGCCCTATCTGGAGCAGCTTTTCGTGAAGCTGCGCCGGGCCGGGCTGGTCGAGTCGGTGCGCGGCCCCGGCGGCGGCTACAAGCTGGCACGGCGCCCCGAGGAGATCCGGGTCAGCGAGGTGCTGGAGGCAGTCGATGAGACGGTGAACGCGCTGCATACCGGCGCGGGTGCCTCGGGCGGCGTGTCGGGAAGCCGGGCGCAATCGCTGACCAACCGCCTTTGGGAGGGTCTGTCGGCCCAGGTCTATGTGTTCCTGCACCAGACCACGCTGGGCGATGTGATTGGCAACGGGCTGAAACCCTGCCCGGCGGTGCCGAGCCTGCTTCTGATGGTGGACGAATGACCGGCGATATCCAGATCGCGGCGCGTTCCGCGCCATGTCCTTCCTCTCGCCGCCGCCTTGTGGCGTCGGCTCGGCGCGCCTCCGGCGGGCGTATTTCGGGACAGAAAGTGATGCGGCGGTGAGCGGGCGGGTCTATCTCGACTGGAATGCGACGGCGCCGTTGCGCCACGAGGCGCGGGCGGCGATGATCGCGGCCTTCGATGTCGTCGGCAATCCGTCCTCGGTTCATGCCGAGGGGCGGGCCGCGAAGGCGATCGTCGAGTCGGCGCGGGACGCGGTCGCGGCGGCGCTGGGCTGCAAGGCCTCGGAAGTGATCTTTACCAGCGGCGCCACCGAGGCGGCCGGGGTTCTTTCGGGGTTTGATGCGGTCACGGTGGAGCCCACAGCGCATGACTGCCTGCAGGCCCATGCGAAAGGCACGGGCGGTGTGTTTGCGCTTGGCCTTGCCAATAGCGAGACCGGGATCCTGTCGGAGGTTCCGCAGGATCGCGGGCCGGTTCTTCTCGATGTCGTGCAGGCGGTGGGGCGTGTGCCCTTTGCCTTCGGCTGGTCGGGGGCGGATTTCGCCATTCTCTCGGCGCACAAGCTCGGCGGGCCGAAGGGGGTCGGGGCGCTCATCGTGCGCGATGGCGTCGAGATTGCGAGCCTGCGGCCGGGCGGCGGGCAGGAAAAGGGGCGGCGGTCGGGGACCGAGAATGTCGCCGCGATCG
>JBGSNN010000433.1:0-15427 GCA_041739655.1 Albidovulum sp. | reverse complement strand
CGCATCGCCGCGGTCGCCACGCCCGGCGGCACCGGCGCGGTGCGCCAGGCGTTCGAGCTCGTCCGGATGGCACGGCCCGATGCCACCGTCTGGGTTCCTGACCCGACCTGGCCCAACCACCTGTCGATCCTGCAACACCTCGGCATCCCGACCCGCCCCTACCGCTATTTCGATGCCGAAACCCGCGGCGTCGATGTCACGGGGATGCTGGCGGACCTGGCCGCCGCGCGGCCCGATGACCTCATCCTGCTGCATGGCTGTTGCCACAACCCGACCGGCGCCGATCTGACCCTGCCGGACTGGCGCAGGGTGGCGTCCGTGCTGGACAGAACCGGCGCCGTGCCGATGATCGACCTCGCCTATCAGGGCTTTGGCGACGGGCTTGCGGCCGATGCGGCCGGCGTCCGCCTTATCGCGGCAGAGCGGCCCGAGGTGCTGATCGCCGCCTCCTGCTCGAAGAACTTCGGCATCTACCGCGAACGCACCGGCGCGCTGATCGCGCTGTCGGACCCTTCGCTGCGCGATCTCACGCAAGGCAACCTCGCCTACCTCAACCGGCAGAGCTACTCCTTCCCGCCCGATCACGGCGCGCGGCTGGTCACGATGATCCTCACAGACCCGGCCCTGCGCGCGGACTGGGAGAGCGAGCTTGAGGACGTCCGTCGCGGCATGCGCAGGCTCCGCGAACAGCTTGCGGGCGAACTCCGGCGGCTCTCGGGCTCCGACCGCTTCGGCTTTCTCGCCCAACATCGCGGCATGTTCTCGCGGCTCGGCGCCACACCCCAACAGGTCGAGCGGCTCAAAACCGAGCATGGCATCTACATGGTCGGCGATTCGCGGCTCAACATCGCGGGACTGAACGCCGATACCGTCCCGATCCTCGCCCGCGCCGTGATCGACGTCGGGGTCTGAGCGCGACACCTACTTTCTGTCCGGAAATACGCGCGCCGGAGGCGGGGCGCCCAGAAGGCCCCCCCCGTGACGGGCCGCGCAACGCAAGACGGCGGGGCCGAAGCCCCGCCGCCGTTCCCCAGTTCCACGCAGATCAGGAGTGATAGGCACTTTCGCCGTGAGACGTGAGGTCAAGGCCCTGACGCTCATCATCATTCGCGACCCGGATTCCGGTAATCGCCTTGGTGATGTAGATCAGGATCGCAGAGCCGATCCCCGACCACAGGATGGTGATGAGCACCGCCTTGATCTGGATCGCGACCTGCGCGCCCATCGCGAAGTCCTCACCACCTGTTCCGCCAAGACCCGGCGCCATCAGGATACCGGTGCCGATGGCGCCGATGATCCCGCCGATGCCGTGGACCCCGAAGACATCAAGGCTGTCATCATAGCCGAACTTCGACTTGATCGAGGTCACGAAGAAGTAGCAGATCGGCGAGACGGCGAGGCCGAGGATGATCGCGCCGACCGGACCCGTGGTGCCGCAGGCCGGCGTGATCGCCACCAGACCCGCAACCATGCCCGACGCCGCGCCCAGTCCCGACGACTTGCCGCGGGTCAGTCGTTCGATCAGGGCCCAGCTCACGATCGCGGCGGCGGTGCAGACGAAGGTATTCAACATCGCGAGCGTCGCACCGGCGGTGGCTTCGAGGTTTGAGCCCGCGTTGAAGCCGAACCAGCCAACCCAGAGCATCGCCGCGCCAACCATGGTCAGCGTCATCGAATGCGGCGCCATGTTGTCCTTGCCGAAGCCGACACGCGGCCCGAGGATCAGTGCCCAGACCAGGCCCGCGATCCCGGCGTTGATGTGCCCGACCGTGCCGCCGGCGAAGTCGATGGCGCCCATGTTGAAGATCAGCCCCGAGGCGTCCCAGACCATGTGAGCGATGGGGAAGTAGATGAACGTCACCCAGAGGATCACGAACAGCATGATCCCCGAAAACTTCGCGCGCTCGGCAAAGGCGCCGACGATCAGCGCCGGCGTGATCGCCGCAAAGGTCATCTGGAAGGCGATGAAAACATACTCGGGCAGGACGATGCCATCCGAGAAGGTCGCGGCGGTCGAGTCCATCGTGACACCCGCCAGGAAGACCTTGCCGAAGCCGCCCCAGTAGGGCGAAGTGCCGCCGCCGAAGGCCATCGAGTAGCCCCAGAGCACCCAGACGATCATCACCACCGCGGCGATCATCGTGCACTGCATCAGCACCGACAGCATGTTCTTGGTGCGGACAAGACCACCGTAGAACAGCGCAAGCCCCGGCACGATCATGAACAGAACCAGAAGCGAGGAGGTCATCATCCACGCCACGTCGCCCTTGTCGATGACCGGCGTCACTTCAGCGGCTTCGACCGCCGCCTCCTGCGCATAGGCCGGCAGGCTTGCCAGCAGGGCAACAAGGCCCCCAAATCCCATTGCTTTCTTCATCATGTTCCCCTGTGTGAAAGCCTGCATCACAGCGCGTCGTCGCCGGTTTCGCCCGTGCGGACCCGCAGCGCCTGTTCAAGATCAAGAACGAAAATCTTGCCGTCACCGATCTTGTCGGTCCTGGCGACTTTGCGGATCGTGTCGATCACCTCTTCGGCCAGCGAATCCGCCACGGCGATCTCCAGCTTGACCTTCGGCACGAAATTGACCGCATATTCGGCGCCGCGATAGATTTCGGTATGCCCAGACTGGGCGCCGAAGCCCTTGATTTCACTCACCATCATGCCCCGTACACCGACTGCGGTCAGGGCCTCGCGCACCTCGTCGAGCTTGTAGGGCTTTACAGCCGCGATGATGTATTTCACGTCCCGCTCCTTCTTTCCGTCCGGCCCGGGTGGCCGACCCGATACAAAAGGGAACGCCGCGTTGCAGCATGGCAAGAAACCGCTGAGGCTCACGAGGCAAGAATCGCCGGAATCGACTAAATTATAGGCAGTTTCACAGTTACGCATACAATTTAGGCAAATAGGGAAGCGATTCTGCGGTCGCGAATGCTCCACATTCCCGAAGCGACCCTGTATCCTGCCCCGAAACGAGCAGAGCACAGGTCATATCGGCATGAGAAGATCGGGTGGGAAGAAACCCCCGCTGACGGCTGAGCGGCGTTACACCTCGGTGCAGCCGCAGCCCAAGTCACAGCCGAAAGCGGCCGGAAAACCGGCGCGCACCCGTCGGCCCGTGTCGCGCGCAAGCTGGCCTGTGCGCCTGGTCATCGGGGTGGCCGGCCTTGTCTGGCGCCTGATCTGGGGCATCGGCTGGCGTCTCGCGGCGGTCCTTGCGCTGGTGATCGGTCTGGCGACCTTCTACTTCTATGCCCAGCTTCCACCCCTGGCAGACCTGATCGACGCGCGGACCAAGGGGTCGGTGACCATGCTCGACCGCAACGGCAAGGTCTATGCCTGGCGCGGCGAGACCTTTGGTGGCAAGGTCAGCGCCGAGACCGTCTCGCCCTATCTGAAGAATGCCATCGTGGCGACCGAGGACAAGCGGTTCTACCGGCATCTCGGCATCAGCCCACGCGGCATCGCGTCGGCGATCCGCATCAACCTGAGCGAGGGGCGCGGCCCCTTGGAAGGAAACGGTGGCTCCACCATCACGCAGCAGGTCGGCAAACTCATCTGCCTCGGCGTGCCCTACGACCCGAAGGCGTGGAAGTCCGAAGCCGACTACGAGGCGGACTGCCGCCAGTCGAGCCTGGTCCGCAAGCTGAAGGAAGTGCCCTTTTCCTTCGCGATGGAAGCGAAATACGGCAAGGACAACGTCCTCACGCTCTATCTCAACCGGGCCTATCTCGGCGCCGGGACGCGTGGCTTCGAGGCCGCGGCGCAGCGCTATTTCGGGATCTCGGCCAATGAGGTGAACCCGGCACAGGCGGCCATGCTTGCCGGGCTTCTGAAAGCGCCGACGCGCTATGCCCCGACGGCGAACCTCCAGCGTGCGCAGGACCGTGCCGCCGTTGTTCTGGGGCTGATGCACGAGCAGGGCTATCTCACTGACGCCCAGTTCAAGGATGCGATCAGCCATCCCGCCCGACTGTCCGCCGCAGCCGAAGCCCGGGCGGGCGGATATTTTGCGGATTGGGTCATGGATGCCGGCCCCGCGTTCCTGACCCAGGACACCACCGAGGATGTCATCATCCGCACGACCCTGGATCAGGAGCTTCAGGCAAAGGCCGAAGAGGCACTGGCCCATGTCTTCGATACCAAGGTCAAAGCCGGATCGAAGGCACAGGCGGCGATTGTCGTCATGTCCTCGGATGGTGCGGTCCGCGCCATGGTCGGCGGGCGCAAGACGCAAGTCGCCGGTTCGTTCAACCGCGCGACCCAGGCCCTGCGCCAGACCGGATCGACCTTCAAACCCTTCGTCTATGCCGCAGCACTCGACCTTGGCTATACGCTCAATTCGATCGTTGAGGACGCGCCGCTCTGCCTTTCCGTCAGGGGATCGGGCCAGTGGTGCCCGAAAAACTACGATCCCGACTACCGCGGCTACATCACCCTGACCACGGCGTTGACGCATTCGGTGAACACCGCGACCGTTCGTGTGGCGCAGGCGGTCGGCCTCGACGCGGTGCGCGAGGTGGCGAACAACTTCGGGCTACAATCGGATCTCGCGGCGGGGCCGGCGCTTGCCCTTGGGGCCTCGGAATCGACGCTCTTGGAGATGACCGGTGCCTATGCCGGCATTCTGAACGGCGGGTCGTCGGTTCGTCCCTACGGCCTTGTCGAGTTGCGCATTCAGGGCGACGACACCGCGCTTGTCGGCCAGGAAGGCGGGCTGGGAGAGCGCGTGATCTCCGAAGAGGCGGCCAGGCAACTGACCTACATGATGACACAGGTCATGGCGAAGGGGACCGGCCGCCGCGCGCTGATTGACGGCCATCAGGCAGCCGGCAAGACCGGAACGACATCGGACTACCGCGATGCCTGGTTCATCGGTTTCACCGGAGACTATGTCACCGGGGTCTGGATGGGCAACGACGACAACTCGCCCTTGACCGGCGTGACCGGCGGCGGCCTGCCCGCGGATATCTGGCACGAGGTGATGACGCGGGTCGAAGCGGGCCAACCGGACACACCGCTGCCGATCATCACGCCCGACCAGATGCCGCCGCCTGAATATCCCGGCCAGACCTATTCCGCGGGTGATCCGTTCTTCAACGGCGGCGGGCAGCCGGTGCCGCAACAGCAATCACGCCAGCAGCGCGACCCCGCCGAGGACATCCTGACGGACGTCCTGCGCAAGATCTTCGGGCCGCGGAACTGAAAAGGCCTGCCGTCGCTGGCAGGCCAGGTCTCTCGCACCGCCGCAGACGGCTTACCCGACCTTCGCCAGGTCTTTGGCCAGCGCCGCAACATCGCCGCGGCGCTTGTCGAGCATGGCGCCGATCTCGGCCCGTTCCGCCGAGAGCATGTTCACGCCCTCGATGATGATGTTGAAGAAGAGGTCGCGCCCGCCCTTGTCGCCCACGTGCCAGCGCACCTCGAAGGGCGCCTGCGCACGCAGGTGCACGGTCGAGACCACCTCATAGTAGCTCTTCAACGGATGCGCCGCGACGACATCAACGCGACCGCCGATGAATTCGCGGAAGCGTTTGCCATACTTGCGCGAGATGTAGCCGCGAAAGGCCTTCACATAGCTTGCCAGTGCTGCCTTGTCGGCGCCGCGGGCCGCCGGACCAAGGGTGCTCAGCGCGATGAAGTTCACATCGGCATATTTGCTGAAGATACCCTCGAAGTCCTTGATCATCGCCGCCTCGCTCTTGCCCGAGCCGATGACGCCGTTGATCTCGCCCACGAGCTTGTCAATCAGCGCCCGCGCCTGCTGGGTATTGAGCGCGAAGGCTGCACGCGGCAGCACAGCCAGGGCGGCAGCCGCGGCGGCCGTGGAGATCAAGGCGCGGCGGGTCGGATTACTGGGCATAGAAGTCCTCATATGGGTCGGTCACGTCTTCCTCGATACCAAGCTGGTTGTGCCGGTATTGCAGATAGGCCAGTCGCATCTGGGCGTAGCTGTCCGCGCTCTCATATAGGATCGCTTCGATCAGATCGCTATACTCCTGCCGATCCCCGACCTTGCCCGCAATGCGCATCACCTCGACGCCAATCAGATCGCTACCGGAGAAGACATGCCCCAGCGGATCGATGAAGATATCGACAACCCCGCCGGCCAGATCACGCTCGGTCGTTGGCCCGAAGATCGGCAGGACGATGAAGGCACCTTCCGGCGCGCCCCAGACATGCAGCGTTTCGCCGAAATCTGCGTCGTCCGCATAAAGACCTATGGTATTGGCCGGATCGAACAACCCGCCCAAGCCGACCGTCGTGTTCAGCACGAAACGCAGCGAATCCTTCGTCGCACCTTCAAGGTTGAACTGAAGGATGTTGTTGAGGACCGCCGACGGCATGGTGAGGTTGTAGGCCGCATTTGACAGGCCCTTGGCGAGCGGGCGTGGCAGGTAGCGCTTGTCCGGCACGTCACCGCCGCCGAACACCGCCTGGTCGAGCGTGACGTTCAGATCATGAACCGCGCGGTTCTGAGTTTCGTTGGGATCGTTGTATTCGGCACCAGGCTCAGGCTTGGTGCAGGCGGCAATCAGGCACAGCGCGGCAACGGCGGCAAAAAGGGCGCGAAGACGTCTTGTCGCGGGCAATGGATTTTCGAACATTTGCAACGTAATCTCACACGAAACCGATTTGGGGCGCGGACCCCGACAGGTGACAGACTTAGAAGGCCGGGGCATCCGAAGCAAGTCACAGGGCCGGGAAATCCCGACCCGGGCGGGAACGCGACCGGCAGGAGGCAGGAAGAGTGGCGCAAATCGACATCAGCCGCGGCCGGGCAGAGCTGCGGGCCGCGCGCTCGACGCAAGCGGGCCTGTTCTGGGCGGTCGCGCTCTTTTCGGGCTTCGTCAACCTGCTGATGCTGACCGGGCCGATCTTCATGCTTCAGGTCTATGACCGGGTTCTCGGCAGCCGGTCAGAGGAAACGCTGCTCGCGCTTTTCATTCTCGTGGCCTTTCTCTTCGCCATGATGGGTATCCTCGACGCCGTGCGAGCGCGGGTCATGGTCCGGCTGTCGGCGCGGTTTCAGGCCGCGCTTGAGGCACGGGTCTTCCGCGCCGCGATCGAGCGCAGCGCGCTCCATCCCGGCGATGCCCCGGCCGCGATGGGGCTGCGCGATCTGGATTCCATCCGGCAGATGTTCGCTGCCCCGGTGTTCCTTGCCTTGTTCGATCTTCCCTGGGCGCCGCTCTTCCTAGCCGCGGTCTTCATCTTCCACCCCTGGCTCGGCTGGCTCGCCAGCGCCGGGGGCGCGGTCCTGATCCTCATCACCTGGGCCAATCAGGCGACGACACGGCGCGCGGTGCTGTCGGCGCAAGCGGCGATGCAGCGCGCCGACCGATTGTCCGATCAGCTCCGGGATGAGGCCGACCTGATCCAGAGCCTCGGCATGCGTGGTGCGGGGTTCGCGCGCTGGGTCGCGGCCCGCGCCGATGCGATCCGCGCGACGATGTCTGCCAGCGACGCGACCGGCGTCTTTGCGACATTCACCCGAACCTTCCGGCTTTTCCTGCAATCGGCTATGCTCGCCCTCGGCGCGCTGCTGGTGTTGAAGGGGGAACTGACCGCCGGCGCGATGGTCGCCTCGTCAATCCTCATGGGCCGGGCGCTGGCCCCGGTCGAGCAGGCCATCGGCGGCTGGACTCTGGTGCAGCGCGCGCAAGAAGCGTGGCGGCGGCTGTCGCTTCTGCTCGCTTCCGCACCGCAAGAGGCGCCGCGCACCGCCCTGCCCCGCCCGCGCGCAGCGCTTGAAGCGAACCAGCTTACCGTGGTGCCGCCGGGCCACAATCAGGCTGCGCTCCGCATGGTGTCGTTCAAGCTTGCGCCGGGCCAGGCCCTCGGGGTCATCGGCCCTTCGGGCGCCGGCAAATCGACGCTCGCCCGCGCGATCACCGGCGCATGGAAACCCGCCAGCGGCTGGCTCAGGCTCGATGGCGCGACGCTTGATCAGTATGACCCGGATGTTCTTGGCGAGCATATCGGCTATCTGCCGCAGCGGGTGACCCTGTTTGACGGCACAATCGCCGAGAACATCGCGCGCCTGTCGCCGACGCCGGATGACGCCGCAATCGTGCGCGCCGCGCAAAAGGCGGCGGCGCATCAGATGATCCTCGACCTGCCGATGGGCTATGACACGCGTGTCACGCAGGCGGGGGGGCGGCTCTCGGGCGGGCAGATCCAGCGGATCGGTCTGGCCCGCGCGCTTTACGGCGACCCGGTGCTTCTGGTGCTGGACGAGCCGAATTCCAGCCTCGACAATGACGGATCACTGGCGCTGAACGCGGCCATCCGGGCCATGAAGGCGGACGGGAACGCCGTCATCATCATGGCCCACCGCCCCGCCGCCATTCAGGAATGCGATCTTCTCATGATGCTCGACACCGGCGTAAGGCGTGCCTTCGGACCGCGGGATGAGGTGCTGAAGGCGATCGTGCGCAACGCGCCCGAGATTGTCCGCGCCACCGGTCCCGGCGGTGTCGCATGAGCAGCAGTTCACAGAAACCCGCAGGCGCCTCGGCGCGCGGCGCGGTGCTCTTCGGGTTCCTCGCGCTCGCGGTTCTGGTCGGCGGCTTCGGCCTCTGGTCCACCACGACCGAAATCGCGGGCGCTGTCGTGGCTCAGGGCCAGGTCGAGGTCGAACAGAACCGGCAGGTCGTACAACACCCCGATGGCGGCGTGGTTGCGGCGATCCATGTCAAGAACGGCGATCGGGTCGAGGCGGGCGATCCGCTGATCCAGATCGACGGGTCGCTGCTGACATCCGAACTGACCATCGTCGAAGGCCAGTTCTTCGAAATCCTCGCGCGGCGGGGACGGCTTGAGGCCGAACGCGACGACGCGGATCACCTGACCTTCCCCGCCGAACTTGCCACGGCCGGCACCGCGCGGACCGATATTGCGGCCCTGATGCGGGGACAGGAACGGCTGTTTGCCGCCCGGCAGGAGACCACGGCAAACGAGATCGAGCAACTGCAGAAACGGCGCGCGCAAATCCGGAACCAGATCGACGGCATCGCGGCGCAGCGTGCTTCGACCGCCGATCAACTGGCGCTGATCGATCGCGAACTGATCGACCTGAAAACACTTCTGGCGCGTGGACTGACGCAGGCCGGTCGGGTTCTGGCGCTCGAACGCGAGAAGGCCCGGCTTGACGGCACGGCAGGCGAGTTGGACGCCGCCCACGCCGAGGCCGAGGGCAAGGTGACCGAGATCGACATCGAAATCCTCAAGCGCGGCAGCACACGGCGAGAGGAGGCGAACACCCAGCTTCGCGATCTGGGTTACCGCGAACTGGAACTGGCCGAACGCCGCCGCAGCCTGATCGAACAGATCGACCGGCTCGACATCCGTGCGCCGGTCGCGGGCATCGTCCACGCGCTTCAGGTCACCACCCCGCGGTCGGTGATCCGCGCGGCCGAGCCTGTGCTCTATCTGGTTCCGCAGGATCGACCTCTGGTCATCGCTGCGCAGATCGCGCCGATCCATGTCGATGAGGTCGCGATCGGCCAAGCGGTCACGCTCCGTTTTGCCGCCTTCGACAGCCGCACCACGCCCGAACTCTTCGGCCAGGTCCGCCAGGTTTCAGCGGATTCGCTGACCGATGAGGCCAGCCACGCCTCCTACTACCGGGCCGAGATCATTCTCGATCCCGGTGAACTGGACAAGCTGAACGGTCAGGCGATCATTCCCGGCATGCCGGTCGAGGTCTTTATCCGTACGGGCGAGCGCACCCCGCTTGCCTATCTGGTGCGTCCGCTCGCCGAGTATTTCAACCGCGCCTTCCGCGAAAGCTGACCCGTCGCTTTGCGGCTTTTCACCAGGCAGCGGCGCGGCTAGCTTCACCGCGGACCAGATACGGAGGACACCATGGCCGGAACGATCGACACGCGTCTCGCGGAACTTGGCATCAGCCTGCCGGACGCCCCCGCGCCTGCGGCCAACTATGTGCCCTATGTCCAGACCGGCCCCCTCGTCTTTGTCTCCGGCCAGATCAGCCAGGGGCCGGACGGCCTCATCAAAGGCAGGCTCGGCGACGGGATGGATGTCCCCGCAGGGGCCGCCGCCGCGCGGCGCTGCGGGCTGAGCCTGATCGCGCAGGCCAAGGCCGCGCTTGGTGGCGATCTCGACCGTGTCGTCCGGGTCGTGAAGCTGACCGGCTTCGTCAATTCGACGCCCGACTTCACCGATCAGCCAAAGGTCGTCAATGGCTGTTCCGACCTCATGGTCGAGGTCTTCGGCGATCGCGGCCGCCATGCCCGTGCCGCCGTCTCGGCCGCTGCGCTACCGCTGGGCGTGGCGGTTGAGATCGAAGCCATCTTCGAAGTGAAGTGATGATGCCGCACGTCGTTCCCTTGCCAGAGACGTTCCTGCGCCGGCCCCTCGCGCATCGCGGCTATCACGACCGCACGGCGGGCCGGATCGAGAATTCGCCGGCCGCCTTTCGCGCCGCGATCGAGGCCGGATACGCCATCGAATGCGATGTTCAGCCTGCCCTCGACGGCACCCCGATGGTGTTTCACGACTACGACCTGCGCCGCCTGACGGGGCAGCCCGGTCGCATCGCCAGCCGGACGCCGCAGGACCTAGCGCGCGTCACCCTGACGGGCGGTACCGACAGCGTCCCGACACTGGCCTCGGTTCTCGATCTCGTCGCGGGGCGGGTGCCGCTCCTGATCGAGATCAAGGATCAGGACGGCGCGATGGGGCCGGGCGTCGGCGCGCTCGAACAGGCGGTTGCGGCTGTGCTGAGGGGCTACAACGGCCCGGTGGCGCTGATGTCGTTCAACCCCTGTTCGGTCGCGGCTTTGGCCGAGGTTGCACCCGACTGCCCCCGCGGCCTCACGACATCGTCCTACCGGGCCGAAGACTGGCCGCTTCTTCCCGCAGCGACACGCGACCGGCTGCGCGAGATTCCGGACTACGATGCGGTCGGAGCCAGCTTTATCTCGCATGAGGCGGCCGACCTCGACCGTCCGCGCGTGGCCGACCTCAAGGCAAGAGGCTCCGCGATCCTGACCTGGACGATCAGGTCGCCGGAAGCAGAGGCGGCGGCGCGCAGGATTGCCGAAAATGTGACCTTCGAAGGCTACCGCGCCGCTGTCTCGACTTGACGTTGCACAGGCCGGATGCCCAGTTCGGCGTCAGACAGGACACCGACGTGACCGAGACACAGCTTGCCATCACCGTTCTGAACAGCCTCGACGGCATTTCGGCCGCCGACTGGGATGCCTGCGCCTGCCCCGAGGCCGGGGAGGGTCGGCCGACCGACCCGTTCACGACACACCGCTTCCTGTCCGCGCTGGAGACAACAGGCTCGGTCGGCCGTGGCACCGGATGGGAGCCGCACCACCTCGTCGCTCGCGCGGGCGACGAGATCATCGCCGTCATGCCGCTCTACGCGAAGTCCCACAGTCAGGGCGAATACATCTTCGACCACGCCTGGGCCGATGCACTGGAACGCGCGGGCGGACGCTACTATCCGAAGCTGCAAGCGGCTGTGCCCTTCACGCCCGCGACCGGCCGGCGCTTCCTGACGAAACCCGGATGGGAGACGACGGGCCGCGCGGCGCTGACCCGGGCGATGATCCGGATCGCCACGGACAATCACCTCTCCTCGGCGCATGTCACCTTCTGCACCGAAGACGAGGCGCTGGCCGGCGGCGAGTTGGGGTTCCTGCGCCGCATCACGCATCAATACCACTGGGAGAACGAAGGCTACGCCGATTTCGAGGCGTTCCTCGCCCAGCTTTCCTCGCGCAAGCGCAAGGCAATCCGCAAGGAACGCGCCACCGCGAATGCCTTCGGCGGCACCATCCGGCACGTCACCGGCGATGACCTGAGACCCGAGCACTGGGATGCCTTCTGGGCCTTCTATCAGGACACCGGCAGCCGCAAATGGGGCCGCCCCTACCTGACCCGCGCCTTCTTCGACGCGGTGCAGCAGACGATGCGCGGCGACGTTCTTCTGGTGCTCGCCGAGCGCGACGGGCGCCCCGTCGCTGGGGCCTTGAACTTCATCGGTCGCGATACGCTCTATGGCCGCTATTGGGGCGCTGTCGAGGATCACCCCTGCCTGCACTTCGAATGCTGCTACCATCAGGCCATCGACTTCGCGATCCGGACCGGCCTTGCCCGGGTCGAGGCCGGGGCCCAGGGCGAACACAAGCTTGCGCGCGGCTACCTGCCGGTCGCGACGCATTCGCTCCACTGGATTGCCGCGCCACAGTTCCGCGATGCCGTCGACCGCTACCTTGACGAAGAACGCCGCGCGGTCAGCGCGGATATCGAGGCGCTGGTGGATTTCGGCCCGTTCCGCAAGGACCTTGCCGCCACCTGACGGTACCGGGTGGCCGCCATCCGCCAAAGCGCAGTTGCAAGTTGCGCCCATCACGGCGACACTTCACGCCGTGGTCACAGGAGTGGTCCGTCATGGCTGACAAGCTCATCCTTTATTCCAACCCGATGTCACGCGGCCGGATCGCTCGCTGGATGCTGGAAGAGGTCGGCCAGCCCTACGAGGTGCGTTATCTTGACTATGGCGCGCAGATGAAGGCGCCGGAATACCGCAAGATCAACCCGATGGGCAAAGTGCCCGCGCTGGTGCATGGCGACCGGGTCGTGACCGAATATGCCGCGATCTGCGCCTATCTGGCGGATGCCTTCCCCGAGGCCGGACTCGTCCCGCAAGAGCGCTCCTCCTACTACCGCTGGCTTTTCTTCGGCGCGGGGCCGCTCGAGGCGGCCGTCATCATGAAGGCGCTCGGCGTCGAGGTGTCGGAGGACAAGCGCGCCGTGGTCGGCTTCGGTACGCTGGCGACCACACTTGACGCGCTGGAGACCCAGCTTGAACGGACCCGCTACCTTGCCGGCGAGACGTTCTCTGCCGCGGATGTCGCCACCGGCTCGCAGATCGGCTGGGGTCTCAGGTTCGGCACGATCGAGCCGCGCCCGGTCCTTCAGACCTATTGGGACCGGATCAGCATCCGCCCCGCCCTGCAACGCGCCAACGATGCCGACAACGCGGCGCTGCCACCGAAGGACTAGAGCCATGGCCGAACCTCTGACCGAAGCGGACCGCAACCAGAGCCTGCCGCAGCTTGGTGAGACCGGCTGGAACGCGGTTCCCGACCGAGACGCGATCCGCAAGATCTGGAAATTCCGCAACTTCTCAGAGGCTTGGGGCTTCATGTCCCAAGCCGCACTTCAGGCGGAAAAGCTCAACCACCATCCGGAATGGACCAATGTCTACAATGTCGTGGACGTCACACTGACCACGCATGACTGCGACGGGCTGAGCGCATTGGACATCGCCCTGGCGCAAAGGCTCGACCGCCTCGCCCCCGGCGCGGACATCCAGCGCGACCACGGCGAACCTGTGGTCTGCCTGTGCAAGGTCCGCCCCGGCGGGCAGGGTCACGCCGTTTGACCCGACCCGCACCGGCGCTGGAATGCCCGGCCCGTCAGAGTTCGGCCAACAGGGTTTCGCCCGCGGAAATCTCGCAGGCGCCACGCGCCTCCTCAATCTTCAGGATCTTCACGACACCATCCTCGGCATAGAGCGAATAGCGTTGCGAGCGGTTCACGAAGCCGACGGGCGGCGCGCTGAAAGCCATGCCGATGGCGGTCGTGAAGATACTTTCCGCGTCGGCAAGCGTGGTGATGCCGGCCGCATCGGCGCCGGTTGCAGCGGTCCATGCCTTGACGACGAAAGGATCGTTGACGGTGACACAGATCAGTTCATCGACGCCCTTTGCATCGAAGCCGGGCTTGGTCCGGATGAAGCTTGGCACATGCGCCGCAGTGCAGACCCCGGTGAAAGCGCCTGGCAAGCCGAAAAGGACGACCTTCCGACCCTTGAGTTTCGCGGCCAGATCGACTGGCTCCGGTCCGTTTTCGCCGATGCGGAGCATGGTCGCCCCCGGAAGCATGTCCCCGACGGAAATCTTCATACTGGTTCCTTCGCGCGTTGCGTTTTTGCGCCTCCACGATATAGCTACGGCTGCGTCGGGGACCAGAGGGAGTTGCACCATGCATGCGATTGTGATCGTTGGCGCCGGGCAGGCAGGGGCATCGCTTGCGGCAAAGCTGCGCAGCCTCGGGCACGACGGGCCGATCACCATCGTCGGGGAAGAACCCGCGCCCCCCTATCAGCGGCCGCCGCTCTCAAAAGGCTACCTTCTCGGCGAGATGGAGCTTGAGCGGCTCTACCTGCGCGCACCGTCCTTCTGGGAGGAGCAGCGAATCACCCTCCGAACCGGACAGCGGGTGACGGCCATCGACCGCTCGGCCAGAACCATCCAGGTCGGCGACGAGACGATCGCCTACGATCAGCTTGCGCTCACAACCGGGTCCCGCCCGCGCCGCCTGCCGGCCGCCATTGGCGGCGACCTGGGCGGCGTCTATACCGTCCGCACCCTCGCCGATGTCGATGCCATGGCGCCGGAGTTCCGCGCCGGACGGCGGCTTCTGGTCGTTGGCGGCGGCTATATCGGGCTTGAGGCCGCGGCGGTCGCGGCCAAACTCGGCCTCGACGTGACGGTGATCGAGATGGCGCCGCGCATCCTGCAACGGGTGGCCGCGCCCGAAACCTCCGCCTATTTCCGCAAGGTCCATGGCGATCACGGGGTGAAGATTCGTGAGAGCACCGGTCTCGACCGGCTGACCGGCGACGGCCATGTCACGGCTGCCGTCCTGTCCGACGGTACCACGATCGCCGTGGACTTCGCGATTGTCGGTGTCGGCATCACCCCCGCCAGCCAGCTTGCCGAAGACGCGGGCCTCGCGATCGACAACGGCATCGCGACCGACGCTTTCGGGCGCACCTCCGACCCGCATATCTGGGCCGCCGGGGATTGTGCCTCGTTCCCCTACAAGGGCGGGCGGCTCCGGCTGGAAAGCGTCGGCAACGCCATCGACCAGGCCGAGATCGTCGCCGAAAACATGTTCGGCGCCGAAAAGCCCTATGAGGCGAAACCCTGGTTCTGGTCCGATCAATATGACGTGAAGCTCCAGATCGCCGGACTCAACACCGGCTACGACCGCATCGTGACGCGCGCGGGCGACGCGGGCGCCGTCAGCTTCTGGTACTATGCGGGTGCCACACTCCTCGCAGTCGATGCACTCAACGATGCCCGGGCCTACATGATCGGCAAACGCCTGATCGAGTTGGGCCGCAGCCCCACACCCGCCGAGGTCGAGGCGCCCGAAACCAACCTGAAGGCGCTTCTGCGCTGATGCGGATCATCGGCGGAGAGCGGCGCGGCCTGAAGCTGGCCGAGGTCGGCGCGGGCGATCCGGCGGCGCACCTCCGCCCGACCTCGGACCGTGTGCGCGAAGCGATCTTCAACCTTCTGATGAATGGGCCCCATGGCAACCCGGTTCAGGGTGCGCGCGTCCTTGACCTCTTCGCCGGCACCGGCGCGCTCGG
>JBGSNN010000336.1:0-18940 GCA_041739655.1 Albidovulum sp. | reverse complement strand
ATTCACCAGCATAACAAGCCCATGCCGAGACGGTTCGGGACATGGCGCAGCCGCCCCACACAACGTCCTCGGATGGTGTAACGGGCGAAACCTACGGAGAGAGACAATGAAATTTTTCAAGCTTGCCAAGAAATTCAACGACGCCGAAGACGGTGCCGTCACGGTTGACTGGGTCGTGCTGACCGCCGCTGTTGTCGGCCTCGGTGTTGCCGCGCTCGCCGCTGTCAAGAAAGGCACCGGCTCGCTGACCACGAAGATCAACAACTACCTGTCCAGCCAGGACATCAACTCGACCTTCTGATCGAGCTGACCGGTCTGACCAGAATCGCGCCCTTCGGGGCGCGATTTTTTGTTTGCCAGGGGGGCGAAGAGTGCCGCGCCAGACGCACCCGGCGCCCCGGCAAGCGGCAGTCCGCGCGACGATTGGCTGTGCGAAGGGCTGCACCACCGATTGAACCATCAGCGGAAACTTTGGTCCGGGAATGTTTTCGGTTTGAGGGCAGGATACTTGGAAATGAACCGTCATTGCCCCAGTTGAGCCACGAATATCCGTCAAAACCTGACTGTGCCGAGACGCAACGGGATATGGTGCTACCGCCCAGGCAGTCATCGGTTGGCGCAATGAGCGAAACCTATGGAGAGAGACAATGAAATTTTTCAAACTTACCAAGAAATTCAACGAAGCCGAAGACGGTGCCGTCACGGTTGACTGGGTCGTGCTGACCGCCGCTGTCGTCGGCCTCGGCGTTGCCGCGCTCGCCGCTGTCAAGAAAGGCACCGGCTCGCTGACCACCAAGATCAACAACTACCTGTCCAGCCAGGATATCACCTCGACCTTCTGATCGAGCTGACCGGTCTGACAAGAATCGCGCCCTTCGGGGCGCGATTTTTGCTTTTGGAGTGCGCCACAAACCGTTTCCGAAACTGAATCCGAATGTTTCCATATCCACTTGGATCAGCCTGAAAATGCACGCCCCGCGCCTCAATCATGCCATGTTGGGGCGGCTAGATTGGATCAACTCAAAGGAAAACCGCAGTGACAGACCCTGCGAACTGAAACGAAATAGATTGCGTGCGGAGCTAGAGATGGGTTTGAACAGGATGTTTACGCGTTTCCGGGACGACGACTCTGGCGCCGTGACGGTAGACTGGGTCGTCCTCACCGCAAGCGTCTGCGGGCTCGTCGCGCTGGCGATGGCAGGGCTGCAGGGCAACATGAGCAGCATCGGCCAGAAGGTCGAGAACTTCATGTCGAGCCAGGATATCGCCACGACGTTCTGAGACCGGCAGCCGCACGACTGCAACCGGGCGCCTTTCAGGGCGCCCCCTTTGCATTTGATGATCGCGGGAATGTTTCCGCTTTGCGCAAAGTTTCTCCTGTTTTACATGCTTTGACCACCATTTCGCCGCATTCCGTTATGATATAGAAGGCTGAGCTGACAGGCATCGCGTGACTGCGTGTGCAAAGTCTGCCCAGAGACGAAGGGAATGAAGAATGCGATTGGTATTTGGTCTGGTCTTGGTGCTCGGCATCGGCCTCGCTGCCTTTGCCGTCTACATGGCGCAAGACTACATCGCCCAGACGCAGGCGGAACGCGACCGGCTGGCGGCAGAACAGCAGAACGCTCCGCGCCTCGTCGATATTGTTGTCGCCAAGAAGGCGCTGAAATACGGGGACCGGTTCACCCGCGCCGACCTTGAGGTCATCAAGGTGCAGGAAGGCAAGACCCCCAAGGGCGCATTCAATAAAGTCGTTGCGCCGCAGGACGGGAACCCCAATGTCATCACAGTGTTCTGGGAGGGCGAGACACGCCCCCGCGCCGCGCTGCGCAGCTATGAGCCGTTTGAGCCGCTGCTCGGCGAAAAGGTGACCGAGCCTGGCGTCGATGCCGGCATCACCGCCAATCTCAGCGCCGGGATGCGCGCCTTCGCGATCAACGTCGATGTCAGCTCAGGCGTGGCCGGCTTTCTTCGCCCTGGCGACCGGGTCGATGTGTTCTGGAGCGGCAATATCAACGGTCAGGACACCACCAAGCTGATCGACGAAGCGGTGCGGCTGATCGCGATCAACCAGAGCGCCGACGCCGACCGTTCGGAAGAGACGATGATCGCCCGCACGGTGACGATCGAGGGGACGCCGCAGCAGGTCGCGGCCCTCGCACTGGCGCAGCAGACCGGGCGTCTGACCCTGTCCCTGGTCGGCGCCAACGACACCGGCGAAGTCGGCGCCCTCGCCATCAACCGCGACAGCCTGCTCGGCATCGTGCAGGAGGAAGCAGCGCCCGAAGCGCCGCAGGAAAAGGTCTGCACCATCCGCACCAACAAGGGCGGCGAGATCGTGGAGACCGTGATCCCCTGCACGAACTGACCGGACGCCCGGTGTCAGATGACGGCCACACCACTAGATGCGGTGTGGCCTTTGTCGTTTTCCCGCAACAGATGCGCGACTGTTGCGACAACCCCACATCCGAGTCGCGCTGCAAAGCATTGATTCTTGCAAAAAAACCGGCCTTGGCGCATGGTATCGCCAAATGGGCATTTGAGACCCACCCTGAGGCGTGATCGGAGAGGCAGGTCACATGAGCATGAAAACCACTGTTGCGGCAGGGATGCTGGGCCTTTCGCTCACCTTGACCGTCGTGCCGATGGCACAGTCCGAGACCCTGAAGATTTTGAACGGGGCCGCGTCGAGTGCGCTCAACGTTCCAATGAACCGGGCAGTCATCGTTGAATCCGATCAGCCTTTCGCGGAACTGTCGATTGCCAACCCTGGCATCGCGGATATCTCAACGCTGTCGGACCGGTCGATCTATGTGCTTGGCAAGGCGCCGGGGCGAACAACACTGACGTTGCTCGCGCCGGACGGCAAGCTCATCACCAATGTGGACGTTCAGGTTTCGCTCGACGTGGCGGAATTCAAGGAACGCCTGCAACAGATCATTCCGGGCGAGAAGATCGAGGTCAGGACCGCGAACGACGGCATTGTGCTGTCGGGCATCGTCTCTTCGACGGCCAAGCTCGATCGCGCGCTGGATCTGGCCGAACGCTATGCGCCGGGCCGGGTGTCGAACCTGATGAACGTCGGCGGCGTGCAGCAGGTCATGCTGAAGGTACGCTTCGCCGAAATGCAGCGCAGCGTGACCAAGGAACTGAGCAGCTCGTTCGGCTTCCAGGGAACCGGATCGGACTTCAAGGGCGGCGTGTCCGGGAACATCAACGGCATCAATCAGGTGCTGGCAGGTGGTCCCGTCACGACCTCGTCAAACGGCGCGCTCGGGTTCAGTTTCACGACCGGCGCTTTCCAGTTCGCGGTGCTGCTTGAGGCCCTCGAGAGCAAGGGCCTGGTCCGTACTCTTGCAGAGCCCAACCTCACCGCGCTGTCAGGTCAGGAAGCGAAGTTCCTTGCCGGCGGCGAATATCCTATCCCGGTCGCGAACGAGAACGGCGCGGTCACAGTGGAATACAAGCCCTTTGGTGTCGAACTGGCGTTCACCCCGACCGTTGTTGATGGCGACATCATCAATCTTCAGTTGAACGCTGCCGTGTCCGGCCTCGACACCACGGTGACGACCGGAATCGGCAACGGCATCACGCTCAACGCCTTCAAGCGGCGCGAGGCGGAATCCACGGTCGAGATGCGCGATGGCGAAAGCTTTGCCATCGCCGGGCTGTTGCAGGACGATTTCACCGATCTCAACGGCCAGGTGCCGTGGCTCGGCGACATCCCGGTGCTCGGAGCACTGTTCCGCAGCGCGCAATACCAGCGTAGCCAGACCGAACTGGTGATCATCGTCACGCCGCATCTGGTCTCCCCGACCCGCGGCGAAGCCCTCGCGCTGCCGACCGACCGGGTCAAGCCACCCACCGAGGCGGAGTTGTTCCTCTATGGCAAGACCGCGTCCAATGGCAAATCCAGTGGCGCCGTCGGAGAGGTGGCCAGACAAGACTATTCCAGTTCCTATGGCTATGTGATGGAGTGAGACGATGCAGAAAAAGCTTCCCCTCCTCATTCTCTCCGTCGGCATCGTGGCGGTAACGGGTTGTTCGCGCGAGACCAACATCGGGCGTGCCTTCTACGCCGAAGCAGGCTCCGGGATCGAGACCAACGACTTCGGCAATGCGACGATGAACAACACGCTGATCCAGTCGGGTGAGCGCGACTATGCAATCGATCTGACGCGCCGTTTCGCGGGGGACGTTCCGAACACTGTGAACTTCGCCTTCAACAGCGCGGTTCTCGATGATGATGCCCGGGCTGCCCTGCGCCAGCAGGCCGACTGGATCAAGCAATTCCCCGAAGTGCGCTTCCGCGTCTATGGCCATACCGATCTCGTCGGTTCCGACGGCTACAACAAGCGTCTTGGCCTGCGCCGGGCACAGGCGGCCGTGGCCTACCTCACGAGCTTCGGCATCAGCCGTTCTCGGCTTGAGGCGGTGGTGTCCTATGGGGAAACCCAACCGCTGGTCTTTACCCAGTCCCAGGAGCGCCGCAACCGTCGGACCGTCACCGAAGTGTCCGGTTTCGTGGCCAACAATCCGCTCGTGCTCAATGGCAAATACGCCCAGATCATCTGGCGCAGCTACGTCGCAAGTGCCCAGCCCCTGCAGATTCAGGCAGAAGTTTCGGGCGGCGGTCAGGCCGCAGGATCGGGTGGCTGAGGCGAGCGACCCTCAACTGTTTCGCGCTATGGGCGGGCTTTGGCAACAAAGCCCGCCCTTTTCGTCCGATCGTCGCCCGCCATCGTATAATTAAGAAGATTTAGCCCCAATATTGCCAAGATTATCCGTGACTTTCGAAACCTGAGAGCAATGGCGCGACCACAGAGTCGCGCGAGGTGTGTGGGCTTGGGATCTGACGATTCGACGACGAAGCGATCGGACCGGATCCAGCCCAGGTCGCCAGGTGGAGAAGGACGTGTGGGAATGAGCAGCGTTGCAGCCTTGCAGCCGGAACCGGCACCGATTGTCGCGTGCACGATTTCGCGCGATGTCAGCAATTTCGACCTTCTGATCGAGGACATGGAAACCGAGCTTGGCGAAAGCTGGGGCGACCTCACGTTTGACGATGCGATCCTGTTTCTGAACCAGCCGGATGCCGACTCGCTCGAATTCGTGGCGGTTGCGGTGGATGCTGAGGACGAAAACGATCTGGCGCGCATTTCCGGGATCATCACCACCGCGAAGGCCAAGGGCGTCAAGATCATCCTGATCGCCGAAGAGGTGAGCCCCATCGCGCTGCACCAGCTTCTCAAGCTTGGTGCCGACGATTTCGTCCCCTACCCGCTGCCTGAGAATGCCCTCCACGAGGCGATCGAGCGGCTTCAGAAGGCGCCCGCGCCCGAGATCTATGCCGAGCATCAGGCCCCCTCGCCCAGCTTCAAGCCGAAGGGCGACCGCGACGGTGTGGTCCTGCCGGTCCACGGCCTTGCCGGCGGCACCGGGGCGACCACCTTTGCCGTCAACCTGGCCTGGGAACTCGCCACCGTCCGCAAGGACAATCCGCCGCGTGTCTGCCTTCTTGATTTTGACTTCCAGTCGGGTTCGGTCTCGACCTATCTCGACCTGCCCCGCCGCGAAGCGGTGTACGAGATGCTCTCCGACACCGCGTCCATCGACAATGTGAGCTTCCTTCAGGCGCTTCTGACCTTCAACGAGAAGCTCCATGTGATGACGGCACCGTCGGAAATGCTGCCGCTCGACATCGTGGGGTCCGAAGACATCAACCGCGTGCTCGACGTCGCGCGCGCGAACTTCGACTTTGTCGTCGTGGACATGCCATCGACCGTCGTGCAGTGGACCGAAGCGGTCCTCAATCAGGCGCAGGTCTATTTCGCGATGATGGAGCTCGACATGCGGTCGGCGCAGAACGCGCTTAGGTTGATCCGGGCGCTGAAGGCCGAGGAACTGCCCTACGAGAAGCTCCGCTATGCGCTGAACCGGGCGCCCAAGTTTACCGATCTTTCGGGCAAGAGCCGGGTGAGGCGGCTTGCCGAAAGCCTCGACATCACGATCGAACTGCAACTTCCCGATGGCGCCAAGCAGGTCACGCAGTCCAACGACCACGGCCTGCCGCTGGCCGAAACCGCCGCCAAGAACCCCTTGCGCCGGGAAATCGCGAAGCTCGCGAAATCGATCTACGAACACAGCAAGGTGGCGGCGACCGCCGGGGCCTAAGTCAGGGGACTTTACATGTTTTCGCGTTACAAGAAGACCTCCGCTCCGACCGCGGTTGCCGGGCAGAACAAGGTGGTTCCCGCGGCATCTGCGCAGCAGCAGAGTGCCCCGGTCACGGTTCGTCGCCCCGGCGCTGCGCCGACGAATCCGGCCCAGTTGGCGGCCGCCGACAAGGACAAGAAGCGCAAGGAACGCATGGGCGAGTTGAAGGTCGAGTTGCACAAGCGGCTTCTCGACAACCTCAACCTCAGCGCTCTGGAACACGCGACCGAATCCGAGCTTCGCCAGGAGATCGTTTCGATCTCGACGGAAGCGCTGGAAGACATGAGCATGGTCCTGAACAAGGACGAACGCTCCACCCTCTTTCAGGAACTCTATCACGAGGTCATGGGCCTCGGCCCGCTCGAAAGCCTGCTTCAGGATGACACGGTCAACGATATTCTCGTCAACGGACCGCGGCAGATCTTCGTCGAACGCGACGGCAAGCTGCAACTGAGCGATATCACCTTCAAGGACGAGCGCCATCTTCTGCGCATCATCGACAAGATCGTTTCGGCCGTGGGCCGCCGCGTCGATGAATCCAACCCCTATTGCGACGCCCGCCTGGCGGACGGCTCGCGCTTCAACTGCATGGTGCCGCCGATCGCGGTCGATGGCTCGCTGGTCTCGATCCGGAAATTCAAGAAGGACAAGCTCGGCGTTGATGACCTCGTCCGCTTCGGCGCCTTCACCGAGGAAATGGCGGCCTATCTTCAGGCTGCGGTCGCCACAAGGCTCAACATCATCGTCTCGGGCGGGACCGGTTCGGGCAAGACCACCACGCTCAACGCGCTCTCGTCCTTCATCGACAACGCCGAACGCATCCTGACCATCGAGGACACGGCGGAGCTTCAGCTCCAGCAGGTCCATGTCGGTCGGATGGAAAGCCGCCCGGCGAACGTCGAAGGCAAGGGCGCGGTCAGTCAGCGCGACTGCCTGAAGAACGCGCTCAGGATGCGGCCAGACCGGATCATCGTCGGTGAAACGCGCGGCGAGGAAGTAATCGACATGTTGCAGGCCATGAACACCGGCCACGACGGCTCGATGACCACGATCCACGCCAACTCGGCCCGCGACGGCATCTCGCGTCTGGAGAACATGATCGCAATGGCGGGGATCGAGATGCCGATCAAGGCCGTGCGCTCGCAGATCGCCTCGGCCGTCAACCTCATCGTGCAGGCCTCGCGCCTTCAGGACGGCTCGCGCCGGATGACCTCGATCACCGAAATCACCGGCATGGAGGGCGACGTCATCTCGATGCAGGAACTCTTCCGCTACGAACGGCTCGGCCTTGCCCCTGACGGCAGGATCATCGGCCGCTTCACCGCGACGGGTGTCCGTTCGGCCTTTGCCGACCGCTTCCGCGCCTGGGGCTATGACCTGCCGGCCTCGATCTACGAACCTGTGGCGGCGGAGTAACGCGCATGATCATCAGCCCGACCCCGATCATCTATGGTCTGATCTTCCTCGCCGTCATTCTGCTTGTCGAGGGTCTCTATCTCGTCGTCTTCGGCAAGTCGATTTCGCTGAACTCCAAGGTCAACCGCCGTCTCGAACTCCTCGAAAAGGGCGGGCAGCGCGAACAGGTGCTGGAACAGCTCCGCAAGGAAGCGAGCCAGCACCTCAAGGCCAAGGGCATTCCGCTTTACTCGATTCTCGCCAGCCGGGCGCAGAAGGCGAATATTGCCTTCTCGCCCAGGGCACTCGTCTTGGTGATGGTGCTCCTGTCGGTCGTGGCCTTCCTCGGCCTCAAGATCGGCACCACTGCCTCAACCCCGGTGCAAATCGCGGTGTCGATCCTGATGGGGGTCGGTGGCGTCTTTTTCTGGGTGAACCGCAAGGCCAAGAAGCGCATGGACCTGGTCGAGGAACAGCTTCCCGACGCGGTCGAGCTCATGGTGCGCTCCCTGCGTGTCGGGCACCCCTTCTCCTCCGCGATCCAGATCGTGGCGAAGGAAGTGCCCGATCCGCTCGGCACCGAGTTCGGCATGATCGCCGATGAAAGCGCCTATGGCCGCGAAGTCTCGGACTCGCTCAAGGACCTGGCAGAACGGATGGACATGCAGGACCTTCGGTTCCTCGCCGTCGCCGTGACGATCCAGCAGCAGTCGGGCGGCAACCTCGCCGAAATTCTCGATGGTCTTGCCAAGGTGATCCGCGCCCGCTTCCGGCTCTTCCGCCGCGTACGCGCCATCACGGCAGAGGCGAAGTGGTCTGGCGTCTTCCTGTCGTCCTTCCCGCTTGTCGTGCTGGCGGTGATTCAGATCCTCAAACCCGACTACTTCGATACCGTGAAGAACACCGAAGCCTTCGTTCCGGCCGCGCTGATCGTCTTCACCTTCCTCGCAATCAACGTCATCTTCATGAAGATGATGGTCAACATCAAGGTCTGAGGGGGCCGCCTGTCATGCTGACCACGATCAACCAGATGCTCATCGACGCGATGGGGCCGATCGGTCCGCTGGCAGCAGTGGGATTTCTTGGACTTACCCTTGTTGCGGCAACACTGCCGATCATGCTGAAGAAGCGCGTGGATCCCTTTGAAAAGCTGCGCGGTTCCGTCGGCACGACGCTGGCGTCGGGCAACAGCGATCTCAAGCTGACAAAGAAGACGCTGCGGCAGAACAAGGGCTCCGACAAGCTCGACAAGTTCGCGAACTTCCTCGAACCGAAGACCGAAGAGGAGATGAGTTCATCGCGGCTCAAGATGACACGCGCGGGCTATCGCGGGCGTGACGCGGTGCGCAAGTTTCACGCCATCCAGTTCATGCTGGGGATTCTCTTTCTCGTCTGCGGCGTGATCTACGCCATTGTCGCGTCCGCGACGGGCGAGATTTCCACGACCTCTCTGGTTCTGGCCGTGGTCATACCGGGTGCGGTTGGCTACTACCTGCCGAAATACTGGATCGAACGCCGTATCGGGACGCGGCAGCAGGAAATCCAGAATGGCTTTCCCGACGCGCTCGACATGCTTCTGGTCTGCGTCGAGGCGGGCCAGTCGCTCGACCAGGGCATCATTCGGGTGTCGAAGGAACTCAAAGGCGGCTATCCGGCGCTGGCGGAAGAGTTCGAGATCGTCTCGCAGGAGATCAAGGCCGGCAAGGACAAGACGAGCGTTCTTCGCGCCTTCTCCGAACGCACCGGCGTTCCCGACATCGCCTCCTTCGTCACCGTGATGATCCAGTCGCAGACCTTCGGCACCTCGATCGCCGAGGCGCTGCGGGTCTACGCCGCAGAGATGCGCGACAAGCGGGTGATGCGGGCCGAGGAGGCCGCGAACAAGCTGCCCACCAAGATGACCCTCGGCACGATGATGTTCACCGTGCCGCCGCTTCTGATGATCCTTGTCGGCCCCTCGGTTTACGATATGCTGCAGCTCTTCGCGAACTTCCAACCCTGAGGCTATGGCAGCACGCATCACCGGACTACTGGCCACCATCGGCCTTCTCGCCGCCTGTCAATCGACAGGCGGCTTTTCGCAGGATGAAGGGTCGCCGTTCGCGCCCGTCGGGACCGTCAAGGGCGAGGATTCGGTTGACGGGCTGATCGTTGGCCACCGCCTGATGGCGGCGGGGGAGTATGAGCTTGCGCTGAAGGCCTACTACCGTGGCGCCGCCGAGCATGGCGCCACCGTGGACGTGCTGTCGGCGATCGGCTCCGCGGACCTCAAGCTGGGGCGCCTCGGTCAAGCCGAAAAGATGCTGCGCGAGGCAATCAAGGTCGATGAAACCTTCGTTCCGGCCTGGAACAATCTTGGTGTCGTGCTGATGGAAAAGGGCGAGGTGGGCGAGGCCAGCCGCGTCTTCCACAATGCCTTCGCGCTTGACAGTGGCCAATCTGACGCCATCCGCGAAAATCTTCGCCTGGCGCTCGCAAAGATGGAAAAACCATCGTATGATCCTCCCAATAATAACGAATTCTCGTTGGTGAGACGCGGGCACGGGCAATATCTGCTGCTCACCACACCTTGAGGCAAGAAGCAGCAAAGGACGCAGCAAATGCGCCACCCCATTCTGATTTCGCTCTGCGTTGCAGGTGCGGTCGGTATTTCCGGCTGCCAGAAGAACAGTGACGCCGACGTCAAGCGCGCGTTGAAAAACGTGAACGTGATCGACGAAAGCAACCTCAACGACATCATGCTCACGGTCGGGGACCCGAATGAGGCGGCGGCCTATTTCGCCAAGGCCTCGGCCGAGAATCCCGACCGGATCGACCTCAAGCGCGGGCTTGCGAAGTCCCTCGTCCGGGCGAAGAAGCCGACCGAGGCCGCTCTCGTCTGGACCGAGATCGCCGCCAGCGCCGAGGGTACGGACGAGGACAAGGTCGCTCTGGCCGATGCCTACATCCGCGCCAACAACTGGACGAAGGCCGAGGCGACGCTCAACACGATCCCGCCGACCCACGAGACATTCGAACGCTACCGGCTTGAGGCCATGGTCGCGGATGCGAACAAGAAATGGCAGAAGGCCGACAGCTTCTATGAGACCGCCTTTGGTCTCACGACCAAGCCCGCCAGTGTTCTGAATAACTGGGGCTATTCGAAGCTGACCCGTGGCGACTATGCCGGTGCCGAGAAGCTCTTCACGGAATCGCTGAGCTATGACAGCGCGGTCTTCACGGTAAAGAACAACCTTGTCCTCGCGCGGTCGGCACAGCGCAAATACGATCTGCCAATCATCCCGATGACACAGGAAGAGCGGGCGCAACTGCTCTACACAGCGGCGCTGACCGCGATCAAGCGCGGCGATGTCACGGTCGGCAAAGGCCTGCTCGCGGATGCCGTCGAGACCAGCCCGCGCTATTTCGAACAGGCTGCGCGGTCGCTTGAGGCGCTGAATGCCCAGGTCGTGAAAGGCTGAGCCGATGCTTGGATTGACGGCGCCCGAGGCCTATGCGGCCCTTCTTGTCTGCGTGTTGCCCATCTGCGCATGGGTGGCCTGGTCCGACCTGAGAACGATGAAAATTCCCAACAAGGCGGTCCTGGCCTTGATTGCGGTCTATTTCTTCGTCGGTCTGGCGGTCATACCGCTTGAGCCGTGGCTCTGGCGCTGGCTGAATTTCGCAGGGGTCCTCGCGATCGGCTTTGTGCTGAACATGATTGCGAATGTCGGTGCGGGCGACGTCAAGTTTGCGGCCGCCGCCGCGCCTTTCATAGCGCAACGCCTCGATCATCTGTCCATTGTCGTGACACTGTTTGCGGCCTTTCTTCTCGGCGCCTTCGCCGCGCATCGGATCCTGCGCGCCATCCCCGCCGTCACAGCAATGGCGCCGGACTGGGTGTCGTGGAAACGCAAGGACTTCCCGATGGGCCTTGCGCTGATCGGCACCCTTGTCACCTATCTCGCGCTGATGGCGTTTCCCTCGGCGATGGTCGCGATTCAGGGCTTCCTGGCTTCGATGAGAATGTAGAGGTCGGTCCTGCGCACCTCGTGCAGACCCCACCCATCCGCCGCGAGCGCCTTCAGCATCTGCGCCCTGAGCGACAGCGCCATGGGGCAGAGCGGCACCACGATGTAATCCGCATTCTCGACACCCGGCAGGCCGCCATAATACCAGGGTGCTGCGCCCTTGACGCTCTGAAAGTCGCCAAACATCCAGTAGGCGGAATAGAGGTCCGTCGAGATCAGGTGCGATCCGCCATAGCCGGCCTGTTCCAGATCGGCTGACACCATCTCGAACCAGGCCGTCATGCCGCCCTCAAGCTGACATTCGGGCAGGGTCTCACCGTTCAGGATGGTGGGGTCAGGGCGCTTTGCGAAGGTGTGGTATGCCGCATAGGGCTGGCCCGGACCATCATAGGGCAACTTGGCGTTGGCCGTGTAAAGCCGCTGCGCAAGCGTCCTGAGATCGTCATGGACGGCGCGTGCCGGCAGCAGCGGCCCGGTATCCTCGGTATCCGTCGCCAGGTGGCGAAAGGGGCTGAACGCGAGGTTGAGCGCCGAGGCCGCGCCAAGGGCCAGCGCCATCGCGCCGACATAGCTCAGCGCCGACCGCATGTTCCAGCCGAAGCCGTTGGAGATGCTCGCATCGGGCCGCAGAACGAAGACCAGCAGCGCGACAAGATAGAGCCATTGCGGATCGTTCCCGAAGTTCTGGTAGGCGATGTAGAAGAAGCCGGGCATCAGGACGAGCAGCGCCAGCCCCTCGACCATGCGCCCCGCCTGCCGCAGGAAGATGACCCCGGCAACCAGCACGAGACTGCCGGCCATGTAGAGCGGTGCGGCGACGATACTGGTGAAGTCCTCGCCCGGGGCCTGACGCTCTTCCGATCCGGCAACCGTCAGCAGGTCTTTCAGATAGGCCAGCCAGAAGTCCACTCCGGCGAAGGCCGTCATCACCACCGCGACAAGAAGCCCCGACAGGGCGGCTGCCAGAATGGCGCGGCCATTCTTGCGCGCAAGAAGTGCCACGAGGATGCCGGGCGCCAGGGCGACGAAATAGGTGATCTTCATGAGGACGAGGACCGCAAGTCCGATCCCGATCAGCGCACCATCCAGCCAAGGCCGGCGCGGTCCTTCAGACGCGATGACCGCGATCGGCACGATGACATAGGCCACAGCCCAGGCCCAGCGGTTGTAGTGCATCGAGATCGAGATGGCGCTCTGTGCCTCGCCATGAACAAGCGCGAGGCACAGAAGCATGACAAAGGCGCCATAGACATAGGGCCAGGGACCGCTCAACCGCGTTTTCGCGACATAGAGCGCGGGCAGGAAGAGGATCAGCGCGACAAGACCCTGGGCATAGAAGATGGCGTGGCCCAACCCCGCACCGGCCTTGACGAAGATCGCGATGGGCGCAATCGCCAGCACCCCGATCGGCGTCATGAAATCGAGATGCGGCCACTGACCATCGGCCATCCGCAGCACGAGGTCGGCGAGGTGCATGGCATCGCCCTCATGCTTGCCAAGATAGAACGCGCCTTTCAGAAGCGGGGCGCCACCGAAGACAATGACCGCGACGGCCATGATCGCCGCCACAAGGCCAGTCTGTGCTTTGCTCATTCGTCCCTCAATGCCTGTTTTGTTTCCATTTTTTGGCCACAATAGCCGGTCAGATTGCATCTGTGAATCCCCGGTGGGTGCGCCGTCGTGAACCATGGTACGCAAGGCGCCTTCGCCGCCCAGACAGCCCAGGAAAGTACGCCGCAAATGAACATGCAGGTGTCCAATGTGATCGCGCCACCGGCGCCGCGCTCCATGGCCGATACCGGCCTCAACATGGTGATGATGCGCGACATCCTCCTGAAGACCATGTTCCGGATGAACCTGGAAACGGTTTCGGAGATCTCGCGCCAGATTGCTCTGCCGGTTCCCGTGGCGCAGGAACTTATCGACCTCGCGCGCGGGCAGAAGCTGCTTGAGGCGACGGGCACGCTGCACGCGAACTCCGGCGGCGAGATGGGCTATCAGCTTGCGGATGCCGGCAAGGCGCGTGCACTCGATGCGCTGGCGCAGTCCGAATACTACGGCGCCATGCCGGTCCCGCTTGAAATCTACCGCGAACAGACACGCAAACAGTCGATCCGCAATATCCAGATCTCGCGCGAGCGTCTGACCGCTGCGATGGGCCATCTGATCCTGCCGGGCGAGCTTCTCGATCACCTCGGTCCCGCGGTCGGCGCCGGACGTTCGATCCTGATGTACGGCCCGCCGGGCAACGGCAAGTCCTCCATCTCGAACGGCATCCGCGACGCCATCGGCGACAAGATCTACATTCCGCGCGCCATCGAATATTCCGGGCAGGTCATCACCGTCTATGACCCGATCGTGCATTCTGCCGCGCAGTCTTCCGAGGATGATCCGAACAGCCTGCGCCGGTCGTCGAACCGCTTCGACAACCGCTATGTGCTCTGCGACCGGCCGACTGTGATCACCGGCGGCGAGTTGTCGCTCGACATGCTCGACCTCACCTACAACCCGACGGCGCGGACCTATACGGCATCCCTGCAGATGAAGGCCACCGGCGGCGTCTTCATCATCGACGACCTTGGCCGCCAGGCCGAGCCACCGCAGAAGATCGTCAACCGCTGGATCGTTCCGCTCGAGGAAAACCGCGACATCCTGGCGCTGCAATCGGGCGAGAAGTTCGAGGTGCCCTTCGACACGCTGGTGATCTTCTCGACCAACTTCCACCCGAACGAGATCTTCGACAGGGCCGCGCTGCGCCGGATCTTCTTCAAGATCAAGATCGACGGGCCAAATCAGGAAATGTTCCTGAAGATCTTTGCGATGGTTGCCAAAAAGAAGAAAATGCCGCTGAATGAGAAGGCATTGTTGCATCTACTGAAGGTAAAGTACCCGACGATCGAGAATACTTATGCCAACTATCAGCCGGTATTCCTGATCGACCAGATGATCGCGATTTGCAATTTCGAAGGTCTTCCATATCAAATGACACCTGAACTCATCGATCGCGCCTGGGCGAACATGTTCGTCCGCGAAGAAAAGATTGTGCACTGATGAACGGCATCGGCATCGCAGGATCGGGGCGGATTGCCCGATCGTTCGCCGCCCGGCTTGTCGCAGCAGGGCTGAAGATCAGGACCTTCGGGGTTGCGACACCCGACGGCGCCGCGGATTGCTCGGTTCGTGCGGCACAGCGCTTCGGCTCAGGGCTTGAGACGATGGTCCTGGTGCCCGCCGACATCGCCGAAACCGAGGCGCTTCTGTTCGAAGAGCAGGGTTTTGCCCGCAACTCCAAATCTCTGACCACGATCGTGCTGGTGGCGACGCTTTCGCCGCGGTATGTCCGCGCGCTGCGCGGCCGGATCGACCGCCAGATCACGCTGATCGACGCGCCGGCCATCGGCACCGCCCGGATCGCGGATGCGGGCAGGCTCACGCTCTTCCTCGGTGGACCGCAGGATCAGATCGCGGTGCTGAGGCCGCTGTTCGACATCGTCTCGCACAAGACCGTGCGCATGGGCGGCTTCGGCTCGGCCATGGCGGCCAAGGTGATGAATGACTTCCTGTCGGCGACAACCACCGCCGTCACCCGCATCGCGCTCGACTGGGCCGAAGCGCAAGGGATTGATGAGGCGCGGATCGTCGAACTCGCCGGTCGTGGCGGTGACGGTCTGGACCGGCCCGAGGATGCGCCGACCTATTGCCCCATCGGCCAGCAGACCGAAGATAGCATCTCGCTGCTGATCCATGAGGTCGAACAGGCCTTCGACACGGCACTTGCCGGGGCGCATCTGACCCCGCCACGCGCCTACGAGGATGTCATGCGCAACGTGAGGGCACGCCACCTGCACTGACTTGCGAAGGGGGCGCGGCGGGCTAGACTGTCGCGATGCGCCCCCTGCCCGCGCCCTTCTCCGACTGGTTCGCTGCGCGCGGATGGACGATCCATCCGCACCAGCAGGACATGCTCGACCGTGCCGGAGCGCCGGCGCTCCTTCTCGTGGCGCCGACCGGCGGCGGCAAGACCCTCGCCGGGTTCCTGCCGACGCTGATTGAACTCGCGGCGGGTGACCGAACCGGTCTTCATACGCTCTACATTTCGCCGCTGAAGGCGCTTGCCGCAGATATCCGGCGCAACCTGATGACGCCGATCGAGGGGATGGGCCTGCCGATCCGGGTCGAGGATCGGACCGGCGACACGAGCCATGTGAAGCGTCAGCGCCAGCGTGCCGACCCGCCGCATATCCTTTTGACGACGCCCGAAAGCCTTGCCCTTCTGCTCAGCTACGAGGATGCCCCGCGCATCTTCGCGGGCCTGTCCCGCGTCATCGTCGATGAAATCCACGCGCTGGCCGAATCGAAACGCGGCGACCAACTCATGCTTTGCCTGTCGCGGCTCGCGGCACTCTGCCCCCGCCTGCGTCGCGTCGGCCTGTCGGCAACGGTGGAGGATCCCGCCGCCATCGCCCGCTTCCTCGCCCGCCACCCCGATCCCTGCGAAATCCTGACCGCCGATCCGGGGCCGGACCCGGACATCTCGATGCTGGAGACCGAAGCGCCGCCGCCCTGGGCTGGCGGCGGCGGCCGCTATGCGATCCGCGAGATCCTGGCCGAGATCCGCCGCCACCGCACCACGCTGATCTTCCACAACACCCGCGCGCAGGCCGAGCTTTTCTTCCGTGACCTCTGGCTTGCCAATGACGATGCCCTGCCCGTCGCCATTCATCACGGCTCGCTGTCGCGCGAGGCGCGCGAAAGGGTCGAGGCGGCAATGGTCAAGGGCGACTTGCGCGCGGTCGTCTGCACCGGATCGCTCGACCTCGGCATCGACTGGGGCAACGTCGATCTGGTGATCCAGGTCGGCGCGCCGAAGAACGTGAAGCGGCTGGTGCAGCGGATCGGGCGGGCGAACCACCGCTACAATGCCCCGTCGAAGGCGATCCTGGTGCCCGCCAACCGCTGGGAAGTGATCGAATGTCAGGCCGCGCTTGAGGCGGTCAGGGACCACGACCTCGATGGCGATCCACGCGGTCCCGGCCCGCGCGACGTCCTTTGCCAACATATCCTGATCCGCGCCTCGGCCGGTCCGTTCGATGCCGCAGAGCTTTTCGATGAGGTGATCAGCGCCGGTCCCTACGCTGCCCTGACGCGCACGGACTTCGATGCCTGCCTCGATTTCTGTGCCAGCGGCGGCTATGCCCTGCGCGCCTATGACCGCTGGCAGCGCCTGGTGATGCGAAACGGCCGATGGACACTCCGCGACCCGCGCGCTGTGCGCGATATCCGCATGAACATCGGCACCATCACCGATGCCGAGATGGTCAAGGTTCGCTGGCAGAACCGCCACGGCGGGCAGCCGCTGGGCGAGGTCGAGGAGGCCTTTGCCGCCACCCTCAGCCCCGGCGACACCTTCCTCATCGGGGGCCAGGTCGTACGCCATGTCGGCCTGCGCGAGATGGCGATCGAGGTGACGCCCGCCCCCGGCCGCGAACCGAAGATCGCGGTCTTTTCCGGCACCAAATTCTCGACCTCGACGCAGCTTTCCGATCGCATCCTGCGCCTCCTGTCACGGGGCCGCTGGCCTGACCTGCCCGCCCATACCGCAAGCTGGCTCAGCCTTCAGGGCGAGATGTCACGCCTGCCTTCGCCGGACCGCCTCCTGGTCGAAACCTTCCATGCCGAGGGTCGCGCCCATCTCTGCCTTTACGGCTTCGCCGGCCGCGCGGCGCAGCAGACGCTGGGCCTGCTTCTGACCAGGCGGATGGAGGACGAGGGGCTGAATCCTCTGGGCTTCGTCGCCACCGATTATGCGACACTGATCTGGGGCCTCGATCTGGTGCGGGATGTCACGCCGCTTATCGACCGCGCGACGCTCCGCGCCGGTCTTGACACCTGGCTGACAGGCAATGCGGTGATGAAGCGCAGCTTTCGCAACGTCGCGCTGGTTGCGGGCCTCATCCAGCGCAACCATCCCGGTCTGCGCAAATCGGGCCGGCAGGCGACGTTCTCCTCGGACATCCTCTACGACACGCTTCAGCGCTACGACCCGGAGCATCTGCTCCTCCAGATCACGCGCGAGGAGGCAATGAGAGGTCTCGTCAGCTTTGGCCGGATCGAGGCCATGCTGGACCGGGTCGGCGGGCGGATCGATCATGTCGCGCCGACCGGCGTCACGCCCTTCGCAGCCCCTCTCTTTCTCGAACACGGCAAGATCCCGGTTGAGGGTGCCGCGCGCGACCGCCTGTTGGAAGAAACTGCCGCCCGCCTCATGGCCGAGGCGGGGCTGGCCTGACATCCGCCATGAAGGCGGATTGTGTTTTCCGCCATGGCACGGCAGGAGAGGCGCATGAGCGGCCATGAATTCCCCCTGACCGGCGAAGTGCTGACGGCCCTGCCGTCCGGCGCCCTCTACTGGGCGGTGGCCGGTGTGCTCGTCGTCTCCGATCTGCACCTGGGCAAATCCGAACGCATCGCCCGGCGCGGCGGCACGCTCCTGCCGCCCTATGAAGTGACCGAAACCCTATCGCGGCTCGATGCCGATATCGCGACGACCGCGCCGCGCCTGGTGATCTGCCTTGGCGACAGCTTCGACGATCTTGATGCTGCCGACCTCGATGAGGAGCACGCGCTCTGGCTCGCGCGGCTGATGGCCGGCCGGCGCTGGATCTGGATCGCCGGAAACCACGATCCGGGCCCGGTCGCCCTCGGCGGCGAACACATGACCGAGATGCGGCTTGGGGCGCTCACCTTCCGCCACGCGGCGCTGCCGGGGGCGACCGGCGAAGTCTCGGGCCACTATCACCCGAAGGTCCGCATTGCCGGCCGGGCGACCCGCTGCTTTCTTGTCGATGCCGCGCGGGCGATCCTGCCGGCCTACGGCACCTATACCGGCGGCCTTCTCGCCGGGGACCAGGCGCTTTGCACCTTGATGGCGGCGGATGCGCTGGCGATTCTGACCGGGCGGGCCGCCCGACCGATACCGATGCCAAGGGAGAGGACCGCGACATGACCGGGACAACAGATGACGCCATCGCAGCGAGGGTGCGGGAAAGTTTTGCGCGGCAGAACCTGATGGCGACCTTCGGCGCCGTCATGGACGAGATCGCGCCGGGCCGCGTCGTGATCTCGGCGCCGATCCTCGATCTCGCCCGCCAGCAGCACGGTTTCGGCCACGCCGGGCTTTCCTTCGCGCTCGGCGACACGGCAGCGGGCTATGCCGCGCTGTCGCTCATGGCCCCTGGCGACGAGGTGATGACCGTCGAGATGAAAATCAACCTTCTCGCCCCGGCGGCGGGCGAGCGGCTCATCGCCCGCGGCGAGGT
>JBGSNN010000330.1:0-9098 GCA_041739655.1 Albidovulum sp. | reverse complement strand
CTTCACCATCGCCTGCGGCACGGGGGCTGTCGAGATCACCGAGGCGCAGCGCGCGGGCAAGCGTCCGATGCCCGCCACCGAGGTGCTGCGCGGCCTTTCGCTGCCCGCACGGCTGGGCTGAGCCTTCCAAAACCCGGCCGGGACCGCCATAGTGAGGCCGGAGCAACCGGAGGCGGCCATGACCATCCTCGCCCTCATCATCATCGGCGCGGCGGCGGGGTTCATCGCGACCCGGCTGATGAACCTGCAGACGGACCTCATCACCACCATCTCGATCGGTGTCTTCGGCGCCCTGGTTGGTGGTCTGGTGCTGCGGGTCCTGCTCACGATCACCGGTTTTGCGGCAGGCTTTCTCGGCGCCGTTTTGGGCGCCATGGCCCTGATCTGGCTCTGGGAAACCTACGGGCCGAACCGGCGCTAGCTAGCGGCGCGGCGGCCGCGCCCTGTAGACCGGAAGCCGCCAGCCGAAGGCAAGGCTTCCGGCGCGCAGCGCGAAGGTCACGAGGGCGCAGATCAGAAGCGCGGCACCGGTCGGCACCAGCGTCAGCGCCAGAAGTGCGGCACTGGCACCGGCGACGGCGGCAGTGACGTACAACTCGCCCTGTTTCAGGACCAGCGGCACCTCGTTGCAGACCACGTCGCGCAAGAGCCCGCCGAAGCAGCCGGTGGCAACGCCCATGATGAGGACGATTGCCCAGTGCTGCCCGGTGGCGAGTGCCACGCCCACCCCGGCCGGCACCGCGACGGCCAGTGCCAGCGCGTCAAGCCAGGTCAGCACGCGCAAGCGGCTCTCGAAGCGATGCGCGGTGAAGAAGACGAGGGCCGCTGCCAGAACCGCCACGCCGATGAAGGCCGGCTGGGCCACCCAGAACACCGGGTTGCGGTCGAGGATGACGTCGCGCACGGTGCCGCCGCCGACCGCCGTCAGGCTGGCAACAAAGAAAAATCCAATGATATCAAGCTGCGCCCGACTTGCCACCAGCGCACCCGACAGCGCAAAGACGATGACCGAGGCATAGTCGAGAAGCTCAAGCAGCGTCATGCGCCCGTGGCTTCCCTGGCTTGAAGGGCGTCATTCCGGCGCGGGCAAGCTCATCCGCACGTTCATTCTCGGGGTGGCCGGCGTGGCCCTTGATCCATTCCCAAGTCACCGTGTGGCGGGCCTGCGCCGCGTCGAGCCGCTGCCAGAGATCGACATTCTTGACCGGCTTCCGGTCTGCCGTGCGCCAGCCGTTCCGCTTCCAGCCATGGATCCATGTGGCGACGCCGTTCTTCACATAGGCGCTGTCGGTGACGATGGTCAGCGCGGTGTCGCGGGTCAGCGCCTCAAGCGCGGAGATCGCGGCCAGCAACTCCATCCGGTTGTTGGTGGTCGCCGCCTCGCCACCGTTCAGTTCGCGCGTCTTGACGACCCGGTCCCCGTCGCGCGCGATCATCAAAACGCCCCAGCCGCCGGGGCCGGGGTTGCCGGAGCAGGCTCCGTCGGTATAGGCGAAAAGCTCGGGCATGACGGCTCCGTTCGGGGTTCTGCACCGTCTAGGGCGCGCGGCGTGGCCGGTCAACAGCCCGTCTCGGCCCAGGTGCCGCAAGCGTGGCAGAGAAGATCCGGTGCGGTCACGCCGGTTCGCGCAGGACTCGGGGAACCTTGAATTCGACGTTCTCCCGCGCCGTCTCGACCCGTTCCAGCGTCACGTCGTAGCGGCCACGAAAGGCGTCGATCACCTCGTCCACCAGCACTTCGGGGGCCGAGGCCCCAGCGGTGACGCCCACCGCCCGGATACCGTCGAGCGCGCGCCAATCGATGTCGGCCGCGCGGCTCACAAGCTGGGCATAGGCGCAGCCCGCCGCGCGACCGACCTCGACCAGGCGCCGGGAGTTGGACGAATTCGGCGCGCCGATCACCAGAAGCGCGTCGATCTTCGGGGCGATGGCCTTGACCGCCTCCTGACGGTTGGTCGTCGCATAGCAGATGTCTTCCTTGTGCGGCCCGATGATGGCGGGGAAACGCCGCTTCAGCGCCGCGACGATGTCGGCGGTGTCATCGACCGAGAGCGTCGTCTGGGTGATGAAGGCAAGCCGCGCCGGATCGCGCGGGGCGACATGCGCCACATCGGCGACAGTCTCGACAAGCAGCACCTCGCCCACCGGCAACTGGCCCATGGTGCCGAGCGTTTCGGGGTGACCGGCATGGCCGATCATCACCATCTGCAGCCCGTTCGCGGAATGCCGTTCGGCCTCGATATGGACCTTGCTGACCAAGGGGCAGGTGGCATCGACAAAGACCATCTCGCGCCGCGCCGCCTCGGCCGGGACGGATTTCGGCACGCCATGTGCGGAGAAGATCACCGGACGGTCCGTGGGCACATCGTCGAGGTCCTCGACAAAGACGGCGCCCTTGTCGCGCAGGCTGTCCACGACGAACTTGTTGTGCACGATCTCGTGGCGCACATAGACCGGTGCCCCCCATTTCTCGATCGCCATCTCGACGATCTTGATCGCGCGGTCCACGCCGGCGCAGAATCCGCGCGGCGCAGCGAGATAGAGGGTGAGAGAGGGGGGCATTGCCACAGATCCTGTCAGTTTGCACCGGCACACTAAACCGCCCCGGTGCCGCGGACAATCGGCACCGGGCGTCGCGATCCCGAAGCAGCGACAGCCCTATTTGCCGGTCGCGGTTTCTTCCTCGCGCTCGTAGCGCGGTTCGCGCGGCGGGCGGCCGATGACATCGCGCAGCGCATCGAGCTCGATGAAATTGTCGGCCTGGCGGCGCAGCTCGTCGGCGATCATCGGCGGTTGCGAGCGGATGGTGGAGACGACCGACACCCGCACGCCCTGACGCTGAAGACTTTCGACCAGCGGCCGGAAATCACCGTCACCGGAGAAGAGCACGATGTGATCGACACGCGGCGCAAGCTCCATGGCATCGACGGCAAGCTCGATGTCCATGTTGCCCTTCACCTTCCGGCGGCCTTGGCTGTCGGTGTACTCCTTGGCCGGTTTCGTCACCATGCAAAAGCCGTTGTAGTGGAGCCAGTCCACCAGCGGACGGATCGGGGAATACTCGTCATTCTCCAGAAGCGCGGTGTAGTAGAACGCACGCAGAAGCTTGCCCCTGCGCTCGAACTCCTGTCTGAGCAGTTTGTAGTCTATGTCGAACCCGAGCGCTTTGGCGGCGGCGTAGAGGTTTGACCCGTCAATGAACAGCGCAAGCCGTTCGTCCTTGTAGAACATCAATTGTTCCCTTCTAAAAAAATACCGTCAGAAACTCATTTCGCGTTCGAGTGGTCAAACAGAGGTCCGACAGTGAGCGGTGACGCTATAGGAATAGGCAAAATGGCACAAGATCGGGTATCTGTACAAAAGGATAGGGTTGCCGTCATTGGGATCGGCGCCAACCTGCCGTCAATGCTCGGTACGCCGCATGACACAATTCTGGCTTCCGTCGCGTCCATTCAGCAAAATCTGGGACAGATTGTCGCTGTTTCAAGGGTATTTCGCACGCCGGCCTTCCCGAAGGGGTCAGGTCCCGACTTTGTGAATGCGGCGGTCCTCGTCTCGACCGATCTCGCGCCGCATCAGATCCTCGCCGGGCTTCATGCGATTGAGGCCGAGGCGGGCCGCCTGCGCGCGGTGCGCTGGGGCGCGCGGACGCTCGATCTCGACCTGCTGGCCGTGGGCGACGTGGTGCTGCCCGATCCAGAAACGCAACGCGCCTGGATGGCGCTCCCGTCCGACCGGCAGGGAACCGAGGCGCCGCAAGACCTGATCCTGCCGCATCCACGGCTTCAGGATCGTGCCTTCGTGCTGATTCCCCTCGCTGACATCTGCCCCGGCTGGCGGCACCCGGTGACAGGATCGACCATCAGTGAGATGGCTGCCATGCTCCCCGACGACGACAAAGCGGCGATTTGCCCGGTCTGAGCGGGAATCTTCGCTTGTCAAGGGGGATGTGACCGCCTAAACAGCTGGCTCCATATCTCCCAATCCGATTGGAGTTCCGACATGGCCCGCGTGACGGTCGAAGACTGCGTTGACAAGGTTCCGAACCGTTTTGAGCTGGTAATGCTTGCCGCCCATCGCGCGCGAGAGATCACGGCCGGTTCGCCGATCACGATTGATCGCGACAATGACAAGAACCCGGTCGTGTCGCTGCGTGAAATTGCCGACGAAACGCAAAGCGCCGCCGATCTGCGCGAGCGCATGATCGAAAGCCATCAGACCCAGATCGAGGTTGATGAGCCGGAAGACGATGCCATGGCGCTGCTCATGGGCGCCGAGGTTGATCGCCCGGCGCATGACGACATGGACGAGGAACGGCTTCTTCGTCAGTTGATGGAAGCACAGGGGCAGGGCTAAGCCCCGTATGAGCGGGCGGCCATGATCGACGTCGAAGACCTCATCGCGCTCGTTCGCAACTACAACCCACGCACCAATGCCGATCTGATCCGGCGCGCGTATGACTACGGGCGCCGGATGCATGAGGGGCAGAAGCGCCGCTCGGGCGAGGACTACTTTACCCATCCTGTCGCTGTCGCCGCGATCCTGACCGAACAGCGGCTCGATGACGCGACGATCGTGACGGCGCTTCTGCACGACACGATCGAGGATACGAAATCGACCTATTCCGAAATCGCCAGCCAGTTCGGGGAAGAGATCGCCGAACTGGTCGATGGCGTCACCAAGCTCACCAATCTGCAATTATCCTCGACCGAGACCAAGCAGTCCGAGAACTTTCGCAAGCTCTTCATGGCGATGTCGAAGGATCTCCGCGTGATCCTCGTCAAGCTTTCGGACCGGCTGCACAACATGCGCACGATCAAGTCGCTGCCGCTGGAAAAGCAGACACGCAAGGCACGCGAGACGATGGACATCTTCGCGCCGCTCGCGGGTCGCATGGGCATGCAGTGGATGCGCGAGGAGCTTGAGGATCTGTCGTTCCGCGTCATCAACCCCGAGGCGCGCTCCTCAATCATCCGCCGCTTCATCACGTTGCAGAAGGAAACCGGCGACGTGATCCACAAGATCACCGCCGATATCCGTCTGGAACTTGAGAAGGAAAGCATCGAGGCGGATGTCTTCGGTCGCGCGAAAAAGCCGCATTCGATCTGGCGCAAGATGCAGGAAAAGCAACTCGCCTTTTCGCGGCTGTCCGACATCTACGGCTTTCGCGTGATCTGCCGCAGCGAGACGGATTGCTACCGCATCCTCGGTGCCATTCACCGCCGCTGGCGCGCGGTGCCGGGGCGGTTCAAGGACTACATCAGCCAGCCGAAGTCGAACGGCTACCGCTCGATCCACACCACCGTCTCGGGCCGCGACGGCAAGCGCGTCGAGGTTCAGATTCGCACCCGCCAGATGCATGAGGTGGCCGAGGCCGGGGTCGCGGCGCATTGGTCCTACCGCGATGGCGAGCGGGCGCAGAACCCCTTTGCGGTCGATCCCGCGCGCTGGATCGCGACACTGACGGAACGCTTCGACAGCGGCGAGGATCACGACGAGTTCCTCGAGAACGTGAAGCTCGAGATGTATTCCGATCAGGTCTTCTGCTTCACGCCCAAGGGCGATGTGGTGCAGTTGCCGAAGGGGGCAACCCCGATCGACTTCGCCTATGCGATCCACACCCGGATCGGCAATTCCTGCGTCGGCGTGAAGGTTGACGGCATCCGCGTGCCGCTCTGGACCCGGCTCAAGAACGGTCAGTCGGTCGAGGTCATCACCGCGACCGGGCAGCGCCCGCAGGCGACGTGGATCGACATCGTGGTCACGGGCCGGGCGAAAGCTGCGATCCGGCGGTCTTTGCGGGAAGAGGACCGCGAGCGCTTCATCAAGCTTGGCCGCGAACTGGCGCGCGTCGCCTTCGAACATCATGGCCGCAAGGTCACGGACAAGGCGCTTCGGACTGCGGCCAAGACGCTTGGGCTTGCCGACGATGAGGAGGTTCTGGCGCGGTTGGGCAGCGCGGAACTGACCGCGCGCGAGGTCGTGGAAGCGATCTACCCCGAGCTTGCGACCGCCACGGTGGCCGATGAGGTCGATGCCCGCCGTCCGGTCCTCGGTCTGACCGCCGACCAGTCCTTTCGCCGCGCAAACTGCTGTCAACCGGTGCCGGGCGAGCGTATCGTCGGCATCACCTATCGCGGCCAGGGCGTGGTGGTCCACGCGATCGACTGCCCGGCCCTGGCCGAGTTCGAGGAACAACCGGCACGCTGGGTCGATCTGCAATGGCACTCGGGGCGCCACGCCGCCGCCTATACCGTCAGCCTGAACACGACGATTACCAACGATGCCGGCGTTCTCGGCCGGATCTGCACCTTGATCGGGGAGCAGAAGGCCAATATCTCCGATCTAACTTTCGTCGATCGGAAGCCGGATTTTTACCGTCTTATTGTGGAAGTCGATCTGAGGGATGCGGAGCATCTCCATATGGTACTGACGGCGCTTGAGGCGGAAAGCGACGTGGCGCAGGTGGAAAGGTATCGCGACCTCGGTCGCAAGCCCTGAGGGGCGGGAGGGAAGGGTCGTGGTCTTCAGGCGGCGTGATCCGCGGTCGTACTTCCGGACGCTGGTGGAGGTCTTCTGGCCACGCGGCGGCTGGACCCGCGCCTTTCACTACGTCAAGCACCGAATCCGGCGGCTGCCGGACAATCCGCATCGCATCGCGCGCGGCGTCGGCGCGGGGGTTTTCGTCAGCTTCACCCCCTTTTTCGGCCTCCATTTCATCACCGCCTTCCTGACCGCGAAGGTCGTGCGGGGCAACATCCTCGCGGCGCTGCTCGGCACCTTCTTCGGGAACCCCATCACCTTTCCGATCATCGCCTTTTCGTCGATGAAGCTTGGCAAGTGGATGCTCGGCACGCCGTTTGATGAAAGCCAGCACCAGACGCTTGCCAGCCGCTTCGTGGGCGCGGCTGCGGATCTGAAGCACAACTTCGTCGCGATCTTCACGCCCGAGCAGGCGCATTGGGACAATTTGTCCTACTTCTACCAGGACATTTTCCTGCCCTATCTGATCGGCGGCCTCATCCCCGGCATCGTCGCCGCCGTCATCGCCTATTATCTGTCCGAGCCGGTGATCGCCGCCTACCAGAAGCACCGCCGCAAGAAACTCAAAGAGCGGTTCGAAAAGCTCAAAGCGCGCCTGCACATCCGTCTCGAAGAGCCGCGCGAACGCGGCTGACGGGATTGTGCCGGTGACACTTCCGCCGTTCACAGGCGCAGCGCGAGGCAATATCGTGCCGCGCATGATGAGACAGGAGACACGCGCATGACCCATCCGCTTCGGCTCGGCGTCAACATCGACCACGTCGCGACCGTCAGGAACGCTCGCGGCTCTGCCTATCCCGACCCGGTGCGCGCGGGCCTTCTGGCGCAGGAGGCCGGGGCGGACGGCATCACCGCCCATCTCCGCGAGGATCGCCGCCACATCACCGATGGCGACATCGAAGGGCTGATGGCGGCGCTGACGGTTCCGCTCAACTTCGAAATGGCCGCCACCGCCGAGATGCAGGGGATCGCCCTTCGCCACCGGCCTCATGCGGTCTGCCTCGTGCCGGAAAAGCGCGCGGAGCGGACCACCGAGGGCGGGCTCGACGTCGCGGCCGACGCGGGCAGGCTGGCCGATTTCATCGCCCCCCTGAGCGAGGCGGGTTGCCGGGTGTCGATGTTCATCGGCCACGATTCGCGCCAGATCGAGGCCGCCGCCCGGATCGGTGCGGCGGTGGTCGAACTGCACACCGGCCACTTCTGCGATCTCCACGCCGCGGGGAAGTACGCCGAACGCGACACCGAGCTTGCCGCGCTGGCCGAAGGCGCGCGGCTTGCCCATTCGCTCGGGCTCGAAGTCCATGCCGGGCACGGGCTGACCTACGACACCGTCAGCCCGGTGGCCGCCTTTCCGCAGGTGCGCGAGCTCAACATCGGCCATTTCCTCATTGGCGAGGCGATCTTCGTCGGGCTGGGCGAGGCCATCGCCGGGATGCGCCGGCTGATGGAGGCGGCGCGGGCGTCATCCGCCTGACCGGCCACCGGTGGCATGATGCGCGTCCGGACCCCGGTCGTGTGCGCGGTCGGACGGCCCGGAGGGCGTGGGACCGGCTTCGGCCAGGAGCGTCGCGATCTCGGCCCCGAGCCGCAGTTCCGACACCTGACCGAAGTGATGCGCCCGGAGCCGCCCTTCGCGGTCGATCAGAATCAGGCTCGGGGTGCCGCGCATGCCGTAGCGCGCCATTGTGACCGGCAAGGCGCCCGTGCCGGGTTCGTCGATGCCGACGGGAAAGGTCACGCGGTATTCGTGCAGGAATGCCGCAAGCGAGACGGCGGTCATCGCGGCGTGATGCTCAAAGACCGTGTGCAGGCCGATGACCGCCACCTGTTCCTGCGGGAACAGCCTATGCACCGCCTGCGCCAGCGGCACTCCATGCGTCACGCAGCCGGGGCAAAGCATCTGGAACGCCTCGATCATCACCACGCGGCCGCGCAGGCTCGCGAGCGTCGGGCGACCGTCGGTGTTGAACCACTGGCCGACCGACCATTCGGGCGCAGCCTGCAACGGCGTGTCGTCGGGGCGTTCCTCAGTCAACCGAGGCGCCTCACTTCGCTCTGCCGGGCAGGCTGAGGTCGCCCGAGGCGACGTCGAACACGTCGGTCACGCAAAGAAGCGGTGCATTGACGTTGGCATTGACCCTGAGCGCCGCGGTGACACCGTCATAGCCGACCTCGCCGGCCCCCGAGATGGTGACATCGACGATGACGGAATCACCACCGAAGGCGGGCACAAAACCGGGGCTGTCGATGAACAGCGGCAGGCCGGGCCAGGTCGGTGGCAGTTTCGGCGTCTCGCCTTCGGGAATGTCGCGCACGGCAAGCGCGCCCGGCCCGCAGGCCTCATCCGGGCGCAGCACCACCCAGTGGCTGTGCCAGTCGTCGCCGTCATTGGTCAGGTTGCCATCGCCGTTCTCGTCGTAAAGCGGCGTGTCGTCGAAATCCGGGTGCCGGGTCGCGGCCAGCGCGAGGATGCCGGTTCCCGCCTCGAACCCTGCCGCCGCGGGGTCGAGGCTGAGCGGCCAGACATAGGCATGGACCGGCGCCCCGGCGAAGGC
>JBGSNN010000291.1:0-1824 GCA_041739655.1 Albidovulum sp. | reverse complement strand
GGGGGCGCGTCTCAGGGCGGCGGCGGTGGCGGCACCCGCACGCATCCGCCGTACCGCGCGGCCGGAGGACATCGAGACCGAACGGCACGCGCAGCCCTACCAGAACTTCTTTGCGGTCGAGGAATATGATCTGAGGTTTCGCCGCTTCGACGGCAGCATGAGCGCCACGGTCAACCGCGCGGTCTTCATTTCGGCGGATGCCGCGGTGGTCCTGCCCTACGATCCTGCGCGCGATCGCGTCCTTCTCATCGAGCAGTTCCGCATGGGGCCGCATGCGCGCGGCGATCGCGAGCCGTGGTTGCTCGAAGCCATCGCCGGTCGCATCGACGGCGGCGAGACACCGGAGGCAGCCGCCCACCGCGAGGCGCAGGAGGAGGCGGGGCTCGCGCTGCGCGAGTTGCTTCCCGCGCCGCACTACTATCCGTCGCCCTCGGCAAAAAGCGAATTCCTCTACAACTTCGTCGGCCTCGCCGATCTGCCCGACGGCATCGCTGGCGTGGGTGGCCTGCCGGGCGAGGCCGAGGATATCCGTGCCCATCTGATGCCCTTCGAGCAGCTTCTGGACCTTGTCGAAAGCGGAGAGATAACGGCGGGACCGCTGGCGCTTCTGACCTACTGGTTGGCGCTGCGGCGCGCGGGGTTGCGGGCCGGGGCTTGAGGTCTGCCCCCTCGCGCCCTAGGAAAGGGGGGAAGTTCAGGAGGGTGCCCGCATGTCCATCTACCGCGATCTGGCCGAAACGGTGGGAAACACGCCGCTGATCCGTTTGCGCAAGGCGAGCGAGCTGACCGGCTGCGAGATCCTTGGCAAGGCGGAGTTCCTCAACCCCGGCCAGTCGATCAAGGATCGCGCGGCGCTTTACATCATTCGCGATGCGGTGGCGAAGGGGCAGCTCATGCCCGGCGGCACGATTGTCGAAGGGACGGCGGGCAATACCGGCATCGGCCTCGCGCTCGTCGGTGCTTCGATGGGGTACCGGACCGTCATCGTCATCCCGGAGACGCAGAGCCAGGAAAAGAAGGATATGCTGCGGCTGGCGGGGGCGGAACTGGTTCAGGTCGCGGCGGCGCCCTATTCGAATCCGAATAACTACGTTCGCTATAGCGGCCGTCTCGCAGAAAAAATTGCACAAATTGAACCAAATGGGGCGATCTGGGCCAATCAGTTCGACAATCTCGCGAACCGTCAGGCGCATGTCGAGACGACCGGGCCGGAAATCTGGGAGCAGACCGGTGGCAAGATCGACGGCTTTGTCTGCGCGGTCGGGTCGGGCGGCACGCTCGCCGGGGTCGCGATGGCGCTTCAGCCGAAGGGCGTGAAGATCGGCCTTGCCGATCCCGAGGGCGCCGCGCTCTACAGCTACTACACCACGGGCGAGTTGAAATCCGAAGGCTCCTCCATCACCGAGGGGATCGGCCAGGGACGGATCACGGCCAATCTCGAAGGCCTGCGCCCCGACATGGCCTACCGCATCCCGGATCGCGAGGCCTTGCCGGTGGTCTTCGACCTCTTGCAGGACGAGGGGCTTTGTCTTGGCGGGTCGTCCGGGATCAACGTCGCCGCCGCGATCCGCATGGCGCAGGACATGGGGCCGGGGCATACCATCGTCACCGTGCTCTGCGATTACGGCAATCGCTATCAGTCCAAGCTCTTCAACCCGGACTTCCTGCGCGCCAAGGGCCTGCCGGTGCCGGACTGGCTCGACGCACCGCCGCGGGCGATACCCGAGGCGTTCGTCGGCTGATGCGGCACCTCGTCGCCCTGCTTCTCGCGATCGTCCTCTGCGCGGCACTGCCGGGCCTCTGGTATGGTGCGGTGTCGTCCGG
>JBGSNN010000247.1:0-4493 GCA_041739655.1 Albidovulum sp. | reverse complement strand
CTTGGCCGCAGCCTGCTTCTCGACCGGCTCGAGGCGATGGGGCCAGAGGCGCGCCGGGCGCTGGCCGACCGGATGGAGACGATGCGGGCGCGCCGGCACGACTGACGCCCTGCGGCCTCGGGACGGAGGTTTTTCACGCCCGGACCCCCCAAGGGTATTCGGGCAATGACGACACCCCTGCGGCTGCAGTCAGGCCTTGAGAAGCGAGCCCATGCGCCGCATCGCCAACGCATAGCCTTCCACGCCGAAGCCTGCGATGACGCCGTCGGCGCGGCGCGAGACATAGGAGTGGTGGCGGAAGCTTTCGCGCTTGTGGATGTTGGAGATATGGACCTCGAGCACCGGCCCCTCGAAGGCCATCAGCGCATCGAGCACCGCGACCGAGGTATGGCTGAGCGCGCCGGGGTTGATGATGATGCCCGCCGCGCTGTCCCGAGCCTCGTGAATCCAGTCGACGATCTGGCCTTCCCAGTTCGATTGCAGAAGCTTGACCGCCAGATCGAAGTCGGCCCCGACTGCGGCGCACTGTCGTTCGACATCGGCGAGCGTCTCATGGCCATAGATCTCGGGCTGGCGTCTGCCGAGCAGATTGAGGTTGGGGCCGTTCAGGATATGGATCGTCCGGGTCATGCTCTGGTCCTTCTGGCGCAAGCGGCGCGCGATGGTTCTACGCATTTTCCCGCGCCGCGTCATCGCCTTAGTTCGGCGCCGGGGCGGTTTCGATGCACTAGGTCGCCGGAGCGCCCTGTGCTAGGATCGCGTTGGTCGAATGGGGTCGAATGGGAGCGCGAACCATGCCGTCACCGGGGCTGACCGTCCTCGTCGGCACCACCAAGGGTGCCTTTCTGGTCTCTGGCGGCCGCAGTCGCAGCGGCTGGACGGTCCGGGGCCCGTTCTGCGACGGATGGCCGGTCAATCACATGGTCGGTGATCCTGAGAGCGGCGTGATCTGGGCGGGCGGCGGCGGCGACTGGCATGGCGCCGGGATCTGGCGTTCGGCCGATGGCGGCGCGACCTGGGAGGTCGTGCGGCTGACCCGGGGCACTATCGACGACTGGGCGGCGAACGATGCCGATTTCGCCGCGATGATCGGCTGGCGGGCCGAGCCATTGCCCTTCGCCGACACCTTCTCACAGATCTGGTCGCTTGGCCTTGCGCATGGCACGCTCTACGCCGGCACCAAGCCTGCGGGATTGCTGGCGAGCCGAGATGGCGGCCGGACCTGGGACCGTGTCGAGGGGCTGACCAATCACCCCTCGGCCGGAAGCTGGAACCCCGGTGCGGCCGGGCTGGTGCTGCACACCATCGTCGCCGACCCGGCCGCGCCGAAAAAGCTCTGGGTCGGGATCTCGGCCGCAGGGGTGTTCGCCACCGAGGATGGCGGCGCGACCTGGGAGCGGCGTAACCGGCTGTCCAATGCCGAAGCCTGCGACGGCCACGATCATCCGGCGGCGCCGCGCGATGGCGAGATCGGGCATTGCGTCCACAACATGATGCGCGCGCCGGGTGCCGAGGACCTGCTTTACCAGCAGAACCATCACGGTGTCTGGCGCTCGTCTGACGGCGGGCGGAGCTGGGACGATATCACCGCAGGCCTGCCCTCGACCTTCGGCTTTCCGATCCGCGTGCATCCGCGCGATGCCGGGACGATCTGGACGATTCCGCTGAATGGCGACATGCAGGGCCGCTTTCCGCCGGATGCGGCGGCGGCGGTCTGGCGCTCGCGCGATGGCGGGCAGAGCTGGCAGGCCTTGCGCGCGGGACTGCCGCAGGAGGCCTGTTTCTTTACCGTGCTGCGTCAGGCCATGGCCGGTGACGGGCGCGATCCGGCCGGCGTCTACTTCGGCACCAACAGCGGCTCGGTCTTTGCAAGCCTCGATGAGGGCGACACCTGGTCGGAGATCGCGCGTCACCTGCCCACCATCCTCGCGGTCGAGGTGCTCGACCTGGAGTGACGCGGCTGGGGTGTGGCGCCGTGACCCGCCGCCTCAGTAGGTCAGGAGCAGCCGGTCGCGCACGACCTCGGCTTCGCCGCTCTGGCCGCCCATCTGGAACCGCCGCAGCATGGAGCGCCCGACCGTCACCATGAGCTCACGCTTGAAAAGACCGTCGGGCAGGGCGATGTCGCAGGACAGTCGGCCGCTCTTCTTGCTGCCGTCGATGCTGAGCGCGACAAAGACACCGCGCGCCCGGCACTCGGCGATTGCCGCCATCAGGCTCGGCAGGCTGAAGCCCTGCGCGCCGTAGAGGATTGTCTGCGAATGCGAATAGGGCGGATCGCAATAGACAAGGTCGCCGGGCCTTGCCCGCGCCATCGCCTCGGCAAAGTCCATGCGGTCGAACTGGCACCCGGCCAGACGTGCGCGCCAGAGGGCCACGCGCCGGGCGAAGGCCGCGGGCGGGATCGGCGGATGCGCCCCGACCGGAGTCGACATATGGCCGTCGGTCTTGCGGAAGCGGACTACGCCGCCATAGCAGGACCGCGTCAGGAACAGGAAATCCGCGCCGTTCGGCCGAGCGTTGTAGGCGGCCTTGATCCGCTCGTAGGCGGCGGTCCGGTCGCCGGCGTGAAAAGCCTGCCAGCGCGTGTCGTACCAGAGCTTGAGGCGCTCCGGGTCGTCCTTGAGGGTCTGCCAGATCTCGATCAGCGGCGCGAAGGTGTCCGAGCCGTAGCCTTCGCGGGGGGCAAGGGTCGCCATGACACCCGCCGCGCCGAGGAAGGGTTCGTGATAGGCGCCGAAACGGGGCGGGAACTGCGCCACGATCTCGGCCGCGACCTTCTGCTTGCTGCCGACCCATTTCAGGAGCTGGGTCTTGAACGGCGGGGTCGGCGCTCGGGCCGCGCCTGTCGGTTCCGCAAGGGGGGGCGGGGCAGGGCGCATCTGGTCCTTTCGCAGCGTGACGTCGGGGATCGGCGCAGGCCGACCAGTCCTCGATAGGCCGAAAACGCGGCGGCCCGCAATGTCCGCGCGCGGTCTGCTGGCGTCGGATCCGGGGGCATCTGCCGATTTCCGCGTCACCGGGCGCGCGGGATTGCCGCAGCCGGTCATTCTGCGGTCCTCGCCCGTTGCCGAGGCCGGTGATCTATGGCAAGACACGTCAAGCCAGAATTCAGACCGAAGAGTTCAGACATGACCGACTTCGCCGCACGGCGCACGATGATGGTGGATACGCAGGTCCGCCCCAACGATGTGACCAAGTTCCCGATCATCGACGCGATGCTCAATATCCGGCGCGAGGCATTCGTGCCCGCCCCGCGCCGCGAGGCGGCCTACATCGGCAACAATCTCGACATCGGCGGCGGCCGCGTCATGCTCGAGGCGCGGACGCTGGCCAAGATGCTCGATGCGCTGAATGTCCAGCCGACGGATCTGGTCCTCGATATCGGCTGCGGCCTTGGCTATTCGGCGGCGGTGATCGCGCGGATGGCCGAAGCCGTCATCGCGGTCGAGGAGGTGGCCGATCTCGCCGCGCAGGCGCAGACGCGGCTCTCGACCGAAGGGGCGGACAATGTCGCCGTGATCGAGGGACCGCTGGCGGCAGGTGCGCCGAAACACGGACCCTATGATGTGATCGTCGTCGAAGGGGCGGCAGAGGTCCTTCCCGACGCGATTGCGGCGCAGCTCAAGGAAGGCGGCCGGATCGGGTGCCTTTTCATGGAGGGGGCGTTGGGGACCTGCCGCATCGGCCTCAAGATCGATGGCGTGATTTCCTGGCGCTATGCATTCAACGCCTCGGCGCCGGTTTTGAACGGGTTCGCAATCCGCCCGGTCTTTGCGCTCTAAACTGAATCACTGCGGCTCCGAGTTGGCCCTGTGACCCGAAAGAGGGATGTTCCGATGATACCCGTGTCCGCCCGACGCATGCTTGCCTCCGGCCTTGTGGCCCTTGGCCTGGTCGGGGCCATGCCGGCCGCGTCTGAAACCCTCGCGGATGCCCTCGTCTCGGCCTACAAGACCTCGAACCTTCTCGAACAGAACCGCGCCGTGCTGCGCGCCGCCGATGAGGATGTGGCTACCGCGCTGGCCTCGCTGCGGCCGGTGCTGAGTTTTGTCGCCACATCGTTCCATCGTGACCCGGTTGCCATCGCGGGGAACAATCTGACCGCGTCGGTCGCGCTCAATGCGCAGGTGACGCTGTTCGACAGCGGCCGCAGCAAGCTTGGTGTCGATATCGCCAAGGAAACCGTGCTGGCCACGCGCGAGGCGCTGGTCGGGGTCGAGCAGAACATCCTGCTTGGCGCGGTGCAGGCCTATTTCGGCATGCGCTCGGCGCTGGAGAATGTCGCCATCAACGAAAACTCCGTGCGGGTTCTGGGCGAGACGCTGCGCGCCACGCAGGATCAGTTCGACGTGGGTGAGGTGACGCGCTATCGAATGTGAGTTTCTGCACGTCGCGATCGGCACACATTTCCACAAAAGCTTCGCGAGTAGCATCGGAACGGTAGAACACGCGCTGCAAAATGTCAAGCACTTTGTAAGTAATTCCGTAGG
>JBGSNN010000145.1:0-4409 GCA_041739655.1 Albidovulum sp. | reverse complement strand
TCATCGCACCAACCCCATCCGCGCCAGCGTCATCCGCTCGACCGCGCCGACGATCGTCACCAGCCCCGCCGCGACCAGCGCCGCCGCAAAGAGTGCGGCCCAGATCTGTACCGTCTGCCCGTAGTAGGAGCCTGACAGGAGCCGCGCCCCAAGCCCGGCCACCGCCCCGGTCGGCAATTCGCCGACGATGGCGCCGACCAGGGCCGCCGCCACCCCGACCTTCAGCGAGGCGAAGAGATAGGGCAACGAGGCCGGCAGCCGCAGCTTCACCAGAACCTCCCGCGCGCTCGCATTGTAGGTCCGCAAGAGATCAAGCTGCATGGCTTCGGGCGCGCGCAGCCCCTTCACCATGCCGACCACGACCGGGAAGAACGAGAGGTATGCCGAGATGATCGCCTTCGGGATCAACCCCTGCAACCCGAGCGAATTCATCACCACGATGATCATCGGCGCAATGGCGAGGATCGGGATGGTCTGGCTCGCGATCGCCCAGGGCATCACGCTCCGGTCCATCGCCCGGTTGTGGACGATCCCCACCGCCAGCGCGATGCCAAGACCGGTGCCGATCGCGAACCCCAGCAGCGTCGCCGACAGCGTCACCCAGCCGTGATAGACAAGGCTGCGCTTCGAGGTCACCGCCTGGCCGAAGAGCCCGTCCCAGAGCCCCACCGCCACCTGATGCGGCACCGGCAGAACCGGGCGCTCCTGCACCATGGCGTCGGCGACGACCTCGGAAAAGGCCACCTCGCCCCCGGCCCGCGCCGCCTGGTCATAGGTCCAGGTGCTGTTCAGCCAGACGGCAGCGGCATACCACAGCGCCACAATGGTGCCGATCACCGTCAGGACCGGCAGGACCGACCTCATTGCCGCCACCCTTTCATCTTGCCCGCAATACCTTCGGGGGGCGTCGCGGGCAATGCCCGCGACCGGGGGGCAGACAGCCCCCCGCGCGCCAGCGGCCACGCGCGCCCTGTAGCTACGGAAACACGACGCATACCCGACGCCAACCCTGCGGATGCCCTATGGCCCTCACACCTCATCGCCATGCCCATGCCGCAGGCCCTCGCGCACCCGGTGCGCAAGGGCGATGAACTCCGGTGTATCGCGGATGTCGAGGGGCCGCTCCCTCGGCAGGGTGCTTTCGATCACATCTGTGACCCGCCCCGGCCGCGGGCTCATCACCACGATCCGGGTCGAGAGATAGACCGCCTCGGGGATCGAATGGGTAACGAAGCCGATGGTCTTTTCGGTCCGCGCCCAGAGCTTCAGAAGCTCCTCGTTCAGCCGGTCGCGCACGATCTCGTCGAGCGCCCCGAAGGGTTCGTCCATCAGGAGGATGTCGGCGTCGAAGGCCAGCGCCCGCGCGATCGAGGCGCGCTGCTGCATCCCGCCCGAGAGCTGCCAGGGGAATTTCTTGCCGAAGCCCGCAAGATCGACCAGCGCCAGGACGCGGGCCACCCGTGCCTCCTGCTCATCCTTGGAAAATCCCATGATTTCAAGCGGAAGCCGGATATTCCCGGCAATCGTCCGCCACGGATAGAGCCCCGCCGCCTGAAACACATAGCCATAGGCGCGCGCCTGCCGGGCGGCCTCGGGCGTCATTCCGTTGACAAGAAGCGTGCCCTCGGTCGGATGCTCCAGCGCCGCAATCGCGCGCAGGAAGGTGGTCTTGCCGCAGCCCGACGGCCCGATGAACGACACGAACTCGCCCTTGCCGATGGTCAGGGTCACGCCGGTCAACGCCTGCACCGGGCCGTCCCCGGTCTGGAACGTCAGCCCGACGCCCCTTGCCTCGATCACCGGTCCGGTGACTGCCGCGGTATCCTTCACGCCCGCCTCTCCCTGGTTTTACCTGTGCGTCGCGTCAGGTCGTGGTAGCCTGCAAGGGACGCCGAAGGAGATGTCTCATGGCCGACTGCCGCAAACTCCGCCCTGCAGATCGCTATACCGGCAAGCAAGGCTTTACCTATGACGCTGGAATAGCCGCCGAAACAACGGGTTCGACGGCGATCTGCATGCACCTCCTGACGATCCCGCCGGGCGGCCGTGCCAAGGCGCACAAGCACGCGACGCACGAGACCGCGATCTACCAGATGACCGGCCGCTCGGTGATGTACTGGGGCGACCGGCTCCAGCACCGGATGGAGGCTGAGGCCGGCGACCTCATCTACATCCCCGCCGACACGCCCCACCTGCCGTTCAACCCCGGTCCCGAACCCTGCACGGCGGTCATCGCGCGAACCGACCCGAACGAGCAGGAAAGCGTGGTCCTCTTGCCCGAACTCGACGGGCTGGTGCCATGACGCGCGCATTCAGACGGACCTCATCAGGCCGCCGTCCACGCGGATGTTCTGGCCGGTGATATAGGCCGCGCCCTCCGAGGCGAGAAAGCTCACCGTGGCCGCGATTTCCGCGACGGTTCCGTAGCGCTTCATCGGCACCAAGGCGGCACGCTCCTCGGTTTTCGGCAGGCTGTCGATCCATCCCGGCAGGATATTGTTCATCCGCAGGTTGCGGGCGGCGTGTTCGTCGGCAAAGATCTTGGTGAAGGCGGCAAGGCCCGCCCGCGCCACAGCCGAGGTCGGGAACATCGCCGCCGGCTCGAAGGCCCAGGCGGTCGAGATGTTGAGGATCGTCCCGCCGCCCTGCGCCAGCATGACCGGTGTCACCGCACGCGCGGCCCTGACCACGTTGAGGAAATAGACCTCGATCCCGCGGTGCCAGTCGGCGTCGCTGATCTCCAGGAGCGGCCCGCGCGGCCCGTGTCCGGCGCTGTTCACCACCACGTCGATGCGACCCCAGGCCTCCATCGCGGCGGCAACCAGGCGGGCGATGTCCGCCTCGGACTGGTTCGATCCGGTGAGGCCGATGCCGCCCAGCTCACGCCCCAGCGCCTCGCCCTTGCCGGACGAGGACAGCACGCCGAGCCGGAACCCGTCGGCGGCAAGCCGCCGCGCCGCCCCCTCGCCCATGCCCGAACCGCCGCTGAAGACGAGAGCGACCCTTCCCATGCCTAGACCCCGCTCGCCGGGATGCCCGACCGCGTGACCGGCCGCGGTGAGGTGAGCGCCTTCCACGAGGTCAGCGCCCGGTTCACCGCCGTGTTCGCCTCGCGCTTGACGAACTCGCCGTGGCCCTCGCGGGTCTCGACGCGGCCGTCGTTCACCGCCACATGCCCGCGGGTCAGCGTATAGCGCGGCAGGCCCTTCACCACCTTGCCCTCGAAGACGTTGTAATCAATGGCGGATTGCTGCGACTTCGCCGAGATCGTCTTGGTCCGCTCGGGGTCCCAGACCACGATATCGGCATCCGCACCGACGAGAATCGCGCCCTTCTTCGGGTAGCAGTTCAGGATCTTGGCGATGTTCGTCGAGGTCACCGCGACGAACTCGTTCATCGTCAGCCGCCCGGTCGCCACCCCATGGGTCCAGAGCATCGGCATCCGGTCCTCAAGGCCGCCGGTGCCGTTGGGGATCTTGGTGAAATCCCCCACCCCAAAACGCTTCTGTTCGGTGGTGAAGGCGCAATGATCCGTCGCCACGACCGACAGCGAGCCGGACTGCAACCCGGCCCAAAGCGAATCCTGATGCTTCTTGTTGCGGAACGGCGGGCTCATCACCCGGCGCGCGGCATGGTCCCAGTCGGCGTTGAAATACTCCGACTCGTCCAGTGTCAGGTGCTGGATCAGGGGCTCGCCCCAGACCCTTTTCCCCTGCATCCGCGCCCGCCGGATCGCCTCATGCGCCTCCTCGCAGCTCGTGTGCACGACATACAAGGGCACCCCGGCCATGTCGGCGATCATGATCGCGCGGTTGGTCGCCTCGCCCTCGACCTGCGGCGGCCGCGAGTAGGCATGGGCTTCCGGCCCGGTGTTGCCCTCGGCCATCAACCGGGCCTGCAACTCGGCCACAACGTCGCCGTTTTCGGCATGGACAAGGGCGATGCCGCCCAGCTCCGCCAGCCGCCGGAACGAGGCAAAGAGCTCGTCGTCATTGACCATCAAGGCGCCCTTGTAGGCGAGGAAATGCTTGAAGGTGGTGATGCCTTCCTGCTCGACGACGGTCTTCATCTCGTCAAAGACCTGCTCGCCCCACCAGGTCACCGCCATGTGGTAGGAATAGTCGCAATTCGCCCGGCCCGACTTGTTATGCCACATCTTGAGCGCATCGAGCAGGCCCTGCCCCGGCGACGGCAGCGCGAAATCGACGACCATCGTGGTGCCGCCCGCCAGTGCGGCGCGGGTGCCGGACTCGAAGTCATCCGAGGAATAGGTGCCCATGAAGGGCATCTCCAGATGCGTATGCGGGTCGATCCCGCCCGGCATGACATAGCAGCCGGTGGCGTCGAGGATCCTTGTCCCGACAAGGTTGTTGCCGATATGGGTGATCCGGCCGCCGTCGATCAGCACG
>JBGSNN010000230.1:0-4113 GCA_041739655.1 Albidovulum sp. | reverse complement strand
GGCGGACTTCTGCGCCGGTTCAGCCGCTTTCGGCTTGGCCGCCGGTTCGGGCGCCGCACCGACACGGTTCGACAGGCCGAGGCGATGGACCTTGCCGATGACGGCATTGCGCGTCACGCCGCCCAGTTCCTTGGCGATCTGGCTCGCCGACTGGCCCTCGGCCCACATTTTCTTCAGCGTCTCGACGCGCTCGTCGGTCCAGGACATGATCGTTCCTCGGTCAGGGACCATGGGCGGGGGCAGGTCCGCGCCGCCGGGTCCGGAAAGTCTCGTCACCCATTTTGATCTGGGACGGGTTGAGATACAAGCAACACCCCCCCCTTGGCAAGCCGAAGCGGTGCCGGAGCCGCGCCGCGCGCCCGCCGGATCGCCCCAAAACGGCATGGACAGCGCGCTGATTTCCCGCTATGCCGCCCGGCATGACGTACCGGACCCGCCTTTCTGACCGTCCCCGACGCCGCCGCAACCGCGCCTGACGTCCGTCCCGCCGTGCCCCCCGGGCCCCGATCCCCAGCATCGTTGACACCGTCCCGCCCGTGAGGCACCCCTTGGCCGTCCCATCCGGAGTTCACGCATGATCCCGACCGTCCTGCCGACCTATAACCGTGCGCCTCTGTCCTTCGTCAAAGGCGAAGGCTCCTGGCTGACTGCGGCCGACGGCACGCGATATCTCGATCTCGGCTCCGGAATCGCAGTGAATGCGCTCGGCCATGCCAATCCCGATCTTGTCGCGACGCTGACCGCCCAGGCCGCCAGGCTCTGGCACGTCTCGAACATCTACCAGATCCCCGAACAGCAGCGCCTCGCCGACCTGCTGACCGAACACACCTTTGCCGATACCGTCTTCATCACCAATTCGGGCACCGAGACCGCCGAACTCGCGATCAAGATGGCGCGGAAATACTGGTACGAGAAAGGCACCCCCAGGGCCGAGATCCTGACCTTCGAAGGCGCCTTCCACGGCCGCTCCACCGGCGCCATCGCCGCTGCCGGATCGGAGAAGATGGTCAAGGGCTTCGGCCCGCTGATGCCGGGGTTCCGGCAACTGCCCTTCGGCGACATCGACGCGCTCGAAGCCGCGATCAGCGATCAGACCTGCGCCGTGATGGTCGAGCCGATCCAGGGCGAAGGCGGCATCCGGCCGCTCGGCGACGATCAGCTGCGCCGCATCCGCGCGCTCTGCGACCAGACCGGCGCGCTTCTCATCCTCGACGAGGTGCAATGCGGCATGGGCCGCACCGGGCGGCTCTTCGCGCATGAATGGGCGGGGATCACCCCCGACATCATGATGGTGGCGAAAGGCATCGGCGGCGGCTTCCCGCTCGGCGCTGTGCTCGCCACCGAGCGCGCCGCCTCGGGCATGACCGCGGGCACCCATGGCTCGACCTATGGCGGCAACCCGCTGGCCTGCGCCGTCGGCGCGCGGGTGATGGAGATCATCTCCGACCCGACCTTCCTCGCCGAGGTGAACCGCAAGGGCGCGCTCTTCCGGCAGCGGCTCGAGGGCCTCGTTGCGGCACATCCGACCATCTTCGCGGGCGTGCGCGGCCAGGGTCTGATGCTCGGCCTCGTCTGCCATGCCGCACCTGCCGATATCGTCACCGCAGGCTACGGCGCACATGTGCTGACCGTCGCCGCCGCGCATGAGACCCTGCGCCTCTTGCCGCCGCTGACCATCAGCGATGACGAGATCGCCGAGGCGGTCCGCCGCCTTGATGCCGCCGCGACCGCGCTCGAACACCAGCCAGCATCTTCTTCTGTTTGAAAATACCTCCGGGGGTCCGGGGGCAGGCAGCCCCCGGCCGCTTCGGGCAAGGACCATGCCATGCAAAGCTTTCTCGACATCCACACCACCGACTCCGCCGCACTCAGGGCCATTCTCGATCAGGCCCGGGCGATGAAATCCGCACGCGGCGGCCGCCCCAAGGGGACGCCTGACGACGACCAGCCGCTCAAGGGCCGCATGGTCGCGCTGATCTTCGAGAAACCCTCGACCCGCACCCGGATCTCCTTCGACGTCGGCGTGCGCCAGATGGGCGGGCAGACGATGGTGCTCTCCGGCGCCGACATGCAGCTCGGCCATGGCGAGACCATTGCCGACACCGCCCGCGTGCTGTCGCGCTATGTCGATCTCATCATGATCCGCACCTTCGAGGAGCAGACGCTTCTGGAGATGGCCGAATATGCCTCGGTGCCGGTCGTCAACGGGCTGACAAACCGCACCCATCCCTGCCAGATCATGGCCGACGTGATGACCTACGAGGAACATCGCGGCCCGATCGCCGGGAAGAAGGTGGTCTGGTCGGGCGACGGCAACAACGTCTTTGCCTCCTTCGCCCAGGCCGCCGGCCAGTTCGGCTTCGACCTCACCTTCACCGGCCCCGAGACGCTCGACCCCGAGCGCGCCTGGCTCGACTTCGCTGCCGCCAAGGGCCATCCCGTCCGCATCGAGCGCGACCCCGAGCGCGCGGTCCGGGGCGCCGATCTCGTCGTTACCGACACCTGGGTCTCGATGCATGATCCGCAATCGGCGCGTGAACGGCGGCACAACCAGCTCCGCCCCTATCAGGTCAACGAACACCTTATGGCGCTCGCCAAACCGGATGCGCTCTTCATGCACTGCCTGCCGGCGCACCGCGACGACGAGGCGACGAGCGCGGTGATGGACGGGCCGCATTCGGTGATCTGGGACGAGGCCGAAAACCGGCTGCATGCGCAAAAGGCGATCCTGCGCTGGTGTCTCGGCGTCTGACCGCGAAGCGGGCGGAGCGCGCGGTCCGCGCGCGCCGTCCTTGTCTCGCGCCCCGGCGGGCCGCCGGGACGCTCGGGTGCCTGCGGCGCGAGTATTTGATCCATGAAGAAGCGCGACGCAAAACGCTCCGATTGGATCGTCGCAGGATCACGCCGCCGGCGGCTTGGCTTGCGCGCGATGGCGGCCTAGACTGCCGCTGCGCTCAAGCGGGCGGAGACCTTGCGGCAAAACTGGGGAGGCTCGGGTGGCAGAGACGGTGAAACGCGGGCGGACGGCGCGGCCGCTGCCGAATCTGACCGACCTCGCTGACGGGTTCGGGTCGGACAAGGGCTCGGCGAAGCATCGCTACACCGAGCTTTACCAGATGCTGTTCCTGCCCTACCGCGACCGCGCGATCGCGTTTCTCGAGATGGGTCTGCAGATCGGTGGCCCCGAGCATGGCGCAAGCGCCGACCGGGCGACCACCGATGCGCCCTCGGTGCGGATGTGGCTGGAGTATTTCCCCAAGGCGCAGGTCCACGGGCTAGACGTGTCGGACTTTTCCTGGTTCCGCGATCCGCGCTTCACCTTTCATCGATGCGACATGGAAAGGCGCGAGAACATCGCCCGCGCCCGCGCCGCGATGCCCGCCTTCGACATCATCATCGATGACGCGAGCCACGCCAGCCATCACCAGCAGTTTGCGTTCCTTGAGCTTTTCCCGCAGCTGAAGCCCGGCGGGCTCTATGTGATCGAGGACCTGCGCTGGCAGCCGAAGGAGATGGAACGCCCCGGCATCACCAAGACCGCCGCGCTCTTTCGCGGCTTTTCCGAGGCGCGGACATTCCGGCATGGCGATGCCGCGCTCGCGGCGGAATTCGCGTCACTTGCGCCGCAGATTTCCGGCTGCTTCGTCTTTCAGGCCGGCTTCAACAAGGCCCGGCGCGATCAGGTCGCGATAATCCACAAGCGCTGAGCCGGTCAGGTCCGGCGCGGCTTGGCGCGCAGTGTGGGGGCGTGGGCAGTCGGGTCCTCGGGCCAGGGGTGCTTTGGATACTGCCCGCGCATGTCCTTGCGGACCTCGGCATAGGAGGTCGCCCAGAACCGCGGCAGATCGAGCGTCGTCTGCACCGGGTGTTGTCCGGGCGACAGCAGCGTGATGCGCAGCGGCAGGCGTTTCGGCCCGATCACCGGATGCGCGGTCACCCCGAACATCTCTTGCAGGCGCAGCGTGATCGACGGGGTGTCGCCATCGTAGTCGATGGCGATGCGGCGGCCGAGCGGGGTTTCGAACTGCGCCGGAGCGAGCCGGTCGACGAGCTGCATCTGCGCCGGCGTCAGTTGCGCCCGCAGCGCCTCGGTGAGGTCGAGCGCGGCGAGAT
>JBGSNN010000223.1:0-12317 GCA_041739655.1 Albidovulum sp. | reverse complement strand
CCGCTTGGCGCAACGCCGCACCGTCTCTGCCCGGCCAAGGCTGCGCCGTTCCCTGTCACCCCGGACGAGACAATCCTTGCCGTGGCGGGCGCGCATATGTCCGGGCTGCCGCTGAATGGCCACCTGACAGCGCGCGGCGCGCGTTTCCTGGAAGAGACGGCAACGGCGCCCGAGTACCGCTTCTACGCCCTGCCCGGTGGTCCGCCGATCCGCCCGGGCCTCGTGCGCACGACCCGCAACGGCCGGTCTGTCACGCTGGAACTGTGGGCCATGCCCACGGCCCGGATGGGCGATTTCCTTGCAACCATCCCGGCGCCGCTCGGCCTCGGTCCCGTCCGCCTTTCGGATGGGCGGACGGTGACCGGCTTTCTTGCCGAAGCCGCCGGCACCGAGGGCGCGACCGATATCTCGGCCTTCGCCGGCTGGCGGGCGTTTCTGGACGCGCAGGGCTAGCGAAGCTCGTTCGCGATCGCGGCCCGTGCAACGGACCCAGCGATCTGCGCATTCTGTCGGTCGCCCGAACTGGGCGCGACCGGTTCGTTACCATCAGGCATCTGGCTCCGCCTAAATGACGTAGCGTCAGCCGGGCAGGTTGATCTGAGTCAATTCTAATTTGATAATTCAAATATAAAAATAGTCACAGCGAAGGTGCGGGAAGGCGGCCTTCGATCATTGTTCTGGGAGAGAAACGGATCATGACAAAGATGCATAACAACTTCATTCGGCGCGTCGTCACGGGACTTATCCTCGCTGCCGGCCTTGGTGGCATTGCGGGCATGGCCGACGCACAAGCCGCCGGAAAGCAGCGCTGCACGGCAAACATGGTCAGCAGCATGGACAGCCTTGATGATTTCTGTAGCTGCGGAATCGTTACCACGGGCACCATCCGTGCGATTCAGAAGCGTCCCGACTTCCCCGAAATCCTGGCAGGGACCAATGCCCGTTGTCCCGCCTTGGCCGCTGTTCTGAGCGACCTCCCCACTCAAGCAACTGTCAGGTCGGAAAACTCGTCCGAGAATGACCAACACGGCAAAGGGCCGGAGGGGTTGTCGGGCGCTTCAGGCGGAAGTGACGGCACGTCCGGCGGCGATACCGGCGGCGACACCGGTGGTGACGATGGCGGTGATGATGGGACCGACGATGGCGGTGACGACGGCGACGACGGCGACGGCCATGGCAACGGCAGTGGCAACGGAAACGGCGGCAACCACGGAAACGGCGGCGGCCAGGGAACCGGTGGCGGTCAGGGTAACGGTCAGGGCGGTGGTAACGGCTGCGGCCAAGGTGGAGGCCAGGGCGGCGGTGGAGGCCAAGGCAATGGCCAGGGCGGAAATGGCGGCCATGAAGGCGAGACGCCGAGCGAAGGCGGTGGCGACGATGGCGCGTCTGACGAAGGTCACGGCGGTGGCAAAGGCGGTGCCGGCGGCGATCACAACACGGGTGAGGATCTCGCCATGAACTGCCAGCCGGGCGATATCCTGATCGACGGAAACCTGCTTCCCGATACGTCCTCGAACGGCTGACCTTTCGCGGGGCGCCGAGACTGTGACACCAATGAAAAAGGCCACTTCGATGCAAGTCGAGGTGGCCTTCACATGTCGTCGGTCAGTTGCTGGCGAAGACTGTCTTCCACCGTTCCGGTGCACCGGGGTCCTGAATGCGCAGGAACGTGTATTTCGTCTTCGACCAGTGCTTGATGTCGTCGGTCATGTTGTCCAGCACATAGTCCCCGTCATCGAGCCGCAGGATCAGCACGGCGTGCGAGCCGGTTCGCTGCCCGAACACGGTGGCAAGCAGAAGCCGCTGCGCCGGAACGCCCTTTCCGATCAGGTCGTGTTTCTTCGCCAGGGCATAGTCCTCGCAGTCTCCGCCGCGTGGCGATGGCAAGGACCACACCTCTTTCGCCCCGTACTGCACCGAATCGGCGACGGACCGCACCTTTTGGTTCACGGCCCGGTTTACCTTTCGGGCAACTGGCAGAAGCGCGTTCGCCGAAACGGGCGAAAGGGCAGAGGTCTGGCACGCCCACGCATAGCGCTGGCACAGGTCTGTTGCCCCGCTTGGGGCGCTGACCGATGATTTCGTGCTGAGGAAGATACCATTGTCGGTCCCTGCTGCCTGTCCCTGCGCCGCGAGCAGCGAGATCGCAAGTCCCGATGCGACGGCCGCAAACAGTCGAGAGACTGCTGCGTGGCGCAGGAACCAGTTGCGACGCGTCCCAGAAGACATTCGGTTCCTCATTATCCGGAAGATGCCGGTAAGCCTCACGCGCATGCGCGCATGATAGATGACCCGTAAGCGACAATGATGGCAACACCACGGCATGGCGTGTGGCAAAAACATGCCAATGGGTGAATGTATCAGCCGGATGTTGCCCCGACGACTCTGGGGCGTGCCGTCGCTGGACTGAAGAAGCGCTCATGCGCCTCGAATATCGCGCTGCCGCTACGTCATGCAAAAGGAGCCGCCAATTTGCATGAAGGATTTGATATATATCAAAGTTGTAATTCTTCCCGGGAGGCACTTTGGTGCAAGGAATCGCGCTGATGCGATACCGAGTGGGAGAATTGATGATGACGCATAAACTCGTTTCAAGGCATCTGCTGACGTCTGCCCTCGCATTGGGCCTTGGTCTGGCACCGGCGCTCGTCCACACGACCTTCGATCTTTCGGGTGCAGCCTGGGCACAGGACGACGGCGACGGTGAGGGAGGTTAAGGCAAGGGGCAGAAGGGCCAGCCGGAGGGCAAGGGCAATCAGGGCGCGCAGAAGGGACAGGGCAACCAGGGCGGTTCCGGTTCCGGCCAGGGCGGTCCGAGTGCGGATTCTGACGGCAAGGGGCCGCAGGCCGGTGGGCCATCCGACGATGGCTCGGGCGGTGGCAAGCCTGTCTGGGCGCAAGAGGGCATCCCGGAAGTCGAACTCGGTCGCCTGAGCGTGGCACGGTCGCCGGACAAGGTTCTTGACCGGGCCTATGCCGAAGCGATCGCGGCGATCGAGGCTGATCCCACTCTGGCGGCATTCTACAGCCAGTCGCTCGATGACATGATCGAGGATTTCTCGCTGAACTGGGACAGCCTCACCATCGTCGACTCGCCCTTGCAGAACCTGTCGCTGCTGCGTGACAGCTTGGACGGGTCGATTGCTATTGAGGGGGTGACGAACGATCTCAGCACGCTTCAGGCGGTGTTCATCGGTGTGGCATCCGACAAGACGGTGCCGATCACGACCGAGACCGTCGTGGCACTGACCACCATTCTTGGTGCGCCGATCACCGGCGATGCTGCGGCGGACCTTGCCGCCGATGCCGAAGCTGTCCGTATCTCTGTTCTGGCAGGTCACGGCTGATTTTCAGGCTAAGTCCTTCGCCGACGCCTCTCACGGGGCGTCGGCCATCCCGCTGGCTGTCGGGCCATGGTCCCGAGTGACTACGGCGCAGGGCTATGGCTGACCCTACTCCGGTCAGCGGGATCTGCGTGCTTCACTGGGCAAGCCCGCAGAGGCTCCGCCGCCTCAGATCAAGCCCCGCCCCGCAAGGTTCCGCATCAGAGCGCCGGTGCCGAAGGTCCATTCGGGCGCGTCCGTCGCCAACCTGACCACGTTGCGCAATTCCCCCAGCAGCGGCGTGGCGATGCTCACAACGTCGCCTTGATGGTGGGTGAAGCCTTGGCCCGGCGCGTCGCGGTCCTGCACGGGGGCAAACAGCGTTCCCAGATACAGCATGAAACCATCGGGGTACTGATGGTGCCGCCCCCGCGTCTGCCGCACGAGGTCTGCGGGGTCGCGGCTGATCTCGGCCATCGAGGAACGACCGGTCATCACGAAGCCATCCTCGCCTTCGACACGCAACGACAACTCCATCCCGCGAACGTCGTCCATCCCGAAATCATCGTCGAACAGCCGCAGGAACGGACCGATGGCCGCTGAAGCGTTGTTGTCCTTGGCCTTGCCCAGAAGCAGCGCCGAGCGCCCCTCGACATCGCGCAGGTTCACGTCATTGCCGAGCGTCGCCCCACAGATGCGCCCGGTGGAGTTGACCGCCAGCACCACCTCGGGTTCGGGGTTGTTCCAGGCGGATTTGGCATGGACTCCGATCCGCGCGCCGCTGCCGACGGCGGCCATCGGCGGCGCCTTGGTAAAAACCTCGGCATCCGGGCCGATCCCGACCTCCAGATACTGCGACCACATGCCCGCCGCCTGCAACTTGGCCTTGACCGCCGCCGCCGCGTCGGACCCAGGCCTGACGCCGCGCAACGACCCCCCCAGGATGCCCGCCAGCTCGGCGCGGATCGCCTCGGCCCGGGCGGGATCGCCCTTGGCGCGTTCCTCGATCATCCGTTCGATCATCGACCCGGCGAAGGTCACTCCGGCTGCCTTGATCGCCTGCAGATCGCAGGGGGCGAGCAGGCGGCCGCTCTGCCCGGTTCCGCCGCCGAGGTCCAGATAGGAGTCAAGCGACCCAAGCGCCGGAAAATCGTCTTGGAGTGCGGCGGTGAGGCCTTCGATCTCAAGCAGCCCGGACATCGTTGGCGACAGCCGGGTGAGATCAAGCACCTGACCCTCGCGGCAGAGGACCGGGCAAGGACCGCCTGCGGCATCGGACCAGACCCGACCGACAAGCAGGGCGCCGGATTCGTCAGGAAGTATGTCGGCCGCGGAGAGGGGAAGGGGTGTCATGGGAAATCCTTGTCAGCCGGTTTCGCGGTCGCCGCGGCCATAGATCAGAAGCATGGCCACGATGACGACGCCATAGATGATCTGCCGGAACGCCTCGGGCATCTGCATGATCGACAGGACCGAATTCAGCAGCACGATCAGGATGACCCCGATCAGCGTACCGACAAAGCGCCCGCTGCCGCCGAGCACATTGGTCCCGCCGAGAACCACGGCGGCAATGGCGGGAAGAAGGTAGGCGTTGCCCATCCCCTGATAGGCCTTGGCCGAATAGCCCGCCAGCAGCACCCCGGCGAGCGCGGCGCAGATGGACGAGACCACGAACGCGCCGATGATCGCGGGTCGGGTGCGGATGCCCGACAGGTAGGCCGCCCGTTCCCGCGTGCCGATGGCGTAAAGCGCACGGCCAAAACTGGTGCGGGCGAGGAGGAAGGCCACGACGATCGATACGGCGGCCCAGACGTAAAGCGCCAGCGGGATGCCGAGGAACCGGCCCTTCGCCAGCGCCAGCATCAAGGGCGTCGCCTGATCCTGCGGCGCAAAGCCCCCGGTCTGCGCCACGGTCACGCCGCGCAGCACGGTGTCCATGCCCAGCGTGAAGATCATCGACGGCACCCGCAGCACCGCGACCCCGGCGCCGTTCAGCAACCCCACGACAAGGCCGAAGGCCAGTGCGGCGGGAATCGCCATCGGCCCGCCGATGGCCGTGCCGATCATCGCCGCCCCGGTCAGGGTCGCCGGGATCGACAGGTCGATATGACCGGTCAGGATGACGACCATCAGTCCGGCAGCACAGATGCCGAGGAACGACCCGATCTGCAATTGCTGCAACAGGTAGGTCGGCTGCATGAGCGGCACGGTGCCCGAGGTCGCCAGTGTATAGCCGGTCCCGATCACCAGGATCAGCAGCGTGAAGCCCGCCGCGATGAAGAGCGGCTTGTCCTCGGCCTTGACCCGGGGCGCGGTCATCGGAACAGCTCCAGCCGGTTCTTGACCGAGAAGGTGCGCCAGGCCCCGGCGCTGACAGCGGCCAGAAGCACCAGCCCCTCGATCAAGGGTTGCAGCAATGGGTCGATGTCCAGAATCCGGAAGTAGAACGAGATCACCCGCAGGATCAGCGCACCGACGATCGACGCGATGGCCCCGCCGATCCCGCCGGCCAGCGCCGTGCCGCCCAGCACCACGGCAGCGATGGAATTCAGCGTATAGGCGCCTGCCTGCACCGTATCGGCATTGCCGGTCGAGGTCTGGATCGCCAGATAGAGCCCGGCGCAGGCCGAAAAGAACCCGGCCAGCGTGAAGGCGGCCAGCTTCGCACGGTTGATCGGCAGGCCCGAGACATAGGCCGCCCCTTCCGCCGAGCCGATGGCATAGACCGTGCGCCCGGTGACGGTGCGCTTGAACGGCAGCCAGACCAGGGCGGCGACCCCGAAGAGCAGGATCAGCGGCACCGGAATGTTGATGAAGGGCCGCAGCCACCAAGCATCACCGCCCGCCGCGAGCCCGTAGGTATCGGCGAAATCCCAGACCGAGTTGGTCAGGGCCCAGGTCAGGTCGCCATCGACGTCGCCGCCGGGCTGCGGCCGAATGACCAGCGCTAGACCGATGGCGATCGCCCCCGTCGCCAGTGTGGCGATGATCGGCTGCAGCCGACCGTAGACCACGATCACCCCGTTCATCAGGCCAAAGGCAGTGCCACAGGCCAGGGTCACGACGATGCCGAAGCCGATTTCGGCGCCGGTGCCCGACAGAACGGCCGATGCGATGCACGCCGTCAGCGTCATCACGGCACCGACCGACAGATCAAGCCCGCGCATCAGGACCGGCACGGTCTGCGCCATGGCGACAAAGGCGATCGCCACCGACTCGTTGGCGTTCTGCACCAGAACGGCGGTGGAAAACCCGCGCGAGTGCAACAGGTTGTAGGTCACGAACAGAACCGCAAACAGCGACAGCGCCCCCGCGAGCCCCCGGTTCTGACTGATCGCCCGCCGCATCACGCCGCCTTTCCGATGTTCAGCGAGGCCGCGACGATGGCTTCCTCGGTGATCTCGCCGCCCGCCAGTTCGCGCACGACGCGGCCATCGTAGAGCACGATCACCCGGTCGGCGCAGCCAATCAGTTCGGCGTAGTCAGAGGAGTAGAACAGAATGGATGTCCCCGCATCCGCGAGGGCGCGCATCATGCGAAAGATTTCCTGCTTGGTGCCGATGTCGATGCCACGGGTGGGGTCGTTCATCAGGATGATGTCGGGCTCGGTCATCAGCCATTTGGCGATGACCACCTTCTGCTGGTTGCCGCCCGACAAGGTGCGGACCGGGTCTGTCACGCTGCCGACCTTGATCTGCAGCCGGGCGATGCCGTCCGCGACGGCCAGGTGCAGGCGCGCCGGGTCGATGATGCCGTTGCGGGTGATCCGGTCAAACGCCGCAGTCACCAGATTGTCGGCGATGGACAGCGGCAGCATCAGGCCCTCGGTCTTGCGATCCTCGGGGATCAGCGCGACGCGGGGCGTGCCCGACTTGGCCGCCACCGGCGAGGCCGGCAGGCCCCGGCGTCCCAGTTCGATCTGTCCCGTGACGCCCTTCAAGACGCCGAACAGCGCCAGCAGAAGCTCCTTCTGGCCCTGACCGTCGAGGCCGCCGACCCCCAGAATCTCGCCCTTTCCAAGCGTTAGCGAGACGCCCCTCAGCGTGGGTTCCCACGCCATATCCGTGACTTTCAGCACCGGTGGGCGGGCGGCGGGCGCGGGTTTCGGCGGGTATTTCGCAGTCACATCCCGGCCGATCATCAGGCGCACGACCTCGCTGTCGGTGCGCTCGCCCTTGGCAAATGTCTCGATATGGCGGCCGTTGCGGAACACCGAAAGCCGGTCGCAGAGGGCTTCGACCTCATGCATCCGATGACTGATGAAGAGCGTGGTGACACCCTGGGCCTTGAGCTCGCCGAGCAGGTCATACACCGTCTGGACATCCTGCGCGGTCAGGGCGGATGTCGCCTCATCCAGGATCAGCACCGACGGGTCACGGCCAAGTGCCTTCGCAATCTCGACCATCTGGCGACGCGAGAGCGACAGATCGCGGACCATTGTGCGCGGGTCAAGGTCTTCGCACCGGATCCGGGCCAGCAGCGCCTCGGCCCGCGTCACCTGCGCACGATGGTCGATCAGGCCAAACCGGCGCGGCGGGTCGGAAATCGAGATGTTGTCGGCCACCGACAGGTCCGGGATCAGCGAAAGCTCCTGAAACATGCAGACCACGCCCTGCGCATTGGCTGCCGAGGGGTTCTGGAAGCGGACCGGCGCGCCGCGCAGCCGCATCTCGCCCGCGTCGGGGGCCACAACGCCCGAGATGATCTTGATCAGCGTCGATTTTCCGGCGCCGTTTTCGCCGAGGATGGCATGGACGGACCCTGGCATTGCCGCGAAATCCACGGCATCCAGCGCACGAATCCCGGCGTAGTGCTTTGATATTCCAGTCAGTTCGACAATCGGTGTGGTGGACATGCTCTGCCTCGGAAAAGAAGGCGGCCCCGAGGGAGCGTGGGGGCCGCCTTCAGTGTCAGTTCACGTCGGCTTCATTCTTGGCCATGATGGCCGGACCCGAGATGTTCACGCCGCAGGGCGGAAACTCGTTGACCGTGAAGAAGTTGTCGGGAAGGTCGGACCAGAAGTTCTTGCCGTCCTCCAACGTCGTATAGTCCGCGACCGGCAACGGCACCGAGATCAGTTGCGGCATCGGGTTGCCTTCCAGCGCCGAGACGGCGGCCTTCATCGCCACCGCCACAAGGCCCGGCGACTGGCCGATGGAAATGCCCTTCAGGCCTTCGTCCTTGTACTGCGCAATCGCCTTGCGGAAGCCGTTCTCGGATTCGCCCGCGACCGGCACCCAGGGGTGGCCCGCATCCTTCAGCGCCTGGATCACACCGTTCGATCCGCCCTGACCGACCACAGCCGCAAACTGGCCATGCACCGCGATGGCGTCGGCGACGACTTTCTGCGTCGTGCCGTCATCCCAGTTGCCGACGACCGAGACCATTTCCCACTTGCCGCCATCGGCCGCGATCACCTCGTTGATCCCGATGGACCGGTCGCGGTCAACCGAGTTCCCCGGCAGCCCGCGGACCTCAAGGATCTTGCCTTCGGTCACCCCCGCCGCGGCCAGTTCCTTCATGGTGAACTCGGCCCACATCCGGCCCATGGCCAACTGGTCCTCGTTCACCTGCATGACGGCGTCGGTGTCGAGCACGTTGTCGAACGGAACGAGCACGACATTGCTCTTGTCGGCGAGCCGGATCACCCGGTCGAACCCGTCAGGCGCCACCGCAATGGTGACGATGGCGTCATAGCCCTGGTTGATGAAATCCTCGATGGCACCGAGTTGGGCGGGGGCATCGGTGCCGGTTGAGACGACCTTGAATTCGGCGATCTTGTCCTTGATCGCGGGGTCTTCGGCAAAGGCCTTGGCGGTCTTGATCATCTGGATCCGCCAGGTGTTGCCGACAAAGCCGTTGACGATGGCGATCTTGTAGGGGCCTTCCTTGGCGGGCCATTGCAGGTATTTCGTGTCCGCCGACCAGGGCGCAAAGCAGCTTGGCTCTGCCCCCGGACCGGCGACAACTTCGGGCCCGGCAAGGGCCGCGTTGGCACAGAGCATCGTCGTCGCCAGCAAGGCGGCGCGCAGATAACCGAGTTTCATGTCATCCTCCCAGATGAGTGTCGGAACGTTGTTGATCGTCGCGGGGCTTTGCCCTTCTTGTTGTCCAAGCCCCCGCTATCGGGGTGTCTGAAAAGGGCCGGCCCCGTCCTCGAACGTCGAAAGACCGGCCCGCAGATGGGTGCGCATCAGGTACTGGAACCCCAGGCTGTCGCGCCTTTCGATGGCGTTCAGGATCGCCTCGTGTTCCTGAAACGTCTCGCCCTCGATGGTGCGCCGGGTCTTGCCGCGCTGCATGATTCGCAGGATGACCGGGGTCATGATCCGATAGACGTCCAGGATCGACTTGTTGCCGATCACCGAGACAAGGGTGGTGTGAAAGCGCAGGTCCTGCTCGGACGCCTCGATCACTGATCGCGCCCGCACCATCTCGCGGTTGATCTCGCGCAGGTCGGCCAGATGGGCGGCGGTGACCGCCGCAAAGATCTGCATGACCGCGCCGGTTTCGATCAGTTCGCGAAAGCCCTGGATGTCGTCGAACGTCTGGCGCGAGATTTCGGTGACGTTGAACGAGAACAGATCGAAGGCGCGGTTCATGCGCTGATCGACGATGGTGGCCCCCACCTTCGGCCGCACTTCAACCACGCCGAACGCCTTGAGCATGCGCATTGCCTCACGCACCGTGTTGCGGCTGGCGCTGAACCGTTCGCACAGATCGCGTTCGGTCGGCAGCCGGTCGCCCACGGTCAAGCCGCCGTCGGCGATAAGTCGGCGCAGTTCCGCGAGCACCTGATCGACCGCAGAGCCGCCTGCAGCCGCGAGGTCGTCGCGGTGCTCCGTGGTGATCTCTGCCTCTGTCGCCGTCACGATCCAAGAATCCCTATTTGTTGGACCAAGGATCAGACAAACGTGCGATATGAGTCAATATGAATGTTGATCTGGTCGGATTATAGAAAATTGGAAGGACAAATAAGGTGACTTGCGCTGTCGGCTGCCGAGGTGCCATCGCCCCGCAGGATGCCACGCCGTGCATCCGCGGCCTGATCGCCGCGGTATCGGGCGGGCGCACGGCGGGCGCGTCAAACCTCTCTTTGCCCAGTTTTTGCGCGCGGTGCATCTTCGGCTGGATGCGCGAGGTGGCGACAACCGGCCTGTGCATCCCTCTGACATTCGATCAGGCGCAAATGGCGTTCGTCGTGTACATTCCGGCCGGTTGGGGCTACTGGAACCGTTCCCCGCGCGACTTGCGCACCGCCTTGACCCGCACCGCGCCGGACCTTCACGGAAAGCCTATTGATGATCAGACCACTTCAGGATGCGCTCGCAGAGCGAGGATATGACAAGCTGACAGAGATCCAGGACGCCGTCACCGCGCCAGGACTTGCGGATGTCGACCTTCTGGTATCGGCGCAGACCGGGTCCGGCAAGACGGTGGCGTTCGGTCTGGCCATCGCGCGCACCCTGATGGGCGATGACGAGAGAATGGGGCCGCCCGCCGCGCCGCTCGCGCTGGTCGTGGCCCCGACGCGGGAACTTGCCTTTCAGGTGATGCGCGAACTGGCCTGGCTCTACGCCAAGGCCGGGGCGCGGGTGGTGTCCTGCGTCGGCGGCATGGACATGCGCGACGAACGGCGCGCGCTGGATCGCGGCGCGCATATCGTCGTCGGTACTCCGGGCCGGTTGTGCGACCATATCCAGCGCGGGTCGCTCGACATGACCGGGCTGCGCGCGGTCGTGCTCGACGAGGCGGACGAGATGCTGGACCTCGGCTTTCGCGAGGATCTGGAATTCATGCTGGACGCGGCTCCGGCCGAGCGGCGCACGCTGATGTTCTCGGCGACGGTTCCGCCGGCCATCGCCAGGCTTGCGAAACAGTACCAGCGCGACGCGGTGCGGGTCGCGACCACGGGTGGCGTCAGCCAGCATGCCGACATCGCCTATCAGGCGCTGCAGGTGGCCGAACGGGATGCCGAGAACGCGATCTTCAACCTCCTGCGCTTTCATGACGCCAGAAACGCCATCGTCTTTGCCAATACCCGCGCGGCGGTCAGCCATCTGACGGCGCGGCTGTCCAACCGCAACTTCTCGGTGGTCTGCCTTTCGGGTGAGCTGAGCCAGTCCGAGCGGACCCATGCCTTGCAGGCGATGCGCGACGGACGCGCCCGGGTCTGTGTCGCGACGGATGTTGCCGCGCGTGGCATCGACCTGCCCAATCTCGAACTGGTGATCCATGCCGATCTGCCATCGAACCCCGAGGGGCTGCTGCATCGTTCGGGGCGCACCGGTCGCGCCGGGCGCAAGGGCATCTCGGCGCTGATCATCACGCCGAAGACCGCCCGCAAGGCCGAGCGGCTCTTGGCTGTCGCGAAGATCACCGCGGACTGGACCACGCCGCCCGGCGTCGATGACATCCTGCGCCGCGATCAGGAGCGTCTCATGGCCGATCCGGCCTGGGACGACGAGATGACCGCCGAGCAGGGCGCCTTCGCAACCGAACTCCTGGCCCGCCACGCGCCCGAAAAGATCGCGGCCGCCTATCTGCGGCTCTATCGCGCGCGACACTCCGCGCCCGAGGAACTTTCGACGCCGGGGCCGAAGCCTGTTGCGCCTGAGCGCCGGTCGTTCGGGCCGGGGATCTGGTTCGCACTGTCGGTCGGGCGCAACCAGCGCGCCGAAGCGCGATGGCTTCTGCCGCTTCTCTGTCGGGCCGGGAACATCACCAAGGCCGAGATCGGGGCGATCCGGATCCAGTCGAACGAGAGCTTTGTCGAACTCACCGCCGCTTGCGTGCCGGGCTTTCTGGCCCGGCTGCGGGACGGCAGCATCCTTGAGGATGGTGTCACGGTGCGGCAGCTGGACGGGTCGCCCGATCTCGTCACACCGGCGCGCGCACCGGGGGCGCCCAAGGCAAGCGAGCAGGCGCCCCGCACCTCGCCGCACCTCTCCGCTCGGTTGGTGGCACCTCCGCGGGCGATCGAGCTTGAGCACG
>JBGSNN010000164.1:0-7537 GCA_041739655.1 Albidovulum sp. | reverse complement strand
TGATCGCCGGCGCGGCGGGGCTGGCCGCCGGTGCCCTGTCGATGGCGGCAGGGGAATATGTCTCGGTCTCATCGCAATCCGATACGGAGCGTGCCGATGTGGCCCGCGAGTCGGCCGAGATCGCGGCCGATCCGCAAGAAGAGCTGCGCGCCCTTGCGTCGATCTACGAGGAGCGCGGTGTGCCTGCCGATCTCGCCCGGCAGGTGGCGACCGCACTCCACGAAAAAGACGCTCTGGCGGCCCATGTCCGCGATGAGCTTGGGATCTATGAACATTCCGAGGCGAAGCCGCTTGTCGCGGCGATGGCGTCGGCGCTCACCTTCGCCATCGGGGCAGCACTGCCGCTTGTGACGGCCGCTATCGTGCCGGAACCCGCGATCAGCCTCTGGGTGACGGTCCTTTCCCTGATCTTCCTCGCCGTGCTGGGGGCCGTCGGCGCGCGGGCCGGTGGTGCGCCCATTCTGCGTGCGGTGGTGCGGGTGACCTTCTGGGGCGCGGTGGCCATGGCCGTGACGGCCCTCGTCGGCAAACTCTTCGGCGCCGTCGTCGGCTGACGGAGAGGTGCCGGGCACAAGAAAGAAGGGCCGGGGAAATCCCCGGCCCTTCGACATCCACCTGTCTGTCAGGTCACTCGCGGTTGCCCATGAACTGCAACAGGAACATGAACATGTTGATGAAATCGAGATAGAGGTTGAGCGCCCCCATGATCGCCGACTTGCCGAGCCATTCAGCATCGCCATGCCGGGCATGTTCGATATACATGGTCTTGATCTTCTGGGTGTCATAGGCGGTCAGACCGGCGAAGATCAGAACGCCGATGGCGGAAATCGCGAACATCACGGCAGGCGATTGCAGGAAGAGGTTGACGATCATCACCACCAGAAGCCCGATCACGCCCATGATCAGGAACGACCCCCAGCCCGAGATGTCGCGCTTGGTGGTGTAGCCCCAGAGCGACAGGCCCGCGAAGGCGATCGCCGTCACGAGGAAGGTCTGCACGATCGAGATTCCGGTAAAGACCAGAAAGATCGAACTGATCGACAGGCCCATCGCGGCCGCGAAGGCATAGAAGAAAAGCTGCGCGGCGGCGGCGGACAGCCGGTTGATCATCGCCGAGAAGGCAAAGACCATGACCAGCGGCAGGAACATGATCACCCATTTCAGCGGCGAGGCGTAGATCGCCGCACCAAAGCTGGTGAGATAGGTGTCGGCGCCGATCTGGTAGTCAGTCGGGACCGGCGACATCGCCAGACCGGAAATCGCCCAGGCGGCGCCGGCGGTAATCACCATCGCCACGGACATCAGCCCGTAGACCTTGTTCATATGGGCGCGGAGCCCTTCGTCGATCGCAAGCCCCCGGGTGCCCACCCGGCCGGCGCGGATCGTTTCATAGTCAGCCATCAAAGCCTCCAGTTGCGTATCCCTGCGGACCGGCCAAAGACCGCCCGCTTCCCTCAACGAATATCGGAAAGCGGGGCGCCAATTTCAAGCTTTTCCGGGCCAATTCCCACCCGGTCAGCGCAACCAGTGCTGCGGCACGTCCCAGAACGGCCTGCTTACCTCGAATTTGACCTCCGCTTCGCTCAGTCCGATGTCGCGCAGGAGGTACGGGTCGAGCTCGGTCAGCCGCTGCCGGTGGCGTCTGGTGGCGAGGGCGAGACGCAGGCGGCCGAGAAGCGAGGGGCGGCCCGGCCGGGGGCAGGTTTGTATCGTCGCGATATCCATGATCATCCCTTTTCTTGATGGAAGATGTCGGTTGCATCACCTGTCTTGATTTAATGCCAGAAATGGCTCATCATGGAAAATGAAGTATTGGCGAAGCTTTCATCACAGAAACTGAACATGGCCCGAAATCTCGACCTCACCGCGCTCCGCGCCCTTGTCACCGTCGCCGAAGTCGGCGGCGTCACGCGGGCCGCCGGACTTCTCAACCTGACGCAATCGGCCGTCTCGATGCAGATCAAGCGGCTCGAGGACAGCCTCGGGCTTGAACTCTTCAACCGTGCGCAGCGCAAGCTGACCCTGACCGTCGAGGGCGAGCAACTCGCGCATTACGCGCGTCGGATGCTCGATCTGAACGACGAGGCGCTGACGCGGCTGACCGATGCCGCCTATGAGGGCGAGATCCGGATCGGCGTGCCGCATGATATAGTTTATCCGCAGATGCCGCGCATCCTGAAGGCGATGGCGCTGGAATTTCCGCGGGTGCGCATCAACCTTGACAGTTGCTTTACCAGCAAGCTCAAGGACGGCTTCGCGCGGGGCGAGTTCGACGTGATCCTGACGACCGAGGCCAATCCGGGCGAGGGCGGCGAGCGTCTGTCCACGCGCCGTCTCGTGTGGGTCGGCGCTGAGGATGGAATCGCCTGGCAGCAGCGCCCGGTGCGGCTGGCCTTCGTCGAGACCTGCTTTTTCCGGCCCATCGCCCAGAACGCGCTCAGTGCGGCGGGGATCAGGTGGGAGATCGCCATCAGCGGCGAATCCGAGCAGGTGGCTGATGCGACCATCGCCGCGGATCTCTCGATCGCCGCCCGGATGGAAGGCGCAATCAGCGCCGGGCTTGAAGTGATCGAGGCGGGCAATGCCCTGCCGGACCTCGGCCAGCTCAGCATCTGCCTGTACGATGCCGGATCGCAGAAGGGGCCGGTCATCACGGCGCTTCTGGCGCATCTGCGCTGCATCTATGGCGACGCCTGCGCCGGTCAGCGCGCACAGGAGGCGGGCCGGTTGTCAGATCGTGATGACGACTTTGCCGGTGGACTTGCGGCTGCGGAGTAGCTCCAGCCCCTCGGCCGCACGGGCGAGCGGCAGGACATGCGAGACATGCGGCCGGATGCCACCCGTCGCATACCAGCCGAGCAGGGTGGCAAGGCTCTCGGTCACGACCTCTGGCCGGAACCCGAGATAGCCGCCCCAGTAAAGCCCGAGAACCGAGACGTTCTTGACCAGAAGGTGATTGGCGGCGATCTGCTGGACCCTGCCGCCCGCGAAGCCGATGACGACGAGACGCCCCTCCGGGTTGGTCGCGCGGAGCGCGGCGTCGAACTGATCGCCGCCGACGGGATCGTAGACCACATCGGCACCGCCAAGTGCCCTGACCTCGGCGCGCAGGTCCGCGCCGTCGCTGTCGATCAGATGGTCGGCGCCCGCCGTCTCGGCGACTTTCAGCCTGTCGGCCCCGCGCGCGCAGGCGATGACCCGCGCACCCATCCGCTTGCCGATCTCGACCGCCGTCAGCCCGACGCCGCCCGCCGCACCGAGAACCAGAAGCGTTTCCCCCGGTTGCAGGTGCGCGCGATGGTTGAGCGCCACATGGCTTGTGCCATAGGCGATCTGGAAGGCGGCGGCATCGGTGAAGGGCATCGCATCGGGAATCGGCAGGCAGCGCCCGGCGGCGAAGCAGCCATAGTCGGCAAGACCGCCGCTGGTGCAGGAGACCGCGACGCGGGTGCCGACAGCAGGGCCCGACACGCCCGGCCCGAGCGCCTCGATTACACCGGCCGCCTCCATCCCGAGGGTCACCGGCGGCGCCGGGCGTTCCTGATATTTCCCTTCGATCATAAGGAGATCGGCGAAATTCAACCCGCACGCCACGATCCGGACCCGGACTTCCCCAGGGCGCGGATCGGGGCGGGCGCAATCCCTGAGCAGAGGTGCCCCGCCATAGGTCTCGATTCCGAAGCAGCGCATCGCGGGTCTCCCTCTACCGCGTCAGGCTAACCGTCACGGCGGGGGGATTCCAGCCGGGTCGGCTCATCCGGAAATTGCATTCTGCAACAAAACCTCTCCAAATTGCGTTGCATTTTGCGAATCAAATTGCGACTCTCGGAACGGGCGAGTTGAGGGACATGTATTTTCGTATAGGTGGATTGTCGCCAGCCGCTCTGCCTATCTACCGGCTTGTCGGGCGTTGTCTATCAAATCAGGGAGTTACATTTTTTTCGACTATTTCGGCGGATTTTCGCGCAGTTGGCACACAACTTGCTTGTTTAGTTGGTGACGAGTTCAAGGAGTACATTATGAAACATCCCGTTGACGTTCATGTCGGCAAGCGCGTGCGGCATCGCCGCTGGATGGTGGGCATGACCCAGCAACAGCTCGCCGACAAGGTCGGTATCAAATTTCAGCAGATCCAGAAGTACGAAACCGGCATGAACCGGGTTTCGGCGTCGCGTCTGTGGGATATTTCCGAGGCGCTCAACGTTCCGATCAGCTTTTTCTTCGAAGGGCTCGATGCGCGCAACAAGGGTCTTGAGGAGATCGATGGCGACATCCTTGCGGACAAGGAAGCGCTGATGCTGGTGCGGTCCTATTATGCGATCCCCGAGGCGCAGCGCCGCCGGCTCTTCGATCTGGCCAAGGTTCTGTCGGACGTGGCCTGAGGGTCATTGACCCGCACCGGGCAGGGCGATACCGCTTGCGCATCCATGAGAGGTGCGCATGACCGTCCTGTCCGAAGCCGACCGTGCCGAGATCATTTCGACCGCGCATGAGCTGGCCGAGGCCGCGCGCGTGGAAACGCTTCGGCATTTCCGTGCGCATGGCCTCGTTGCCGATACCAAGGAAGCCGGGCATTTCGACCCGGTGACGATTGCCGACCGCGCGTCCGAACAGGCGATGCGCGACATTCTCGCGCGGCGGCGGCCGCGGGACGCGGTCTTCGGAGAGGAGTTCGGGGCACGGGCCGGAACAAGCGGCCTGACATGGGTTCTCGATCCGATCGACGGCACCCGCGGCTATCTCTCGGGGACGCCGACCTGGGGCGTCCTGATCGCGGTGTCCGATGCGAGGGGACCGATCTTCGGCATCATCGACCAGCCCTATATCGGCGAACGGTTCATCGGCGGGTTCGGCCTTGCCGAAGTCACCGGGCCGACCGGCACCCGTGCCCTGCGCGCCCGCGCTCCGCGGCCGCTGTCCGAGGCGATCCTGTTCAGCACCTTCCCCGAAGTCGGCACCCCGGACGAGGGCGCCGCCTTCCGCCGCGTCGTGCCCAAAGCACGGCTGACGCGCTACGGCATGGATTGCTACGCCTATGCGCTGATCGCCGCCGGCCAGATCGACGTGGTGATCGAGGCGGGCCTCAAATCCTATGACGTGCAGGCGCCGATTGCCGTGATCGAAGCTGCGGGCGGCCTCGTCACCGACTGGCAGGGCCGCCCCGCGCCAGCAGGCGGGCAGATCCTTGCGGCGGCGAACGCCTCGGTTCATGCCGAGGCCATGGCCCTTCTCAACGCCGACGCCTGAGCGTTTGGGCTGTGGCATCGGCGCCTTGCGCGTCCTGCCTCTGGTGCGACCCGCGCCGCCTGCGCTAGACTTCTGGCGCCGCCGAGTCCTTCCCCCCTTCTGTCGCCGGCCGGACCGTGGGACCGAAGGGGTCAGGGAGGGAACCATGCGCGAGATCCTGATCCGCGGCGCAGAGGTGGTCGTCACCATGAACGATGCCCGCGCCGAAATCGCGGGCGGCGATGTGCTGATCCGGGGCGGCGTGGTCGCGGCCGTGGGGCAAGGCTTGACCACGACGGGCGAGGTGGTGCACGCCCGCGGCTGCGTCGTGACACCCGGCCTCGTCAATACCCACCACCACCTTTACCAGACCCTGACCCGCGCCGTGCCGGGCGGCCAGGATGCGCTTCTCTTCGGCTGGCTGCGCACGCTTTACCCGATCTGGGCCGGCTTCGGGCCCGAGGAGATGCGGATCTCGGCGCTGACTGGCCTCGCCGAACTGGCGCTGTCGGGCGTGACGCTGACCTCGGACCACCTCTACCTCTATCCCAACGGTGCCCGGCTTGAGGATACGATCGACGCCGCGCGCGAAATCGGTCTCCGCTTCCACCCGACACGCGGCGCGATGAGCATCGGCGAAAGCGACGGCGGCTTGCCGCCGGATGCGCTGGTCGAGCGCGAGGCGGACATCCTTGAAGACATGATCCGGGTCGTCGATGCCTTTCACGATGGCGCGGACGGGTCGATGTGCCGGGTCGGGCTGGCGCCCTGTTCGCCGTTTTCGGTCAGCCGCGACCTGATGCGCGAGACGGCAGCGCTTGCGCGCGACAAGGGCGTGATGCTGCACACCCATCTGGCCGAGAATGACGAGGACATTTCCTATTCGCTGGACCGGTTCGGCTGTCGCCCGGGGGACTATGCCGAAAGTCTGGGCTGGACCGGCGCCGACGTCTGGCACGCGCATTGCGTGAAGCTGGACCTGGCCGAGATTGATCTCTTCGCCCGGTCCGGGACCGGCGTCGCGCATTGCCCCTGCTCGAACTGTCGGCTGGGGTCGGGGATTGCCCCGGTGCGGCTGATGCGGGACCGGGGCGTGAAGCTCGGGCTCGGGGTCGATGGGTCCGCTTCCAACGACGCCGGATCGCTGATCGGCGAGGCGCGGATGGCGATGCTGTTGCAGCGCGTCGCGCGCGGCGCCGATGCGATGAGCGCGCGTGAGGCGCTCGAGATTGCCACGCTGGGCGGGGCGCGGGTCCTCGGGCGGAATGACTGCGGCGCGATCAAGGTGGGATCGCGCGGAGACATCGCTGTGTGGGATGTGAGCGGGGTCGAGACCGCGGGGTCATGGGATCCGGTGGCCCTGCTGCTGGCGGGCCCGGGGCGAGTGCGCGATCTCTTCGTCGAGGGACGGCAGGTGGTGGCGGGGGGGCAGGTGGTGACGGTCGATCTGGCTGCCGTGGTCGCGCACCAGAACCGGCTGGCGCGGGCGTTGCGGGATCGCCAGCTCACATGACCTCGCGCTGCGGCGCGCGGCGGCGGGATCTGCACCCTGACAAAAGCGATCTGCCCGGGGCGGCCGTCACAACCCGGTGACCGGGGCACTTTCGGGTGGATCGGCGCAAGCGGCCTGCCTACCGTTGAGGTGACCCTGATGAGAACGCCGCATGCCTGCCGCCACCAACACCGACCTTCCGGCCGCCCGAAGTGAGACGCTGCGTCTGTCGGCCATGCTTGTCTCGATCACGGCGCTGGTGGCGCTGGCCGCGATCCATGGCGCGAACTTCCGGGTGCCTCTGCTGGCTCTGGTGGGCGTCGGTCTGGGTTTCGTGCTGTTTCAGTCGACCTTCGGGTTTGCCGGCTCATTCCGCGCGGTGCTGGAGCGCGGCGATGCCTCTGGCTTCAAGGCGCAGGCGGTGGCGCTGGCGCTGGCGAGCGCGATCTTCTTTCCGCTCCTCGGAATGGGCAGCCTCTTCGGGCAGCACCTGAGCGGGTTCAACGCCGCCGTCGGGGTAACGTTCCTGGTGGGCGCGGTGCTGTTCGGTCTCGGGATGCAGATTGGCGGCGGCTGTGCGTCAGGGACGCTCTTTGCGCTCGGCGGCGGCAATCTGCGGCTGATGATGACGCTGTTCTTCTTCGTGATCGGTTCGGCCGTGGGGGCGGCGACCCTGCATTGGTGGAGCGGACTGCCGCGGTTTCCGGCCTGGACATCGCAGGGGTTGCTGGGCTGGCCGGTCGCGCTGGCGCTGCATCTGTGCATCTTCGCCGCGGTGTGGCGGTTTGCGCCGGGGCGGTCGCCGGCCTTGCGGCCGGT
>JBGSNN010000143.1:0-29624 GCA_041739655.1 Albidovulum sp. | reverse complement strand
CCCGCATTCATCGCTTGACGGGAAAACCCCCGATCAGGCCTACTTCAACCAGCCGATACCCGAAGCGGTAGCGGCATAACCGAGGCGGAAAACCACTTAGAAAACGCCCGGAACCTGTTCAGATCAACCGAACCACCTCTGATTGCGCACGGAACAGAGATAGTTTGTTTGCAACTATGGGGTTGCGACCAGCTGGGAAGCGATCAACCGTTGAGGATGAAAGGCAGTGCCTTCGGTCGCGTCTGAAGATCTGATCTGAAAGGATGGACTACAATGAAACTTGCTTTCGCAGCAACATTTGCGACCTTTTTCGCAGCAACACCGGGCGTCGCCGCGCTCGCCGCGTTTGATGGTGCAAACGTCAAGTTGGAACACAGTGGAGGGTGCCGCAAGGACTCGCCCGCGGGGCAGTGTTGCCATGCCGGCTCAAGGCCCTATCACTGCCACTGATGCGCTTTGCATCTTCGGTTTCCAGGGATGTCGCCGCAGCCTTGATCTGCATTGCGGCAGTCTTCGGCGCGTCGGCTCAGGCCGATGCTGACATCGTATCCGGCACTGCCTCCGTCATCGACGGCGACACCATCGACATTCACGGCAGCCGTATCAGGCTGCATGCGATTGACGCGATCGAGAGCCGCCAACGCTGCTATCTGCCCGGTGACAAGGTGTGGAGCTGCGGTCGCGACGCCGCCTTTGCCCTGGCGGACAAGATCGGCCGCGCTCCGGTAACCTGCGATGTGCGGGACGTGGATCGCTACGGGCGTCTGGTGGCCATCTGCCGGTTGGGCGGCAAGGATCTGAATGCCTGGATGGTCGAAAATGGCTGGGCGGTGGCCTATCGCCGCTACGGCCGCGACTACGTGCAGGCGGAGGATCGTGCCAGGAAAGCGCAGCGCGGCATCTGGGCCAGCAAGTTCATGATGCCGTGGGACTGGCGGCGAAAATAGCCAAGTCCTTGCGACGGACCTCGCGGGACAGAATCAGTTCGCGGCACCCCGTTGGCGCGCAAAATAGGTCTGCAGCCGGGCTTCCGTGACATCGCCGTCGTAACAGATTGGACTATAACCTCCAGGCCTTGACCAGGCGCTTCGGCCGCCGCATCGTCGGCCGGCTCTGTCGCGATTGTAGGGGCATGGACAAGAGCCCGCATATGAGGCGATGCTCTGGGCAACTATCTCCTTCCGTGCCTTCTGTATTTCTTTCTGTGTCGGTGCAGCGATGCCGCGCTTGCCCGGCGCCGGCTGAGGGGATGGAGTTGGCGCCTCTCCTGACAGAAACCGGGACGCCATCCAACCCAGACCAAGCGAGGTATCGATCCGGCTCCATCCATTTTCCTCGAGCAGCAACTCGGCTTTGGCGCCCATGGGCAATTGCCCGATGACACGACCTTGCAGTGAAGGGACAGTCCGGACGTTCACGCGCGATCCGATGACGTAGACTATTCTTCCTGGGTCGATCGGTTCAGCGCCCGAGGGTGTCGAGGAGGCCCGTTCGACTTTGCCGGATCCGGCGCGACCGGAAGTATGCAATGGAGTTCCGCCAATGGCCGCTGTGGTAGCGATCGCCGACATATTGGCCTCCCACACGGCTGGCGGCGAGCCGACAGAATGCCGTAAATCATCACGATCTACGGTCGAAGATGGAAAAAGCACTTTGGTTGCGACGATCAGGCAGCCACACAAAAAAGCAGTTCGAACGATGATCGACATGGGCTTTCCGCCCTCTGGAATTTACTCGATTCTACATTGTAGCTGGATGAGCATTCAAATGACGCGGAAATAGGCAGGAGAAGAGCTTTCGGAAGGCCGGAGACCCGTCGGACCATCGCGGCAGGATAGCCCGTCGAACGCGTTCCGAGCCGGTCAATCGCATTCGATCTGTACCGTGAAACCGCGCGCCTTCGCGGCAAGTTCCGTCGGCGGCAACACTGCTGCATCGGTCTCGATTTCGAAGTCGATCGCGTTTTGTGACAGGAATGTCTGAACGGTCTCGCCCCGGATCGCGAAATTCACATTCTGCGGAATGTCACCGATGGCCTTTGCAACAACGAGAGTGTCGAGCTTCGACTGGACAACGCCCACGATGCTGCCGTTCTCGTCGATGAGCGGCCCGCCCGAGTTTCCCGGCTGAACTGGCGCCGTGATCTGGATGCCCGCATTGTCTCCGAAGATCCCGAACATCCCGCTGACCGAGCCGCGGGTCACATTGAGACCTTGCAGGATGCCGGGCAAAGGAAAGCCCACGGCGGTCACGTCCGCGTTCAGCGCGATCGGTCGGAACGCGAATCTTGCGACACCGATCACATGCTCCGGCGCCGTCTTCAGGACCGCAAGATCCCGGTCCTTGTCCTCAATGACGATGATCGCTCTGATTCCGCCGGCAGTGAGGTTGCGGGTGCAGGACCCGATGACGTGCTGGTTGGTCACAAGGTAGCCGTCCGAATTAACATAGAACCCAGTGCCGGCGCTCCCGCTCGCCTCTTGCTCAGTCGGTGCATTGGGTGGCGGCGGAGCGGCGGACGGCGCAATCGCGGCGGGTGGGACCGGAACCGGAGCCAATGCGACAGAGTGGAAGCGTTCGAGATTCAGGCCCGGCAAATTGCCCATGCTGTCGAACATCGCGATCGAAATCGGTCCGTAGATCCAGTCCTCTTCTTTCGGCCAGGAGAGGATGAAGCCCTTGGTCTCGTACCCAAACTGGCGGACAAAGGCATAGCCGGACACCGAACCGTTCCCCCCGGAGATCGCGAACCAATCATCGCGAAAGGCACTGTAGGCATCGTGGGGGAACCAGTCGAAATCGCGAATGATGTCAAAAAGCGGCCGGAGATCGCTGGACGGATTGCCATGGCTCACGAGGGTCAGATGGCCAAAGGTCTCGCCGGGCTGAGGCGCAAAGGTCTTGAAATATCCGCTCTCGCCGATCTCGGCCTGGGAAAGGGGAAACATCCTCGTCGGAATGCCGATGTTCAGTCCAGCCTCGGTATCGTCGATAACCCGGAAGCCGATTGCCTCGACGCGCTGCTTTCGAAGGGTTTCAAGCGCGGCGATCTCGGCCGGGGTCAGAAAGCCAGTCGGCGCATCGCCGGTCGAAAGCTGATAGGACTTGATCGCGCGCCGTGTAGCCGTTCCGAAATCCCCGTCAATCCGCGACACGTAGTCGCCCGACCAGATCAGCGCGTTCTGGACACCGCGGCGGACACTCTCGGACCATCGCCGCTCTGTCTGTATCGCTTCCGCCGTCGCGGACGTGACAATCTGCTTGCCGCCGGCATTCGACCAGACCCGCCCACGGTAGGCACTTGCCGGCAGCGCGAACGCCTCGGCCGGGATGAGACCGTTCGCCTTGAGCCGGGAAAGCGCCGACGCGGCACGGGCCGATGCAATCGAGGCGATGACCACAGCGTTCGATCCGGATGCGGTGCGATATACCGCGCTATCAGGGAATGCGGCGAGCTGGGCCTTCGCCCGTTTCACCGCGACGGCCTGCGATGTGTGCGAGGAGATCTGGATGAAGACGTTCTCGTCGGCCGCCTGCCCGAGACCGATCGAGGGCAAGACCAAACCAAAAAGCAAGATCAGAACGGCGAAGACTTTGCTCATGGATGCGGCTCGTTGATTGGCGTCTGGCACAGGCTAATGGCAAAAAGTGGTACCGAAAAGGCGCTTGCGTGGCTGTGCGAAGCAAGGGTTGTTGTGGGGGTCCAAAGCCAGGACGGTCGAAGATGGCGGGTACTCGGGATCACCGCCACGGCGTCGCTTGCCTGCCGCGGGAGGACCGTACACGAATTGCCGGCAGGACGTCTGGGTGCGTGAGCTCATGATACCTCAGGACCGGCGGCGGACGAAGCGAATGTCTCGCCGTCCCGTTTCTCATCGCCGGTCGCCGCGAAGACCCTGCGCGCCTTTTCCGACGCCCCAAATCGCTCGATATATTCAAGGAGCGCCTCCTCGAGCAGTGCCGTCCGATCCTTCTTCAAACCCGCCTCCTTCCTTCTTCGAGCCACCTGGGTACCGCGATACTCTTAACGGAATGTTAACGCGGCACGCCCGTATCGGGCGCCGCATTGTCAAACCGGGAGGAAACCATGCAATCCAGAGAATATGAGATGGCGCGCCATGCTGGGGCAGAAGATCGCATCGCAGGCTGTCGTTTTGCCTGCGAGGACGACGTCGGTTCGCTGCAATTCCGATCCTCACCCTACTGGCACACGCTGCTCGAGGGCCGCCACCTCGGCATTCACAGGCCAGACGACTCGATGTGCAACTGGACCGCGCGGTTCCTGACCGGCGACAAGCGCTATCTTCAGAAATGCCTCGGCCCGGCCCTGGATCTCGGCCGGGGCAGGATCTCCTATGACGTCGCCGTGAACCGGGCTTTCGCCTGGTTCGCCTCGCCCGAGGTCGCTTCAAAGGCAAGCGCGCCGCGGCCCCGAGGTCGGACCAGCGCAGTGAGCTTCTGCCCGATTGGAGATGTCTACTCGGTCGGTCATGCACTGCGCGACTATACCGAATGGACCCGGATCGCCCGCTCGACAGGAGGCCACTACAACGCCGTTGTCCTCATCAACTATCACATCGTGCCAGATTTCAGCAGCGTACCCTTGGAGGATTTCAACGCGACCCATCTCCAGCGGCTCGCGCTGAATGTTCTTCGAACGCCCGCGCGGTTCGGGTTCGAGGGCTACAAGAGCGCCGTTCAGATCGAAGATCTGTCGCCGGACGAACTGAGAAAGCGCAAGCGGACGTTCAATTCCCTCGTCACCATCCTGCGCATGGCCTTCCGTCACGCTTGGGACAGCGGCTACATCGAGACTGAGCGTCCCTGGCGGTGCCTGAAGCGCGTCCCGGTGGTTCACAGTCCGCGCAATGTGTTTCTGACGCGCGGCGAATGCGGCGAGCTTCTTAGCCACGCGACGCCCGCGTTGAAGACGCTCATCCTCGCCGCGCTCTATTCCGGATGTCGGGTGGGCGAACTGGCGAACCTCAGGGTGGAGGACGTCGGTTATCAGGGCTACGGGATCAGGGTGGCGGCCTTCAAGCGGAGCCCGGCGCGCTTCGTATTCCTGCCCGACGAGGGCATGGCCTTCTTTCTCACCTGCTGCGAGGGAAAGTCCGGCCGGGACCGGGTCCTGCTTTCGGACAGGGGGAAGGTCTGGAAACGTCAGCACGCCAATCTCTTCCGCCGCGCCGTCGCGCTCTCGGGCCTGCCGCGAAGTTTCGTGTTCCACGGCCTCCGCCATACCTATGCCAGCCACCTCATCCGCGCCGGCGTGCCGCTCGAGGTCGTTGCCCGGCAGCTCGGGCACGCGGATACCCGTACAGTTGCCCAGACCTACGGGCATCTTGCCGAACATTTTCGGGAGCAGCAGATCCGGGAAAAGTTCACATCGCTCGGTCAGGATCAGCGAGAGATGGTGCGCGCAAAGACAGATGCGCTGGCGGCGCTCTGGTCGTCGGTACATTCCGGCGGCTGGCGGAATTATGCCGCCGTGACGCAGCCGGACACCACGCCGTTGAAGAGTATCGTGCAAACCCGGAAAGAGGTCATCGAAGTCTTCCGGTTGGCCGAGGTGAATCACTGACCGGCGTGCGCAGCGCCGGGGCGGCTTCCTGGCTATGCTGTACCAGGACTTGTAGTTGTTGACTTGCTTCTGATTCGGCGGTGGCTGCAGGCACCAGAGACGTATTTGGCTCCGTCAGATCAATCTGCTCAGACGGTCATTCTCCGCAGGCATGCGTCGCAAGGACGATCCGATCCGCTCACGCCACCTCGCGCCTTGTGCCATGGCGTCCTCGTAGGCTTCAGCCAGCTCGTCCGGCCGGTCCTCCGCCAGAGCCTCGATCAGGAACGCCGCCTGCATCCGGTCCTTGACCGCTTTCAGACTGTCAGGCCCGTCCCGACGTCGGTCCGCCACGATGAGTTTGTGAATGGCGAAGCGTTCCGGCCGGGGCACCTGCACGAGAACACCGCTTCGGTAGAGCGCAGCGGCCGGGATCGGCTCGGCGATCAGGTAGTTCAGATGATGCAGGGCCTTGGCATAGGTACCAAGTGCCGCGAGCGGTCGCGTCCCCTCGGTCTCATCAAAGGATGGCGTCAGAAACTCGACCAGCAGGTCACTCCGGGTTTGGCGCCAACGCCAGGTTCCTTCGTCGCGAAGGGCCGGAACCTCTTCGAATGCGAAGTCACCCAGAATCTTTTGCACCGGCGGCGCCACGACATCTTCGAGCGCCAGCGAGAGGCGCTCGAAGCTTGCGATGTCGATGTCGCCCGTCTGCGCCATCTGGTCAAAACCCATGCGAACGCCGAGAATACCTTCATAGAACCGGAAGGCATTGGTCCCGACAATCGTTCCCCCGAGCCGGAACGTACCCGCAGTGGCCATGGCCGAAATCAAGCTGCCTGTGGCCGCGTCCACGCTGAGATACCCCTCCGCCCTCAGAATGCGGATCAGCCTGGTACGATGCTTGCGGCGCTCGTCGGTCTGGGTGCGCAGGTCTCTGAGTTTTTCAAGGCGCGACAGGAGTTCGGGGGTCTCCTCGCCGATATAGCTTTTTCGGACATCCGTTCCGACCCGGTATGTATCGTACCAATAGACCTTTTCATTGCGCAGAACGCGTGTGGGCGTGCCGCGGATCTCGGACACCGCGTCATCCCTGAGCGATCGCAAAAGATCGTGGTAAGCGGCGTGACCCGTTGCAGAATGGCGCTCGATCATCATCTTGTTCAACAAATTTCTGATCTGTTGAACATAGCGCGTGTTCAACGAAAGTAAAGAGTGTAGAACAGGGCCTGGCCGGCTCGCATTTCCTGACCATGGCTCGGCGCCGGTCACCGGATCAGCTTCGCCCGCAACGCCACCGCGACCGCATGATAATTCGTCTCCGCGCCGAGCCTTTGCCGAGCGGCGGACAACCGCGCCTTGATGGCCGCCGCCGACACTCCGAGATGCCTTGCGGCCGCGTCGAGCGTCATATCATTTGCGAGGCACTGCAGTGCCTCGATCTCCTTCACGGTCAATGTCTTGTCATTGCCGACGTCCTGCACCAGCGAAGTGAAGCTCTCGGAAACCTTCCCCATCTCTTCGTCCGTCAGTTCGCGATCGGACCGCGCGACCGAGAGCAGCGACCGACTTTTGCCTGAGGTCCGGACGAAGGCGGCGCCATAGTTCAGTCCGTGGAGTCTTGCGCGCGCCATGACACGCGCGAGGTCGGGAAGGACGACGGCGGACCAGCGCCTGTCGCCGGTCCTGGCCAAAGACCAGATCAGCACCGGGTCTTTGATGTAGTAGTGTCCGGCATCGTATTCCTCCTGCCAGGCGGCGGGGTAGGTGCTGTCGAGATATTCCGGTCCCTGACGGGTGAAGTTCAGAAGAAGGCTGAACCCCGCCGCGCCAATGGAGCGGAAGACCGCACGATGGTCGGCGTAATTTGGCAGGTGGGTGGGGGCAACAAAACTCATCGTAAGCCAACTCACTGATTTCTTTGGCGGCAACCTACGCAGGGATGGATCGCAATCCAGCGGCCTTTTGCCGAACCTATCCGATGGTTGGGTTTGGCGGACGGCGACTGGACGCCCTCAATTGTCGCGCGCAACAACGGGCGGAGTTCATGCCAAAGGAATGTTCGCACATGCCTGATCCCGTTCTGATTGTGTTTCGGAAAGACGATGTAGCGCAGCTCGTCGAGGACCACCAGCGGCAGGCGGATTGCGAGGGGATCGCGGTGCTGCGCTGTGCTGCCAACCGGGAGGTAGATGAGCCCGGCCCGTATTGTCCCGAGGGGTTCGAGACACCGAAGCCGCTGCCGCGTGACTACGACGTTCGGGCACCGGAACTCACCCTGGACATGGCAGAGACAATCTGGACCTATTTCGACGCCTTTCAGAGCGATGGTCAGGTTCTGATCGAAAGCAACGTGCGGGGCCTGTGGTTCGTGACCCAGTTGGGGCGCAGACCGTTCATCGGGCTCGCGCGACTTCACGCGGGAGTACCAGGCGTTCGTACCCTCGCACCGAAACGTCAGGGCGAGCAGAACGAGGTGCCGCCATGCGTGCCCCAGCGCACGATCTGAGGGTTCACGTCCTGACGCTTCCGCGGGACGCGGCGCGCTGGAACCTCGTGACGGAGTACCTGCGGCTGCGGAAAGAGGTCTTCATCGACAGGATGAACTGGAACCTGCGCGCGCATGAGGCGGTGGAGTTCGAACAGTACGACCATTTCGGGACAACATACGTGATCGCCGAGGAGGCCGGGACCGGCGAAGTGGTCGGCGGCGCCCGGCTCCTCCGCACCGATCAGGCCAGTCCGAACGGATCAGGGCGTGTGACCTATTCCTACATGATCCGCGACGCGGCACGCGGACTTCTTGACAACTTGCCCATCGATCTCTCCCGGGCGGACCCACCGGTCGATGCGCGGGTCTGGGAGTTGACGCGGCTGATCTCGCGGGGGACGGCACGGGTGGCGGAAGCGATCCTCTCGGAGGTCCGGCGATTCCTGGCGGAAATCGGGGCCGAGCGCTGCCTCTTTCTCGGCCCACGGTCCTTCATGCGCATGGCGAGCCGGATGGGCTTTGAGCCTCAACCGCTCGGTGAGATCGTCGAGAACGGCTCCGGGCGCTATCTCGCATTTTCCTGCGATGTGATGCGTTCGGGGACTTCTGAACAAATGCCAACTGCCCCGGTGGCAGCGGTCCGGGACCTCAATATCGGCTGGGTGAGGGAGCTTCATCTTGCCGCAGACGCGACGATTCTCGCCACGACCTATGAATGGAGCGAGACCGGCAAGCGGGTGACGATCTGGCATGAAGCGGCGCGAAGGTCTGCGGCGCGCGTCGTCGAAGTCCGATCGCCCTGACGAGCTTTCCCGGCATGTCGCCGTCCGCAGGCGGCGCCGAAGACAATGATCCTCTGCCATCGCTTCAGCCGTTCCTCGAGGCGATGGCGGCCTGAGACCGGTGCGCTCTGCACGAGGTCCTCTCCGCCGTTCATCTGGAATTGTCTTTCGGCGGTCCGACGCCGTCCCTGCGCGAGGACCTGTTCGAGGGCGACGCGGCGATCTCGGCCAGCGCTGCGACATCCCTCGAGCTTCTGGCCGATGCGCGGGCGAGGCTTGGCGAACGCGGCCAACCGCCGCAAACCCGTGCCGCACCGATCAGTGCCGCGGCGCTTCTGCTCCGGGATCTGAGCGTGACGGACTGCCGGGAGGCTTGTCGGCAGGCGCGCCGGAAGGGCTGAGCAGGCCGGAGGCCGCCGGATTGAAACCCGACCGTCACACGCATTGCTGCCCGCAGCGCCGGCGCTCGGCGAGGCCGATCAGGCTGCCGAAGAGGTTGAGCTCGCCCGTCCAGAACGCCCTCGTCATGGCGCGGAGATGGCCGCCCGGACTGCGCACGGGTGTCGCGGGATGGGCTCGGTTGGCATCGGTGACGACGACGCAGAGCGCGGCGTTCCAGTCACCCATCGCCTCGGCCGCTTCGTCCCAGGCGGAAGGATGGATCCCGAGCTCCGGCAGCGCCCTGATCGCGGCAACCACGATATCGAGCGGCCGCAAGGAGCCGCTCCGCAGGCGCTCGATGTCGAGCCTCAGCTTCATGTCCCCGCTGCTGAGCCGGTAGATCCGCTCAGCCGAGAACTCGGTGAAGGGGTCTCGACCAATTGCCTCGCCGACACCCGGGTACCGCCGCTGCGACGGCTCCCGAGGCGTCACAGTCGGGTCCACGCGCTCGGCAGCCGCGGCGCTTTTCTCATTCTCGGCCCTACAGGATACAGATTCGTCTTCGGTTGTATCTTGTATATGGCGCCGGTCGTTTCCTTCCGGTCGACCGGAAGATTCGTGCTCGGATGCTGCCAATCGGTCCAGCTCGGCGCAGTGCGTTCGGGCGTCGGACACATGTATCTCGAGATCCGGAAGCGGCCAGGCGCGGAGCGCATCCGTGCCGGGCCAGGACAGGAAGGTGTCGCGCAGGCGGGCAAGCCCTGGATGGTCCGGCGCCGCCGGATGCAAAACCATCAGGGTGGTCTTTGCATGGCGATAGAACGCGCTGCGGAGCCGGAGAAGCTCCTTCTTGCGCGCGCGCTCCGCCCTCAGCGTTTCGCGCAGGCGTAGCAATTCGGGGATTCGTGCAATGAGCCGCGAGAAGACGAGACCCAGTCGGCCGTAGGAACTGCGGCCACCGTTCGCGGCGGTGCGCTTGTCGAGAAGGCCGAGGCTCCGCGACAGAGCCGTCTCATCGGCGCGCACCGCGCGCTCAGACTTGCCGAGGAGCCGCGCAAGCTCGGTCTGCGCCATGTAGCAAACCGGCTCTACATCTCCGCGCACCCAGTCGCTCGGCCGGGTCTGGCCCATCATCAGAAGAAGTGTCTGCAGGCGCCGGCCGGAGAGGCCGATGGCGGCGGCGATCTCGATGAGCAGCGCCTCGACCTGGCCGCGCTGCATGCCGGCGGGCAGGGCGGGGTAGGGAGTGTCGGTGCCGCCTTGCAAAGAGCTTGTGTGAGTGTCGTGCATGGTCTTGTCCTTTCGAATGAGTGGACAAGGCGGCGGGCAAGACCTCTCCGATCGCAGGGGATGCGTTTTGGTCTTGCCTTGCAGATGGGGAGGGCGCTAAAACCGAAGCATCAGCGAGCTTCTTCAAGGATTGCCGTCCTTGGTTTCAGAACCCCCCGTCAGGTTGCCGCCTTGCGGGGGTTTCGTTTTTCGGGCTGCTGTACCTTTCGGTCAGAATTGGTGCCTGTGATCGATCTTCCGGCCGTCGGCGAACCCGCCGATACTTCCCTGCTTTCGGAATCTCAGTAGGTGACGAGTTCGTGACCGGGCGTGCCGGAGCTGTCGATCCAGCTCACGCCCACCGCCCGCATCGATCCGAGGTGATTGCAGTCGTAGCGTGGCCTTATCCAGACGGGGGAAAGACGCGCGGCACTTTTCGACCAGCGGAAATCCCCCTGGATGCCATAACGGCCATGATCGGTCTGGTCGCTGATCGTACAGTTCTGGCTGCTGCCGGTCAGGCGCACAGAGTAGCGCACATGCCAGACCTCGATCGAGCGCACGTAGTCGAACGCGGCTCCGCTGATGTCGATATCGGCGCCAGATCCGACGGACTGGGCGAGTTGCAGGAAGCGGGTCCGAAGATCGGCTGCCGGATCGGTCTTGTGAAGGAGGACGGTTGCGGGGACCGGGAGGGAAGATGGTCCCCGCACCTCCATACCGAAAGGCCCTGACCTGGGAATGCGGCCCGGTGTGAACAGGGCGTCCCTGAGGAGGTAGGATTGGCGGCTCTCATCCGGAATCCGGAAGCCTGCATTCATCGGACAGCGCCAGATCTGCAACGGCGGCTCGACCGGCCAGGGCGTGATCCGCCGGATGAACTCGGCATGGGCCCGCGCGCAGGGCACCGATGCCGGCCAGCCGCCCGCGAGGCAGAGAAGGATCGCGCAGTCGATCGGATAGCTCTGCGCGTATGTCGGTTGGCACTGAAGCCCCAGACTTGAGGCCGCGATCATCGCTATGGGAAGAAGTTTCTTCATGTCATTGGTCCTCGCTGTCACTTGAATTCTCTTGCCGGTCAGAGCCGGCACGGAAGAGCGCCTCATACTCGGCAACGCTGGCGGCGAGATCTGCCATCGCCTGACCGCGCGCCTGGTCCAGGCAATCGATGAAGGCCGAGCTTTCCGAGAAGTACCGATCGTAGTCAGCAAGAATCTCTCGCCGGTATTCGGCGAAAAGATCGGCATCCGCGCTGATCGGGCGCTCCGGTGTCAGGCAATCCCCGGAAGCCGGTGCGGCCAGTGTCAGGAGGCAAAAGCCGGCAGCGCAAGCGCCACACGGTCCCCTCCCGGCCAGATTTCTCAAAGGTCGCAGCATCCGGTGCCCTCACCTCAGGTTGGTATTCGGCCCCTGATTACATCTTTTGTTGACCGTTTCAATCTTGTGGTTATAGCTACATTCTAATGGTAACCAACTTGGCGAAACGGGCGACGAAGTGTGGCAGCGTGATCAGGATCAATTTATAGGTGCTCGGCAAAGGAGTGCCCGACGTGAACATCCGGTCCTTTCCGCTGGTGCAGGAAGCCGAACTCTGCCGCCTGATCCAGGGCGGGGTGGAAATTGAGCTTCTCTGTGTCGAAGCGCCCGACGCATCAGCGCTCAGCCGCGGCAAATGGCTCTTCCTCGCGTACCTGTCCGAGGATGTACGGATGGTGCTCGCGACCAAGCGTTCGCAGCATCGCTACTTCTACCGCTTCGCCGGCGTCGGCGCCTTTGCCGCCCATACGCTCGAGCTTGGCCATGTGGCGGTGCCGCTCCTGGAAGGGCATTCTGAGCGCGGCATGTATCACCGCAGCCGCGAACCCCGTTACAGCTGAGGTTCTCCGCTTCGGTGTCGCGGTCGAAGTCTCCGCTGAAACTGCGCCGGCAAGTTCCGTCCTCCGCTACGATGCCGATGGACGGCTGATCTCGCCGCAACCCCGGCCCGGTGTGGCGGTAACCGCAGCGCCACATCTGCCCGGCGCTCTCTCCGCATCCTCGGGGACACTCGGCCTCATTCGAGCGGCTGCCGCGCGCTATGAAGAAGCGCCTGCCCTGCGGCAGCTCGGCCTGACACCGCGGGACTGGCACGCCTTTTTCCAGGCCATGATCCGCGTCGAAAGTGGTTTTCGCCCGACAGCCGTCAGCCACGCGGGTGCCATCGGACTTGCGCAGCTCATGCCCGGAACGGCGCGGGCGCTCCGGGTCGATGCCAGCGATCCGGCCCAGAATCTCGACGGCGGCGCGCGCTATCTCCTCGCGCAAATGGGTGCCTTCGGCAGCCTCGAACTGGCGCTCGCCGCCTATAACGCCGGCCCGGACGCGGTCGAGAAATATGGCGGCGTGCCGCCCTACCGGGAAACCATCGGCCATGTCGCGAAAGTCATGGCCGAGTACCGCCGCCTTCAATCCTCAATCTAGGACACTGACATGTCGAGACGCGCCTTTGCCGCCTTCCTTGCGGCACCCGCCCTTGCCCTGAGCGCGAGCCAGGTCTTCGCGGCCATCAACTTCACCAAGGCCGAGGCCCTGACGACATCCATCGCCACCTCGCTTGGCGGGGTCTTCGCGACGGCCTTCTTCACCATCGCGCTCATTGTCGCGGGCTTCCTCGCCGCCTTCAACCGGATCTCCTGGATGTGGGTCGGGCTGATCGTCGTTGGCGGATTTCTCGTCTTCGGCGGCCCGACGCTTGTCGCGGATCTTCGCGCGTCGCTCGGCTGAGGCGAACATGAAACAGAGCGTCGTCGTCGTTGGTCTTTCGCGCCAGGCCGAGTTCTTCGGTCTGCCGCTGCCTTACGCCATGGCAGCGATGGCGCTCACCATCATCCCGTTCTTCATCCTGAAGGTGATCCCCTGGCTCCTGACGGGCGTCATCTGGTATGGCGGCGCCCGCATCGTGACCGCGATCAACCCGAATGCCCATCACGTCCTCGCCTCGGCCGCCAGACTGACGCCAGCAGCACTTCTTCGCCGCAACAAGGCCCGCCGCTATGTTTGACGCGAGCGGCGAGTTCAGGGGCAGGGTCGAGCGAGCGCGGCGGCTTCTGCCCCGCGACCGGAGGCTTTACACGCATCTGCCCTACGCTTTGGAGGCCAGCGACGATGTTGTGCGCAGCCGCGACAATGCGCTGATGCTCTCCTTCGAGATCGCCGGCATCGACGGGCTTACAAGTTCGGGGCGGAAGATCGAGGCCTTGCGCGATCAGGTCGCGCGGCTCCTGGCCGGGCTCGATGAACAGTTTTCCTTCTACATCCACCGGCTGACCCGGCCGGCACGGCACCAACTGAAGCCGCTGCCCGGCAGCTCTTTCGCGGCCGATGTCGAGCGCGCCTGGCTGAAGCATCTCGACGGGCAGGGGCTTCGCGAGTTCGTGACCGTGGTTACCATCGTGCGGACGATGGCGACGCAAATCCGGGTGCCGCTCTTCCGGCGCGCGGCCGACCGGCTCTTTCGTGAGGATACGGCGGCACGGATAGCATCCCTGCGCGAGGTCGCCTCGATTTTCAAGGGCGCGGTCCAGCGCCCGACAGCGGACCTCAGGATCTCGGATGGTTCGCTCATCGGCTTTTATGCAGCGCTCACGAGCGGCAGCCTCGGCCGCGAGCCGCGCGGGGTTGCGAGCCTCATCGCCGAAGATGCTTCGACCGTCGCGATCGAGGTCAAGAACGGCACGGTCCGGCTCCTGGAAGGGGAGGGGGCGCCGCACTATGCCGCCGTCCTCTATGTCGCGCAAAACCCGCTCTCGACGCTCCCCGGCATGCTCGACGGCATCGACGAGGGCGCAAACACGATTGTCAGTCACTCCTTCTCGCCGATTGACCGGACGGTCGTGACCGAGCGGGCGCTCCGGCGGCTGGCGCAGATGCATGGCTCGGGCGAAATCGCCTCGATGATCGAAGGCCAGCTCGTCGACACGGTCGACCAGGTCAAGGCGGGGCACCTGGGCTTCGGCGATCACCAGATGACCATGACGGTCTTCGCGGAGACGCGCGACATGCTCGACCGCGAGCTGTCGCGGATCCGCGGCATCGCGCTGCAAAGCGGCGTGCGGCTCACCCAGGAGCGGACGGCAACCGAGGCCACCTTCTTCGCCAGCCATCCCGGCAACATGGATTATCGCTGCCGGAAGACGACGATCTCGTCGACCAACTTCGCCGATCTCGCTGCACTCCATGTGGCCGATCCGGGCGAAGGCTCCGACCGCCTGCCTTGGCACTCGCCGATCACTGTCTTCGAGACGGCGCAGGGCACACCGCACCGGTTTTCGTTCCATGAGCCCGGCGATCCCGCAGCCGAGCCGACCGTTGGTCACACGCTCGTTCTCGGGCCTTCGGGTTCGGGAAAGACCGGAACGCTTGCTTTCCTGACGGCGCAGGCACTCCGGACCGGCGCGCGGGTTATCGTCTTCGACAAGGACAAGGGCCTCAAAATGGCGGTCGAGGCGATGGGCGGAAGCTATGCCGGGATCGCGGCGGGGCAGGGGACGGGACTCGCGCCGCTCCTGACCGAAGACGGCACACGCGGGCAAGCCTTCCTGATCGACTGGCTTGCAGCGCTGGCGGAACGCGATGGCACCCTGATGACGCCGGCGCAGTCAGAGGCGCTGAAACAGGCCGTTCGCCAGAATGACGAGGCACCGGCGCGACTCCGGACATTCGGCCATTTTGCGACGCTCATCGGCGATGTCGGCGACGACCGGCTCCTGGCCGCGAAGATTGGCGAATGGACCGAGGGCGGCCGCTTCGGATGGGTCTTCGGCGCGGCCGACCGACCGGTTGTGGATTTCAGGAGCCGGGTAACGGCGCTCGACCTGACCGAACTTCTCGATCTTTCGACCGAGCGGACTGCGATCCTCTCCTATCTCTTCCGCCGGATCGAGCTTCTGATGGAAGAGCGACACCCGACGCTCATTCTCATCGATGAGGCCTGGAAGGTGCTCGATGACGACTATTTCGCCAGGCGCCTCCGGCAATGGCTGGTCACGGCGCGCAAGCAGAATGTCGTCGTGGTGATGCTGACGCAGTTTCCGAGCCAGATCCTGGAGTCCCGCGCCCGCGCCATTTTCGAGGGCCTGCCGAACCAGCTCATCTTCCCGAACGGCGCTGCGGAGCCCGAGGACTACAAGAGCTTCGGTCTGTCGGAAAACGAACTCGAGTTCCTGCTGCAGGGCCGTCTCACGCGCCGGATGGCGCTTTGGCGAACCTCGCGCGGCTCGACCATCCTCGATGTCGATCTCGGCGCGCTCGGGCCTCTGATGACCGCGCTCGGTGGCGGTCAGGCTGGCGAAACGGCCTTTGGTGCAGACTATGCGTCGCGCCCGGGCTTCTGGAAGGTAAACTATAATGAAATCAACTAGTTACATAAGTCTGCTTATCGGATTCAGCTTCGCGGCGGCGCTCGCCGGCTGCGAGACACCGACATTGCGGACGAATTGCTGGGCGCACGCGGCGCCGGCGCCTGCAATCGCACCGGAGGTGACCCGTGGCCTTGGCCTGGAAGACTGCCGGTGAACAGCGCCATGGCGTCATTCCTCGCTGCAACCCTGGTCACGGGCTCGGCCCTGACCGTTTTCGGCCAGGGCGTTCCGGTGACGGATGGCAAGCTGACGGCCACGACCGCGCTCGTCGTGACCGAAGAGCAAATGCAAACGGCGACGGAAGAGACGGATACCGCCCTGCGCGATCAGATCTCCATCCTGCGGCAAGGCCAGCTCGACGCGCTCGGCGGCACGCTCCGGGCGATGACGGGCGTCAGCGCCGTCACGGGTCCGATCGAGACGATGGCGGGGGCGCCGGCGGCGCAGGTCTACGCCACCCCTGACAACAATCCCTACGCGCCCCGGCTTTACGGCGATGCGCGCCAGACCATCGAGGAAATGATCGTCGCCACCGCAATGCGCTACGGCGGCCACCCTGCCCTCGCCCGCGCCGGGATCAACCCGCAGGAGTTCCGCTGCTGGTTTCAGGCACTGGTGAAGCAGGAGAGCAACTTTTCCATCGGCGCGCGCTCGCCGGCGGCGGCTTTTGGCCTCACCCAGATCATTCCGGGGACGGCGCAGCAACTCGGCATTTACCCGGCCTACTACGACGATCCTGAGCTGCAGCTCGACGGCGGCGCGCGCTATCTCCTCCAGCAGCTCTCCAGCTTCGGCTCCATGCCACTGGCGCTCGCCGCCTATAATGCCGGTCCCGGCGCGGTCCAGAAATACGGCGGGATTCCACCCTACCGCGAAACCCAGGACTACGTGGTCCGGATTGCGGGCTACTATAATCTCTATGCCGGGCGGGTCTCCAACGTCGACACCGTGGACACGCTCGACCCGCGCGACGTGGCCATAGCCGAAGCCAGCAACATGTCCGATGCCGGCCTGCACTATGCTGCGGTCGCTTCCGGTCAGATCGTCCAGTCGGTCACGCGGCTCCGCGAGATTGCCACGCGCATCCCGCTGACCACGACCGAGAAAGAGGCGATGGACCTCGCCAGCTATGCGCGGATCGAAGTGGCCCGGATCGCGGTCATGGTCGCGCGAATGAAATCCGCCCATGCCCTCGTCGATCAGGCGCGGCACACGCTGCTGCTCCAGGCCTATGCCCGCGATACCTCCTTCCTGAATGTGAGCTATGTCCCATGAATCACCGCAGAAATCTTCTCGTCTCCGCCGCCGCCGCTCTTCTCCTCCTGTCACCCGGTGCCCATGCCCAGGGTGTGCCGACCGTCGATACGAAGAACATCTTTCAGGTACTTCAGGTCCTGACCGAAGCCAAGGCGCAGCTCAAAGAAGAGATACTTCAGAACCTGAAGCTCGATGACCAGACCCTGAAACTGATCCAGCAGATCAAGACCCTGCAAGCGCAATACGACGCGCTGACCAAGGGGCTCAGCCTTCAGGCGCTGAACATCGATCCAAAGACCTTCCTTCAGGATATTCTGCCCGGCTGGGGCGATCTCTCGTCTGCGCTCGTGAGCGCGCAGACCGGCAACTGGGGCGCGGTCCTCTCCTCCGGGCAGGTCGGCGCGACCCAGACCGCGAGCTTCGTCGACAATCTCTTCAAGAATGCCGGCCTCAGTACGGCGACGGTCGGGCAACTTGCCCAGAGCGCCAATCCTTCGGCCGCACGGATTGGCAATTCGGCCAATACCAGCGCCTTCGTCTCGGTCGCGGCAGAGGAAAGTGCCGCAGCCGCGACCGAAAGCCTGACCCGGCTCGACGGCTTCGCGCGGCAGATCGCGACGACGACCAACATCAAGGAGGCGATCGACCTCAACACCGCCGCGACGGTGGAGCTGGGCGTGGCGCTCGCAAACATCTGGTCGGCAGAATCCGTGCAGATGGCGAATGCCGGCAACATGGGCGTCATGGATGCAGCAACCGCCGCCGAGGAAGAGAAGTTCCTGAAGGTCGTACCGTAATGAGGAGTTGGCATTTTAGAGTGGGTGTCCCAGGTCGGGCCGGCTGTCTGGCTGGCCTCGTCTCGGTCATGCTGTCCACCACCATGGCGATGGCCGGGACAACCGGAGCGGCGGATCAGGACAGCAGCTTTCGGCAAATCCTGCCATCCATGGATCAGGATGAGCAGGCATTGGCGTCGCATCTCGCCCCGGCCGAGGCAGCCGCCGCAGCGAACGCTTTTTTCGCTGATCCCGCGCCGGACGATGCCGCCCTCGCAGCCCTGCCCCGCTTCACCGGCACCCAAAACGTGCCGATCGAACACTGCGGGCCATATACGCCGCAAGCCGTCCATGACGAGCTCATTCAGGGCGTGCCAACCCTCGAACGACGGATGAAGTCGGAAATCTACGGGCTTTTGAACCTCCGGCAGGTCCTCGCGACCGAAAACTGTACTTGCAGCGGCAAGGTCGCGCCCTGGGAGCCGGTCGCGCGGATCCTCGCGGCGTTCGTCAAGGCCAATGGCAAACCGCAGCCGGTCGATGCCTATGGCCTTCGCGATGAGGGCATGCGGCTGCGGCGGGCCGTCGAGCGCCTCTGCGGGGGGGCCTTCTGATGAACCTCATCACGCTGATCGTCGGGCAGATCGATGCGGCCGTCCTCGCCGCCGGATCGCAGTATTTCCAGGCGACGGCAAGCTCGGTCCTGACGCTCTACACCGCCCTTCTCGGCCTGCTCTTTGCCGTCCTCGGCATCGCGGTCGCGATGAACGTCTTTGCCGTCGGCATGCGCGATGCCTTCCAGATCGGCGCGCGGATCGTGCTCGTCTTCGCCTTCGGGCTTTCCTGGGCGAATTTCTCGGTCTTCTACGATGCCTTGACCAACGGCAGCCAAAACATGGCGCTTGGTTTCTTCGCGATCGGCGGTGCGGGCCTGCCGGCGCAGCCTGACGCCGCAATGGATCAGTTCGCGACCGATATGGCGACTATCGTGGATGCCGTGACCCAATCCATGAGCTCGATCACCCGCGGTGTCATCGGCGCCCTCCTCTACGCCATTCTGGCGCTTCTGATGGCGGCCTATGTCCTCATTGTCGCCTTCTCTAAACTCATGATCGCCTTTCTTCTCGGCGTCGCGCCGCTGGCGATGATCTTCACCATCTTCGAGCGCACCAAGAACCTCTTCGAGGCCTGGCTTTCGGCCTTCATCGGCTATCTCATGTATCCGGTCGCGGCGGCTGGCATCATTGGCACCGTCATCAGCGTCTCGACGAATTACAACCTGAGCAATATCGGCACCGGCGCGGCCGTGACCCTCGGCTCGATCCTCGGTTTTCTCGTCATCATCTTCGTCGGCTTCTTCGCGCTCTGGTCGATCCCGCAGGCGGTTTCGAACATCACCGGACAATTCAACCTGGCCGGTATCACGCCCCAGGCGCTGCGCGTGGCGGGCCTTCCGGCCACTGCGCTCCAGATGAGCCGTGCGCGCAATTTTGCGTCCGGCATGATCTACGGCAAGACCGAGCGGATGGCAGAGCACCATGTGGCGCGGTCCTGGGCCGGCGCCGGGGCGAGGCTCCGGCAATTCCCGGGCGAGACCTCCCGCAAGATCGGAAACTACCTGTCGCGCAAGTCACCGTGACGGCGCGCGGGTCTGAATGGAGCAAAGAAGATGCGGCATGATACGCCACAACTCGGAACGATTCTGTCCGAAGACATGATTTTCGGCGTGCGCCGGCGCGAGCGGTTGGCCTGGACGATCGCCATTGGCGGGATGATCGTCGGCCTCGCGGGCGTCGGCACTGCTGTCGCGGTCCTGCCGCTGAAAGAAACGCAGGCCTTTCTCACCATCGTCGACCGGGATACCGGCGTTGCGACCCGCACCGTCGAAGTCGAAGCCGCCGGCATGGCAGAAAAGCAGGCGGTGCAACAGGGGCTCCTGTTCAACTACGTGACCGACCGCGAAACCTATGACGAGCATGACAATGACGAACGCATCCTTGGCGCATGGCAGCGCTCGGAGGCCCAGGCGAAGGAAAGCCTGCAACGTCTCTGGGACGAGGGCGCGAGGGACTATCCACCAAAGGTCTACGGGCCGGGCGCGCGGGCCGAGGTGAAGATCCTCGCCATCAACCCGATCAATCCGACGACGGCCCAGGTGAGGTTCCTGAAAACGCTCCATCAGGCAAACGGCACCGAACGGTCAGGCAAGTTCTACGCCACCATCGCCTGGAAGTTCGTGCCGCGCGCCGAGCGCGACATGTCACTGGTCTGGGAAAACCCCCTGGGCTTCACGGTGACGGCCTACCGGGTCAATGCCGAAAATCTCGATCAGGGAGACTGAGGAATGCGCCTTCTCAAGATGATTCCGCTCTGCCTCGGCCTCGCTGCCCTGCCAGCCCTCGCCGAGACGACCGCAAAGCCCGGGCAGCGCGATCCGCGCGTGACCTATGCCAGCTTTCAGCAGGGCCAAGTCTACAATGTCTATACCCAGATCCGCACGGTGACGCTGATCGAGGTTGCAGATGGTGAGCGCATCCAGTCGATCGCCACCGGAGATCTCGAAAGCTTCAACATCGACAGGCTCGAAGGCCAGAACCTCTTCATCATCAAGCCGACCGTCGCTGGCGTCAGCACCAACCTCACCGTCGAGACGAACCGCAACATCTACTTCCTGAACGTGGTCTCCACGACGAAGCGGCCGCCGATGTATTCGGTGAAATTCACTGTGCCGGGGAGCCGTTCCGGCGGCTACGGCTCGGCGGCCGGTGCCGCCCCTGCCCCGCCGTCTCAGCCGCGGCGCTACGTCGTCCTGAAAAAGCCGAAGCGACCAGCCTTCACGCCAGTTGCGATCAGCGATGACGGCTACAGGACCAGCTTCCGTATTCCGGCCGATGCGCCGATGCCAACCCTCTACCGGGCTGACGAGGCGGGCCGGGAATATGCGGTCAACAGCCATGTGACCGGCACGACGATCACCGCGACAACGCGCTCGCCCCGCTGGGTGCTGAGGTTGGGCGATCAATATGTCTGCATCGAGGGGCGCCGGCAGTGACGGACGATCGCAAGGACGACGAAGACCGGATCGAAAAACGCCTTGCGCAGATCACGGGCGCCGCGAAGGTCAGGCGCAAGCGCGTGAGCCCCTGGCTCATCGGTGCCGGTGGTGCGGTAGTCGGGCTCGTGACCGGCGCCTATGTCGTGGCCGTCGCACCGGATTTGAAAAGTAGCGGGGCGGCGGTCGAAACCTCGACCGTGGCGGAGTTCGGCGATGGCGCAGGCGGTCTCGACGGTTTCAGGGTCCGGCCCGAGGCGGCGCCCGAGGTTCCGCCCAGGATCGCGACCGGACCCTCGCCGGAGGTACAGACATTGCAGGCGCTGGTCGACAGCCTGACTGAGAAGATCGCAGAGATGGAGCGCAACCCGAAAACAGTCGCCGTTGCCGACGATGCCGCCCTGAAGGATCTCCGGACTGAGCTCCGTGGGATTCAGGGCGAGCTGTCCGGCAAGGACCGGGCGCTGGCGGATGCCAGGAGCAAGAGCGACGCGCTGGAGCGGCAGATCATGCAGCTCCAGGGCCAGATCGACACCGAACGGATGATGGCCGAGCAAAGGACGGCCGAAAAGGAAGACCGCGCCGAACGGCAGGCAGAGCTGGCACGGCGCCGGCAGGCAGCCGAAGAACAGCGCCTGGCGCAGATCCATGCACCGATGGTGGCCTGGCGCGCGGGCGGCGGAACTGGCGCCGGCGGCAGCGCTTCGGGCGAAACCGCTGGCGACGCCCAGGACAGGTATATCGGCGCCGACAGCTTCATCCGCGCGAGCGCACGGCCGGTCGCGACGAAACAGGCCGCGGTCATTGCCAATCCTTCGCACACGATCATGCAAGGCACGTTGATCGAGGCGGCGCTCGAAACCGCGATCAACTCCGATCTGCCCGGTGCGGTCGCCGCGATCGTCACGGGCGATGTCTGGTCGTTCGACATGACACGCGTCCTTGTCCCGCGCGGCTCGCGTCTCTTCGGCCGCTATGAGTCCGACGTGGGTGTCGGTCAGAAGCGTATCCTGATCGCCTGGAACCGGATCGTGACCACCGACGGCCAGTCGGTCGATCTCGCCGCCTACGGCACGGACGGGCTCGGTCGTTCCGGGCTGCCGGCGAAGGTCCGCTCGCATTTCATCGAAAAATTCGGCGCGGCCACGCTTCTGTCGATCATCGGCGCCGGCCCCGATCTCGCCGGCTCCGACGCATCGGAAGGGAGTGGCATCAGCATCATCACGGACATGGGCAGCAATATGCAGGATGCGACCGACAGCGCCATCGGCGACTACCTCGACATACCGCCGACGCTTTCGACCGATCAGGGTGCCATCGTCATGGTGCGCGTCGATAGCGATCTGGAGTTCTACTGATGAGCTATCTCGAGCGCTATCTGACGCCGCTCCTGCCCTTCATCATCGATACCTCCGTCCTGGAACTGGCAATCAATGCGGACGGGAGGCTTTGGGTTGAACGGGCCGGCCATCGCTATATGGCATCGGTCGATGTCGCGCCCTGGAGCAAATCGCGCATCCGCGATCTGGCTCTGCAGATTGCAAATAGCGCCCAGGAAAAGCTGACCGACAAGACCCCCATCGTCTCAACGACGATCAGGGCTGGCGATGCCGATCTCAGGGCGCAGGTGACGATCGCGCCCGCAGTGATCGGCGGAGCAGCGATCTCCTTCCGGGTGTTCCGGGGCGCGGAACGCGCCGCCCGGCCACACAGTTTCAGCTTCCTCCGCGATCCCTTCCGTTCGCTGGAAGAGGAGCGCCGCGAGGTCCTGCACAAGGTCGTCGCGGAGGGCAAGGGCGAGGATGTCGATCCGCTCCTGAAGGCCATTGTCGAGAACCGGCTCAATGCCATCCTCTCGGGTGGGACATCGACCGGAAAGACCGAACTCGGCCGGCGGCTTCTCTCCCTCATCGATCCGGCAGAGCGGATCGTCACCATCGAGGATTCCGCCGAACTGCTGCCGGCGCTACCGAATGTCGTGTCGCTCATCGCCTCGCGCGAGGTTGGAAGCCGCCGCTCGGCCGATGCACTTCTGCAAGCCTCGCTCCGCCTTCGGCCCGACCGGATCATTCTCGGCGAGTTGCGCGGGTCGGAAGCCGCGACTTTCCTCGATGCGATCAACACCGGCCATTCGGGCTCCTTCACCACGATCCATGCCGAGACCGCCCGCAAGGCGATGGAGCGCCTCGCGCTCCTCGTCCTCGCGACCGGCACCCGGCTCGGCTTCGAAGACGTGATCCGCTACCTCGCCAATTCCATCGACGTGATCGTGCAGATGGGTCACCAGGATGGCCGGCGCGGCATCATGGAAATCTACTTCCCTGGCCTCGGCGACTGAGCGCCGTCCCGCCCTCCCCGTCTTCACGCTTAGTGCTGGAGGTTCCGCATGGACAACGACACCGCAACCAGCCCGGCCAACGGCAGGGACGAGCGCGCGACGGAATATTTCTCGGTAGGGCTCGCCAGGAGCGGCGCCGTGCAGGAGTATGAAGATCCGCGAGAGGCCGGCGCGGCCTTCTTTCGCGCCGATCCGGCCGAGCGGCCCTCGGTCACGCATGTCGACGGCCAGACTGCGCGGATCATGGCCCGGACGACGGTCGCCGGGACGGATGAGGCGGGCGAGCCTCGCTATGGGAAATCCCTGCCGGAGTCGCACGCGCCCGATGCGGCGTTCCGCGCGGGGTTCCAGGAGGCCATGGAGGCATCGCTCACGGACCGGCTCGGCCAAGCCGACCAGGAGGCCGATGGCCAAGCCATCGGGCCACGGCTTCATGCGCGCACGAAAGATGATCTCGAAGCTTTTGCCGCCGCTGAACCGGGTAAGGCGGCAGCACTCTGGACAGCGCATAGCGGAGACCTCCCGCCGGGTCCGCGCCTGCAATCCGCCATAGGGGTTGCCGAAGCCGAGGCAGAGCCTGACGGCCGGGCCGCTTTCGCAGCCTCCGCCGAGGGCCGGCCGGACGTCATTGCCAGAACGTCATGGGCGGTGAGAACGGACCTTGATGTGGAATTGCGCGGCGTCGCTGTTGCGACGGCGAAAGGCATCCATACCGGCTACGAGGCTGCGTTTGGCGGTGGCGATGGCGTCATCACCCATTCGGACATGACCTTCCCGAATGAGAAAGCCGCCCTGAGACATGCTCTCGATTTCTACGAAGGCGGCGAAAAGGGCCTCGACGCGGCCGTGAAGCAGGTAGCAAGCTGGGAGCGCGAGGCAGAGGAAGACCGCGTGCCGGTGCCAACCACGCTCTCCGTCCAGCACCAGGAGCGGCCGGAGTTCCCGCAGCCCGAAACCGCGATCTATGCCGGTCAGGAGGCGCAACTCATCGCGACCTTCGGCCGGGACAGCCCCGCCACGCGTGCCTTGGTTGACGGGCTGGTTGCCGACCCGGAGTTCCGAAACGTCGTCGGGAAGCATATCCCGGATGCAGACAGCACCCTTGGCAGGGGCCGGTTCACGGAGGGGCAGCTCCTTCAGTCGCCCGACGCACTCATCGTTGCCGATGCCCACCGGGAAGGTCCGGTGCTCGCAAGCTTTCCCGACGAAAGCCCCCTCAGTGAAGCGCTGGCCCGGCATCTGACAAAGAGCCCTACCCTCGTCGCTTTCGCTGACGCACAACGCGAAGGCCCCGCCGTTTCAATGGGTCGTGCCGATTTCCAGACCCGCGTCGAAGACTGGATTGAGCGCGTGGGCGGCAAGATCCGCGACCTCTCGCCCGAGTCGCAGGCAGAGCTTCGGCCAGAGTTCAACGACCTCGCTGCAAGAGCAATGGAAGTTCTTGGCGAAAGGCGCCAGGCGGGGCTTGCGATGGAAGCGCCGAAGAGTGCGCTCTATCGCTCCGCGCTCTCGACGGAAACGCCGGTTCTCGACGGCGCACCCGCGCCGATGTCTGCCACAGAGATCGAGTGGCTCAGCGAGGGTTTGAGGCGGGAAGCCGACGCCGCTGGTCTCCGCGGCCGGGACATTGCCGCAAGGATCGAAACTGGCGCATCGAGCGCGCTTGAAGAGCGCGCTTGGGTTATGGCCGACGTCGCCAGCGTGGCGGCGAAAACCGGCCTCGATATCCGCCAGGAGACCGACCGCACAACCGCCGCCGGCATCGTCGACCGTTTCTATGAGCGGACGAGCGTGATGATCAATGAAGCGCGTGGGGTCCGGGTCGGGCATGTCGCAAGCGTGCTGCGCGCGACGATTGGCGCCATGGTGACGATGGAAGAGCGCCATGGCCAGGTGCACTTTGAGACCGACATCGATGCGAAAGGCCTCGTCGAAGATATGAAGGCGCGTTACGGCGAGACAATCATCAAGGATCTTGCCAGGGGCAAAACCGACGCGCTGGCGAAGGATTTCGCCAATCCCGGCGAGCGCACGAAAATTGCCGAAGCCGTGACCTCCGCTGCGCGTGACCATGAGGCCTTCGGACTCGCGCCGAAAGAGGCAGAGGACGCGCATGACCGGCTTGCCGCGCGCCAGGCCGAAGTGCGTGAAATCTTGCGCGACCGGGACCGCGAGCGGTAGAGGCGCCATCCATGTACAACTGGCCCCGCACCGCCGCCCTTTCCGCCCTCGGTCTTCTCGCCGGCATCGCGGCCGGTGTTCCCGCCGCGAGCATCTACCTCAACCATGCCGCCGGCCTCGGCCTGAACGGCGGGGAGCCCTTCAGCTTCGTCACCGACTTTCCGGGCTTTTCTGGTCTCGGGGTCGGACCATGGGCCATCGCCGCCCGGATCGTCGCGACGGCGGCGCTCGCCCTTGCCGTCCTCGCCTGCCTCATGTCGCTCAGGCAGGAGCTGACCGAATACGGCCAATCACGGTTCCAGACCAAGGCGGAGCTGAAGAAAGCCGGACTGGTGCAACCGCTTGGCGAAGGCCTCGTCTTCGCCAAGCTCGGCCGGCCGGAAAAGGCGCGGCCCTATGTCTCGGCGCGCTATGACAAGTTCCCGCATTGCCTCGTGGTCGCGCCGACGCGCGCCGGCAAGGGCGTGGGCTATGTCATTCCGAACATGCTCCTCTTCCCGGGGAGTACGGTCGTCCTCGATGTGAAGGGCGAGATTTTTGAGGCGACCTCGCGGCACCGTGCGAGCCAGGGAGATCGCATCTTCCGTTTCGCGCCCTTCGACTTCGACCATCCGGGCCATCGCTACAATCCCTTGGAACGGGTCGCGCGGATTGCGCACCCCGACCGGCGCTACACCGAGCTTGCGAAGATCGCGGATTACTTTCTGACGGTCTCCGACAAGGGCAATGCCGGCGACTTCCTGACCGAAGGCCGGGAACTCTTCGTCGCGGCCGGACTTCTCGCCATCGAGCGCGAGCGGCCGACGATCGGCGAGATTGCCCGCATCCTCTTCGGCAGCGGCGCCACCCAGGATCATTACAAGGCCATGGCCGCCGAGGTCGGGCATCCTTCGGCACGTCGGACCTTCAGGAAGTTCGCGGGCTATTCCGACCGAACGCTTTCCTCCTATGCCTCCGTGCTGAGCGGCGCCGGCCTGACGCTCTGGAACAACCCGGCCGTCGACAAGGCGACGGGTGCGAACGATTTTTCCTTTGCCGATCTCAGGAGGCGCCCGCAGTCGGTCTACCTGGTCGTCAATGCCGACGACATCAAGACGCTCGCGCCCCTGATCCGGCTCTTTTTCGGCGAGCTCATCGCCACGCTCCGCGCCACCCTGCCCGACAGGAAAGGCGAGCCTTGGCCGGTCATGGTCATGCTCGACGAGTTTGACCAGCTCGGCCCGATGCCGATTGTCGAACAGGCGCTGAAGCAGCTCGCCGGCCACGGCGCGCGGGTGTCGATCATCACGCAATCGATCCCCGGCCTCGACAACATCTATGGCGAGAACATCCGGCTCTCGCTCGAATCTGCCGCCGGGATGAAGCTCTTCCTCTCACCCAACGAAAAGAAGACCGCCGCCGAGGTGTCCGACGGGCTTGGCAAGACGACGAAGCTTTCGGTCAGCGACAGCCTGTCGCGCGACACCGGGCTTCGGGCGAAGCGCTCGATCTCGCGACGGATGGAGGAACGTCCGCTCCTCTCACCCGACGAAATCCGGCGCCTCTCGCCGATGAAAGTCATCCTCCTGCCCGAACGCCAGAACCCGATCATGGCGGAGAGGATCGTATACTTCGAAGATCCGACGTTCCGGGCGCTGATCGAAAAGCAGAGCGGGCCCCTCCCCTATCCGCCGAGCGAGATCGCGGAGATCGCCGTGCTGCGGGCGGAGGTTGCAGAGTTGCGCGAGCGAATTGGCGCGATCCGCCATCGGTCGCGGCCGGCCGGCCTCGCCGCCTCAATCGTAGCGGCGCCCGAGGCGGCGCCCTTGGTGCAAGGGCCGATCCCCAGCGAAAGCGCGACCGAGGTCAATGACGCCAGTCCATTCACCGCCGTCGCGGGGGAAGTCTCCGAGAGCCTGCAATCGTTCGAGACCCTGGTCGACGAACGCCGGCACTCCAAACAGGCGGCCGACGCGGCCCTTAAGGTGCAAGTCCGGCCTGCGGAAGGCGGCGCCAGCCCCAGGCTGGTCGCTGATCCGGCTTGAAATGCGCCTTGCCGCCGGCGCCATCGGACCAACATGGTGGGCCAGCTCTCCCCGATCGGTGGCGACCTCCAGCCAGCCTGAGTTGAGCATTTCCGGATCCGCCGAGAGCGGATTGGAGCGCCGGTGCCTGTCGGCCCGCAGGTCAGGATGAAAAAGGTCGCGGCGTCATGGGCGTTGCCGTCGATCTGCACCGCGCCTTGGTCGACAGAGCGCAGCAAGTCCTGATTGGCGGCCAGATCGTAGCGGATCGCGGTTGGCTGACCTTTCTCCCTGCATGGCCCGCCCCTATCGCTCACGGTCGCGGCTGCGCGAGGTCCCGCGCGCGTCGTCGCGCTCTTCGGCCCTGCGCGCGGTGAGCCGGTCATGCGCGGCCTCGGCTTCCCTCGGCGACAGACCGAAGGGCTCATGGTCGCGCGCGGCCGAGGTCACTGCTTCGGCGATCTTCGCGCGCTCCCCGGCCCCGGTGAAGTCCTTCGCCAGAGCATCGGTCTTGCCCCGGGCAAGATCCCGGATGATGGTTTCGCCGTAGCGCGCTTTCAAATGCTCGACGATCCCGAGCGCATCGGCATCGGTCTCGAACCGCACCTGGCCGAGGCGCTCTTCCATCTTCACCATGGCGCCAAGTGTCGCGCGCAAGTGCCGTGCCGCGCTCTCGATCCGGGCGCCGCGCGCTTCGTTCAGCATCTCGCCCGCCCGCTCATAGAAGCGATCGACAATGCCGGCGACGGCTATGAGATCCGTCTCGCAGCCGAGATCGAGGCCTTTCGCGGCGGCCGCGCTGGCGATGTCGGCCTTGACCCATTCGCGCTCTTCAAGCGCGCTCGACGCGCCGCTTTCAACCCGCTTCGTGACCGCCCCGCCATCGAGCCCGGCGGCATCGGCTTCCCGGCTCAGGCCCTCGCGCAGCCGCACTGTCCGCGCCGCGGAGAGCCGCGCTTCCCTGCCGTCGAGGACCGGCACCGTGGCCGAGAGTGCCGAGCGATAGAGCGCGCTCTTCGGTTCTTCCCGCGCCAGCTCGGCCCCGCGCCGGTCGCCAAGAACCTCCATCGCTTTCGCGGCAATGTCGTTGAACTGCGGCCGAAGTTCGGCCTGCGTCTCGGCCGAAAGGTCGCGCATCTTGCCGCCCACCCTCGCCATCCAGTCTTCCACATGGCTCTGGAAGTCCGTCCAGCTGCGCGGGGCGCCAACGTCGGCGACAGGACCGGCTTGACCGTCCATGACAGTCGCCCCACGCCTCGGAACAATCGGCCGCCCCTCGTCCAACGCCGCCGCAGCTTCCGCCATGCAGCCGGCAACGTCCTGCGCCTCGGTCGCGCGGGCGACGAATTCGAGCTGGCGGTAGGCGGCGGACACCGCCTTGACCTCGGCAAGCGCTGTTTCAAGGGCGAGGCCTGTCCGTGCCAGTTCCTGAACCGCCCTGCCCTCCCGCCGCGCGCGCTCGATCTCGGCCCGGCCCGCGCCATAGGTCAGGATGCCGCGCTCGACCCGGCTCGTGGTTTCAAGTGCCACATCATGATCCTCGGCAATCTCGGCCAGGCGCTCTTTCATCGCCCCCATGTCGAAGTCATGGCCTTTCGCCATATAGAACCATTTGTCGTTGTCGATCCCCCGGTTCTGCACCACGAAATGGACGTGCGGATGCGACCGGTCGGTGTGAAGCGCCGCGACATAGGCCCATTGGTCGCCGCGCGCCTCCGGGCTCTCGAACATCTCGGCTGCCCAGTCCTCCGCGATGATCCGCGCTTTTCGCGCGGAAACCTCCGGCGGAAAGGACACGAGCAAGTGGGTCGTATGGCCGTTTCTCGGGCTGCGCTGCCACTGGTCGGTCCAGCTCGCGACGATCTCCTTCCGCTCGACCGGCGTCAGCGACTGGCGGCGGTCATCGAAGGCAACGGCATTGCCGCCGCACCGGGTCGCCTTCGAGAAGAGATAGTCGAGCTGCTGGCCGAGCTCCCGCGCACTGTGGGTGCCGCCGTTCTGGATCTTCTTCAGGACGACGGAGGCGCCGCCCTGCCCTGCCCGCCAGAGCCGCGCCGCAAGTGGTAGCACGTCACTCGTAACGGATAAGCATATTCGAGCGCTTCGCAGGGGGTGTTGAGGGTATTGGTCAT
>JBGSNN010000122.1:0-5695 GCA_041739655.1 Albidovulum sp. | reverse complement strand
TTGTCGAGCGCGCCGAGCGGTTCGTCGAGCAAGAGAAGCTTTGGCGCCTTGGCAAGGGCGCGCGCCAGCGCAACGCGCTGCCTCTGGCCGCCGGAAATCTGGTGCGGCTTGCGCCTGGCAAACTTTTCCAGCCGTACGAGGCGCAGCATCTCCTCGACCCGCGCCGGGATCTTGTCCTTCGGCATGTCGGACCGCCGCAACCCGAAGGCAATGTTGTCCCAGACGCTGAGATGCGGAAAGAGCGCGTAGCTCTGGAACATCATGTTGGTCGCCCGCTTGTTCGGCGGCACCGGCCCGATGTCCACGCCGTCGAGCAGAATCTTGCCCGAGGTCGGCGCCTCGAACCCCGCGAGCATCCGCATCAGCGTGGTCTTGCCGCAGCCCGAGGGGCCAAGGAGCGCGAAGAATTCGCGCCGGTAGATGTCCAGCGTGATGTCGTCGATCGCGGTGAACTCACCGAATTTCTTGGTGACGTTCTGAAACCGGATCAGCGGTTTCTCGTTGGGATCGGCCCAGGGCGCAAAGACCGGGCGGTTGGCGGGCTGGGCCATGATATCCTCGTCTCTTCGTCGTGAAAAACCCCGCGCCGTGGCGGCGCGGGGTGCTGGTTCCTTCTGACGATCAGGTCCCGGACTTGATCTTGGTCCAGAGCCGCGTGACCGAGCGGTTCACCTTCGGATCCCAAGGCGACACGGTGTAGAGATTGGCCATGGTCGCATCGTCCGGATAGATCGCTGTATCGCCGATCACATCCTCGTTCAGGAACTCCTGCGAGGCCTTGTTGCCGTTGGCGTAGTAGACATAGTTTGACGCCGCGGCGGCGTTCTGCGGATCGAGCATGAAGTTGATGAACTTCAGTGCCGCTTCCGGGTTGGGCGCATCGGCCGGGATCGCCATCTGGTCAAACCACATCAGCGCACCTTCCTTCGGGATGCGGTATTCGATCTCCACCCCGTTGTTGGCTTCCGCCGCCCGATCGCGCGCCTGAAGCACGTCGCCGGACCAGCCGAAGGCGACGCAGATGTCGCCATTGGCCAGCGCGTTGATATATTCGGACGAATGGAACTTCTGCACGAAGGGTGCGATCGCGGTCAGCAACGGCTCCACCTTCGCGATGGTCTCATAGTCCTGCGCATCCGGGTCTTCGCCGAGGTACTTCAGCGCGGCCGGAATGATCTCGGTCGGCGCGTCGAGGACCTGCACCCCGCATTTGCTGAGCTTTTCCATGTTCGCCGGATCGAAGATCATGGCGAGCGAGTCGACCGGCGCGTTGTCGCCCAACGCCTCCTTGACCTTGGCGACATTGATGCCGATGCCGGTCGTGCCCCACATGTAGCTGACCGAATATTCGTTGCCCGGATCGTATTTCGAGGTCCGCTCGGCCACCATGTCCCAGGCGTTGACGAGGTTCGGCAGCTTGGATTTGTCGAGCTTCTGGAACACGCCGGCCTGAATCTGACGCTGCAGGAAGGTCCCGGTCGGGATCACCACGTCATAGCCCGAGCCGCCGGCCAAGAGCTTGGTCTCAAGAATTTCGTTCGAATCAAAAACGTCGTAAACCAGCTTTATGCCGGTCTCTGACTCGAACTTCGCAAGAAGCGCTTCGTCGATGTAGTCGGACCAGTTGTAAACGTGGACCTCTTCCGCACCAGCTGCACCTGTTACCAGCAGCGCCATGGCTGCCGTCATCCCCAGTCGTTTCATACTACCTCCTAGTCATGTTGTCCGGCGGATCGAGAGTGGTCCGATCTGCCGTCTGCGATTATTAGTGCCTCGCCGGGCCATTTTGATCAAAAAAAGCGACTCGATTCAACATGGCATTTCGCGGACACCTATTTTATTATGACAGAAAGGAAATTTCCCGCAGCCCCCATAAGGACCCTCAATGGAGAAGCTTCGAGAAACCGGCGAGATGCCTACAAAAGTGCCCTCGCATGAAATCACCTACTGCCGTCTGAGGGACATGATTCTCTTTGGCCAACTGGCCCCCGGTCAGGCAGTGACGATCCAGGGCCTTGCGGCGATGCTGGGCGCTGGTCTGACCCCTGTGCGCGAAGCGATCCGTCGTCTCACCGCAGAGGGGGCGCTGACGTTGCAGGGCAACCGGCGGGTGCTGGTGCCGGTGCTGACGCGGTCACAGATCGACGAACTCGCCTTTGCGCGACTGACCATCGAGCCGAAGATCGCCCGCATCGCCGTCGACCGCGTGACGGCGTCGGACATCGCGGCGCTGGCGAAGATCGACGACGAGATCGACGCGGCCATCGCCTCGGGCGATGTCAACGGCTACCTGCGCGGCAATTTCCGCTTTCACTTCGCGCTCTATGACCGTGCGGAGACGCCGATTCTGGTGGCGCTCGCCCATACGCTCTGGCTGCGGTTCGGCCCGTCGCTGCGCGTGGTCTGCGGCCGGTTCGGGACGCTGAACCTGCCCGACCGACACGAACAGGCGCTCGCGGCGATGCGGGCGGGCGATGGCGCGGCCTTGGCCGAAGCGGTCGAGCAGGACATCGTGCAGGGCGTGGAACAGATCCGGCTGTCGCTCGCCGACGCCTGAATTTGATCAAATCTCATTGACTCCCTGACTTTTGATCATATTCTTGTCGCTGTCTCTCCGCGTCCCGTCCGGACCGGTCCGGAGCGCGGGACATGTCGCCCAGCGCGCGACGCTGCCGCCGGATTCACATCACAGGTTTCACCATGACCCAGATCACCAATCACATGCCGACCCGCGATCTCCAGGCGCTGGATGCCGCACACCACATGCACCCGTTCACCTCGGATGCGGCACTGGCGAAAAAGGGCGCGCGGATCATCACCCGTGGCAAGGGCGTCTGGCTGACCGACAGCGAGGGTCAGCAGATCATCGACGGCATGGCGGGCCTCTGGTGCGTCAACATCGGCTATGGCCGCAAGGAACTGGCCGAGGTCGCGGCGCGTCAGATCGAGGAGCTCTGCTACTACAACACCTTCTTCCAGACCTCTCACGTCCCCGCCATCGCGCTTGCGGCGAAGATCGCCGAACTGGCGCCGGGCGATCTCAACCACGTCTTCTACGCAGGCTCGGGATCGGAGGCGAACGACACCAACATCCGCCTTGTCCGCCGCTACTGGGATGTGAAGGGCAAGCCCGAGAAGACCATCATCATCAGCCGCAAGAACGCCTATCACGGCTCCACCATGGGCGGCGCCTCGCTGGGCGGCATGGGCGGCATGCATGCCCAGGGCGGCCTGCCGATCCCCGGCATCGTCCATATCAACCAGCCCTACTGGTGGGGCGAAGGCGGCGACATGACCCCCGAGGACTTCGGCCTCGCCCGCGCCCGCGAGCTTGAGGCGAAGATCGAAGAGCTTGGCGTTGACCGCGTTGCCGCCTTCATCGGAGAGCCGATTCAGGGTGCAGGCGGGGTGATCGTCCCGCCTGCGACCTACTGGCCCGAGATCCAGCGCATTTGCGACAAATACGGGATCCTGCTGATCGCCGACGAGGTCATCACCGGCTTCGGCCGCACCGGCAACTGGTTCGGTTCGGAAACCTTTGGAATCCGCCCCCATATCATGACCATCGCCAAGGGCCTGTCGTCGGGTTACGCGCCGATCGGCGGCTCGATCGTCTGCGACGAGATCGCCGCGACGGTCGGCGGTTCGCCCGAGGATTTCAACCACGGCTACACCTATTCCGGCCATCCGGTCGCCGCTGCCGTGGCCCTGAAGAACCTGGAAATCCTGGAAGGCGAAGGCGTGGTGGAGCATGTCCGCACCGTCGCCAACCCCTATCTCGCCGAACGCTGGAACGCGCTCACCGATCACCCTCTGGTGGGCGAGGCAAAGCTCGTCGGCCTGATGGGCTCGCTCGCGCTGACGCCCCACAAGGCGACGCGCGCGAAGTTCGCATCCGAGACCGGGACCGTCGGCTACCGCTGCCGCGAGCGCTGCTTTGCCAACAACCTCATCATGCGCCATGTCGGCGACCGGATGATCCTTGCGCCATCGCTGACGATCACGCCGGACGAGATCGACATCGTCATCGACCGCGCGACGAAATCGCTCGACGAATGCTATGCCGGGCTGAAGGCCGACGGGCTCATGACTGCGGCCTGAGGCGCCGGTGGAACTCCTCCACGCCAATGACCGGGCCGGGGAATACCCGCGGTCCTGGTATGCCGAGACCGCCGAGGCGCCCGGCTCCTATCCCGCGGCGGCGGGTGATCTGACCTCCGATGTCTGCGTCGTCGGCGGCGGATTCACCGGCCTTTCGGCGGCGCTGCATCTGGCGCTGCGCGGCTATGATGTCGCGCTGCTTGAGGCCCACCGCGTCGGCTGGGGCGCCTCGGGGCGGAATGGTGGACAGGTCGGCACCGGCCAGCGGCGGGATCAGGACGAGCTGGAAAGCATGATCGGCAAGGACCATGCCCGCGCGCTCTGGGACTTGGCGCAGGAAGCGGTTGCGACAACCCTGGCGCTGGCGCGGGAGCACGCGCCCGAGGCCGGCTTCGCACCCGGCATCATCCACGCCTGCCACCGGGCGCGCATGGTGCCGCACGCCCACGCCTACGCCGAAAAGATGGCGCGGGACTACCGCTACGACCGGATCAGGCCGCTCGACCGAGACGAGATGCGCCACCTCGTCGGCTCGCCCGCCTATCATGGCGGCGATATCGACATGGGCGGCGGCCACCTGCATCCCCTGCGCTACGCCTTCGGTCTCGCCCGTGCAGCCGCCGCTGCGGGTGTGCGCATCCACGAAGGCTCCAAGGTCACCGGCCTCAGCTTCGGGACCCCGGCCGAGGTCACGACCGGCGCAGCGCGCGTCCGCGCGGGCCATGTCCTTCTCGCCTGCAACGGCTATCTCGGACACCTCAACAACCGCACAGCGGCCCGCGTCATGCCGATCAACAACTTCATCGTCGCGACCGCACCGATGACTCCGGAGGCGCAGGACAGGATCGTGCGCGGCAACCATGCGGTGGCCGACAGCAAGTTCGTCATCAACTATTTCCGCTTCTCTGACGACCACCGGCTGCTGTTCGGCGGCGCGGAAAGCTATGGCTACCGCTTCCCGAGGGACATCGCCGCCCTCGTCCGCAAGCCGATGCTGGAGATCTTCCCCCAGCTTGCCGCCACAGAGATCACTCATGCCTGGGGCGGCACGCTCGGCATCACGCTCAACCGGATGCCGCATTTCGAGAGTCTGGCGGGCAACATCCTCACCGCTTCGGGCTATTCCGGCCACGGCGTCGCCCTCGCCACCCTCGGCGGCAAGCTTGCCGCCGAAGCCATCGCCGGCCAGGCCGAGCGCTTTGACCTCATGGCCTCTGTCCCGACCCCGGCCTTTCCGGGCGGCGCTGCCCTGCGCTGGCCGCTTCTGGTGCTGGCAATGGTCTGGTTCTCGCTCCGCGACAGGCTCTGATCCCACCCGCTTCCTCATTGCGGACATTTCCCCCCTGCCGGAGGCCCCGCCGAGCAGGGGCCCGATGCCCTCCGAAGGCGGTGCCCTCAGAGCGACGGGCCAGGCCTGATCGGCGTGCCGTCGGAAAACCGCCCGAGCCGGAAGCGCGTCAGGTCGTGCCCGGTCGGCCGACCGGCGACAAGGTCGGCCACGACATGGCTCCTCCGCCCGCCCATTGGAAAATTCCAGCCGCGCCTGTCGTTCCGCCCGACCAATCGGCCGCGACGATGTCACTTGAAGAAGGTT
>JBGSNN010000121.1:0-4373 GCA_041739655.1 Albidovulum sp. | reverse complement strand
GATCTGCGCCAGCGGTGCCGCCGCCGCCGCCCCCTTGCGGCGCGGCGGCAGGTACTTGTTCACCGGGGCGGTGCCCAATTCGGGCATCAGGTCATAGCCGCCGCGCTCCGCGACAAGACGGCTGACCGCACTTTCGGGATCGCCGAGATCGCCGAAATGCCGCGCCCCGGTCGGGCAGGTGCGGACGCAGGCGGGGACCCGGTCCGCCTCGGGCAGGGTCTCGTTGTAGATGCGATCAACGCAGAGCGTGCATTTCTTCATCACGCCTGCCGCGGCGTCCATCTCGCGCGCGCCGTAGGGACAGGCCCAGGCGCAAAGGCCGCAGCCGATGCAGGCGTCCTCGTTGACCAGAACGATGCCATCCTCGGCCCGCTTGTAACTTGCCCCGGTCGGGCAGACCGTCACACAGGGTGCGTTGTCGCAATGCAGGCAGGACCGCGGAAAGTTGACAATTTGTGGCTCAGTATCAATCCCTTCCACCTCATAGCTGTGGACCCGGTTGAGGAATGTCCCGCAAGGCTCTGCGCCATAAGCATCCATGTCCGACAGCGGCGCACCATAGCCCTGATCGTTCCAGCCCTTGCAGGCGGTCACGCAGGCATGGCAGCCGACGCAGGTATCGAGGTCGATGACGAGGCCGAGCTTTTTCGCGGCAGGCGGTGGCAGGGCGGTCATGGCCGGTTCCTCTTCGGCGCCGGAAGCGGCGACTGCAGGACCCCGAAGACAGGCTGCGCCGCCTCTGGCGGATCGACCTTTTCAATGCGCACCCTGAGATCGAACCAGGCCGCCTGTCCGGTGATCGGGTCAGAGTTCGACCAGCGCAACCCATCCCCTTTCTCGGGTAGAAGTTCATGGATCAAGTGATTGAGAAGAAAGCCTTGCGTTGCCTCCGGCGCCTCCTGTGACAGGGCCCAGGTGCCCTTCCTTTTGCCGATCGCGTTCCAGGTCCAGATCGTATTTTCGTTCAGCGCCGCCATATGCGCGACCGGCGCCGTGATCTCACCCGAGGGCGATGTCACCCGCGCCCAGTCGCCGTCGGTGAAGCCATGCTCCTGCCAAAGCCTGGTCGGCAGGTAAAGCGGGTTCACCCCGTGGATCTGCCTGAGCCAGGCGTTCTGCGCGCCCCAGGAATGGTACATCGCCATCGGGCGCTGGGTCAGCGCGTGGACCGGATACTCTGTCCCGGCGCCGTCGCCGAAGGGTTCATACCAGATCGGCAGCGGGTCCATCACCGCCTTCAGACGCGCGCGAAGCCGGTCGGGTGGCCGGCGCGTGCCGTGGCCTTCGGCGGCCAGACGGAACCGCTGCAAGGGTTCGCACCAGAGCGAAAAGAGATAGGGCTGGGGTTTATCGTAAAATCCAAGGCTTACGGCCCACTCCTGATAGGCCGCGTTCCACGGTTTGAAAAAGGCGGCCTCGGCCGGGACATGCGCGGTGCAGAAGCCGCCATTGGCGATGTAGCGGTCAAGCTGGTCGGGGTTGGGCGCGCCGCGCCCGCTCACCTCCTCCTTGCCGCGCCATCCCATCAGCGGCCCGATCCCAGGACGGCGTTCATGATTCACCATATAATCGGCGTAATCTCGGTACTTTGCGCGGCCTTCCTCATCCACGAACCCCGGCAGCCTCAGCCGGTTGGCGAGATCGACGAGCACCGATTGAAAGGCCCTGACGTCGCGATCCGGCGCGACCACCGGCCAGCGGATCGCATCGCCCGCCGCCGCCGCCTCGGAAATCGGGCGGTCGAGAAGGCTGATGCAGTCGTGCCGCTCCAGATAGGTCGTGTCGGGCAGCACCAGATCGGCATAGGCAACCATCTCGGAGGCATAGGCATCCGAATAGATGATCCGCGGGATGACGTAGTCGCCGCTCGCGTCCTTGTCGGTGAGCATCCCCATCACGGCGGCGGTGTTCATCGAGGAATTCCACGACATGTTCGCCATGTAGAGAAAGAGCGTGTCGATCCGGTAGGGATCGCCGGCATGGGCGTTCGGGATGACCATATGCATCAACCCATGTGCCGAGAGCGGGTTTTCCCAGGTGAAGGCCTTGTCGATCCGCGCCGGGCTGCCGTCGGCTTTCAGCGCCAGATGCTCCGGTCCCTGCACGAAGCCAAGATGCGGCCCGCCAAGCGGCTTGCCCGGAACGCAGTCACAGTGCGGCGTCGGATGCGCCTCGGGCGGTTTCGGATAGGGCGGCTTGAAGCGAAAGCCACCCGGCGTCTCGACCGAGCCGATGAGGATCTGCAGAAGATGCAGCGCGCGCGCGGTCTGAAAACCGTTGGAATGGGCCGAAATGCCGCGCATCGCGTGCATCGCGACCGGGCGGCCGACCATGGTCTCGTGCCGCTCACCGCGGAAATCGGTCCAGGGCTGGTCGATCACCACGGGCGCGTCAAAGGCGGCATGGGCGATCTCGGACGCCAGCCCCTTGATCCGCTCGGCGGCGATCCCGGTGCGCGCCGCCACGGCCTCGGGCGCATAGTCTGGTGCCAGGTAGCGTTCGGCGAGATGCTGGAAGACGGTGCGGCAGCCGTTGTGCGTCGCGCCAAGGTCCGGGCGAACGCCGACCCGGTCGAAGGGCGCGGGCAGCCCGGTTGCCCTGTCGATCACCAGAAGCTTGCCACCCTCGTCGCGCAGCAAGAGCCCCTTGCCCGGTCCTTCGGCCTCATCCACCAGGCAGGGGGCGTTGGTCCAGCGCGCAAGATAGTCGAGGTCGATCTTCCCGGCCGTCAGAAGCTCATGCACCAGCGACAGGATCAGGAGACCGTCGGTGCCGGGCGTGATCCCGTACCAGTCGTCGGCGACGCCATTGTAGCCGGTGCGGATCGGGTTGATCCCGATCACCCGGCTGCCGCGCGCCTTCAGTTTGCCGATGCCGATCTTGATCGGGTTCGAATCGTGATCCTCCGCCACGCCGAACAGCAGGAAAAGCTTCGCCCGATCCCAGTCCGGCTGGCCGAACTCCCAGAACGCGCCGCCCATGGTGTAGATCCCGGCGGCGGCCATGTTGACCGAACAGAAGCCGCCGTGTGCGGCGTAGTTCGGGGTGCCGAAGCCCTGCGCCCAGTAGCTCGTGAACGACTGCGACTGATCGCGGCCGGTGAAGAAGGCGAGCTTTTCGGGCGCCTCCTCGCGCAGCGGTTTCAGCCACGACATGGCGATGTCCATCGCCTCGTCCCAGGAAATCTCCTCGAACGCGCCGGAGCCCCGCGGACCGACCCGCTTCAAGGGCGCCCGCAGGCGCGAGGGCGCGGTCACCTGCATGATGCCGGACGCCCCCTTGGCGCAGAGCACGCCCTTGTTGACCGGGTGGTCGCGGTTGCCCTCGATATAGCTGACCTTGCCGGAGGTCAGATGGACATTGATCCCGCAGCGGCAGGCGCACATGTAGCAGGTGGTTTTCCGCACCTCGTCCGAGACTTTCGGCGATGTGTCGAGTTCCGGCTGCTGATAGCCCATTCTTCCTGACTCCTGCCCTTTTTCCAGAACGTTCTTCGCCCTCACGCCGCAATGCAAGCCCTATGTTCCGCGACCTGCATCCGCGATCAACTCAGCTGTGGTGCGGGCGATCTCGGCCTCTTCCGCAGCCGGGACAATGACGACCGACGGCGCGCCAGCCGCAAGGCGGGCCGCGCCCTCACGGTTCGCCTCGGCGTCGATCGCGACCCCCATGTAGGCGAGGCCGGCGCAGATTGCCGCGCGCATGTCCGCATCGTTCTCACCGATCCCGCCGGTGAAGGCGACACAGTCGAGCCCGCCCATCGCGGCGATCATGGAGCCTGCGTGGCGCACCGCCCAGTAGGCGAAATGGTCGAGCGCAAAGCGCGCCGCCTCGGTCCCCGCTGCACGGAGCGCGCGCATGTCGGACTGGCCGCCAAGCCCGAGAAGCCCGCTTTCGCGGTTGAGGATGCGGGAGGCGCCGTCAATGCCGTGAAGTTCGGCCAGCCGCAGCACGGCGTTGCCGTCGATCGCGCCGGTCCGCGTGCCCATGGTGAGCCCGTCGAGCGGCGAATAGCCCATCGTCGTGGCGACCGAGCGACCATTCAGGATCGCGCAGAGCGACGCGCCATTGCCAAGGTGCAGCGCCAGAACCCGATCGGGCAGCGTCCCGAGCAGGTCCGGCAGGCGGCGCGTCAGGCTGGCATAGGAAATGCCGTGGAAGCCGTAGCGCCGGATCCCGCGCGCCTCTTCGGCGGAAGGAAGCGCGTAGCGCAGCGCGACCTCGGGGTTGCTGGCGTGAAAGGCGGTATCGAAGCAGGCAACCTGCGGCAAGGTCGGGGCCAGGCGGCCGAGCGCGCGGATCGCCGAAAGATTGTGCGGATTGTGCAGCGGCGCGAGCGCCGCCGCCGCCTCGATCTCAGCCAGGACTGCTGC
>JBGSNN010000099.1:0-2854 GCA_041739655.1 Albidovulum sp. | reverse complement strand
CCCGGCCGGCCGCATGGCGCGGGCGACCCGCACCACCTTGGCGCGCGGCACCGCGCGGGTGAAGGCGCGCACATATTCGGTCGCGGGGTGCAGAACGATCTCTTCCGGCGTGCCCTCCTGCACCACCGCGCCGTCCTTCATGATGGCAATCCGGTCGGCAAGCCGGATCGCCTCGTCGAAGTCATGGGTGATGAAGACGATGGTCTTCTTCAGGACTGATTGCAGGCGGATGAACTCGTCCTGCATCTCGCGCCTGATCAGCGGATCGAGGGCCGAGAAGGGTTCGTCGAGAAACCACAGCTCCGGCTCCACCGCGAGCGAGCGGGCGATGCCCACCCTTTGCTGCTGGCCACCCGACAACTGGCGCGGCATCGCGTCCTCCCGCCCCGCCAGGCCAACCAGCCCGATCATCGCCCGTGCCCGCTCCTCGCGCAGCCCCCGCGCCACTCCCTGCACCTGCAAGGGAAAGGCGACGTTGTCGAGCACGCTCAGATGCGGCAGCAGCGCGAAATGCTGGAACACCATGCCCATCTTGTGGCGCCGGATCTCGACCATCTCGCGGTCGCTGGCGGCCAGCAGGTCCCGCCCGTTGAAAAGGATTTCCCCCGCCGTCGGCTCGATCAGCCGCGACATCAGCCGCACCAGCGTCGATTTGCCCGACCCGGAGAGCCCCATGATGACGAAGATCTCGCCCGGCTGGACGGAAAGGCTGACCTTGCGCACCGCCGGAACCACACCGGCCGCCGAAATCCGCTCGGCCGTCGCCTCGGACCCGAGGGCGCGCAGAACCTCGCCCGCCCGCGCCCCGAACAGCTTCCAGAGGTCGCGGCATTCCAGCGTCGGCTGTGGCGCGGGCGCGCCGCTGGCGTCACGCGCGGCAGGTGCGATCATGGTCATCTGAACATCCGGAACCAGGCGGCCGGACCGCCCGCACGCAGGAACGGTCCGGCCCAGGACCTCACTGGCCGATCCAGCCTTTCCAGCGCGCCTCGTTGGCGGCGATCCAGGCGTCCGTCACCTCTTCGACGGTCTTGCCGTTCAGATCAACGTCGGTGATCATCTGGCCCATCTCGTCGTTGTCGATGGTAAAGGCCTTGATCGCGGCGTAGGCACCCGGCCACTTGTCCTTGACCCCGGCCCAGCCGACCTTCCAGATCTCGCCGAAGGGCTTGCCGCAGTCATAGGCCGCGTCGGGATTGAGGCCCGCAGCCGGGTCATTGTAGCACTCCGGCGAATAGGTCGGGAATTCGACCCATTCGCCCTCGTATTTCGCCGGCGCCCAGTGCGGCGCATAGATCCAGAGCATGATCGGCGCCTGGCGCTGGTAGGCCGATTCCAGTTCGGCAAAAAGCGCCGCATCGGTGCCGGCATGGATCACCTCGAACGGCAAGTCGAGTGCGGCCACCCGCTCGTCATCGAACCCACCCCAGGTCACCGGCCCGCCCAGATAGCGGCCCTTCGGCGCGGTTTCGGCGGTGGAGAACGCCTCGGCGCAGGCGGGTTCCTTCAGCGCCTCCCAGTTCGGCAGTCCGGGGCATTTCTCCTTCATGTAGGAAGGATACCACCACTCCTCCTTGGCCTTCATCCCGGTCGGACCGAAGTTCTCGACCTTGCCGGTGGCAGTGGCGGCATCCATTGCCTCGCGGCCCGTCGTCTCCCACATCTCCATCGCGACATCGAGATCGCCCGTCTCAAGGCCCGCGAACTGCGCGAGGTAGTCGGCCTGCACATATTCGACGTTGTAGCCTGCCTTCTGGAGAATATCGCCCATCAACTGCGTCGTGATGAGCTGTCCGGTCCAGTCATGCAGCGTCAGCTTGATCGGATCGGTCGATTCCTGCGCCCCGGCGATCCCGGCGGTCACGGCCAGCGCCGACGCCGCCATCGCACGCAGCAAGGTCTTTCTCGTCTTGAGCATCGTGAACTCCCTGTTCTGCCGGATTCACCGGTCTGCGGAACGGTCGTTCGCGGGGGGCAGCCAAGGCCCCCGCCCCGTTCCCTGACCCGAGTAGGGACGACCAGAGCGATTCCGTCAATCCGCCGCCTGTGGTTTTTTGTGATTTTCCTGCCCGTATCCTGCCCGAGAATTGCGCAACGCACCGCATCACCCTAAACTCGCGCCAACCAGGGAGCCGGGCCCATGCTGTCGAAACGCCATGCCGAAATCCTGACCATCCTCGAAACCGAGGGCACCGCGACCATCGCGGGACTCGCCGAACGCCTCGGTGTCTCACTCGAAACCGTGCGGCGCGACGTGCGGCCGCTGACCGAAGCCGGCACGCTCGCGCGTGTCCACGGCGCCGTCGGCCTCGCCGGACAACTCGGCGAAGCGCCGTTTCAGAAACGCATGCGCGAGAACGCCTCCGCCAAGCGGGCGATTGCGACGGCGGTGGCCAGAATGGTCCGCGACGGCGACAGCCTGATGCTTGACACCGGCACGACCACAAGCTTCGTCGCCCGCGAACTCACCCCCCGCCGCCGTCTCACCATCGTCACCAATTCCACAGACATCGCCCGCATTCTTGCCACCCGGAACGGCAACCGGGTGTTTCTCGCGGGCGGCGCACTGCGGCCCGATTCCGGGGCGGCTTTCGGCAAGTCCGCGCTGGATTTCATCGCCGGGTTCCGCGTCCGGCTGACCATCCTCTCCGCCGGCGCCGTCGATGCGACCGGGCTGATGGACCATGACATCGAAGAGGCCGAACTCGCCCGGCTGATGCTCGCGCGCGCCGACCTGCGCGCCGTCGTCACCGATCACACCAAGTTCGGCCGCGCCGGCCTGATCCGTGTCGCGGGGTTCGACGGGATCGACACCCTCGTCACCGACCAGCCGCCGCCGCCGCCGATCGCGCGG
>JBGSNN010000467.1:0-2216 GCA_041739655.1 Albidovulum sp. | reverse complement strand
ACCGCGGCCGACCTCGTCCGCCGCTTTGGCGTCGCGGTGATACCCGTCGCCGCGGACATCACCAGCGCGGCCGGGCGCGACGCGGTTCTCGTCGCCGCCGGTGCCGTCGATATCCTGGTCACCAATGCCGGCGGTCCGCCGCCGGGTCTCTGGAGCGACTGGGAGCGCGAGGATTTCATCCGCGCGCTCGATGCCAACATGCTCACCCCGATCGCCCTGATGAAGGCCTGCCTGCCCGGCATGATCGACCGCGGCTGGGGCCGCATCGTCAACATCACCTCGCAATCGGTGAAATCGCCGATCCCTCAGCTTGGTCTCTCCAACGCCGCCCGCGCCGGTCTGACTGGCTATGTCGCGGGTACTGCGCGGCAGGTCGCGCCCTCGGGTGTCACCATCAACAACCTCTTGCCTGGCATCCACGCCACCGACCGCGCCGATGCGCTCGACGCCGGGGCGGCAAAAGCCCAGGGCATTTCCATCGACGAGGCCCGCGCGCGCCGCGCGGCCTCGATCCCGGCGCGTCGCTATGGCACGGCGGATGAATTCGGCGCGATGTGCGCATTTCTTTGCTCGGTTCATGCCGGCTACATCGTCGGCCAGAACATCCTGCTCGACGGCGGGGCCTTCAACGCGACGCTCTGAGCGTCTTCATTGTCCACATGCTCCCTGCCGCCGCGCCCGACACCGGCGTCGGGTCGCGGCCGCAGCGGCAACCCCGGTCTTGCGGGCTCGGTGCCGGACTGCTATCCGGACGAAACCCGATAAAATCGCTCAGGCAAGAAAGATGCTGGCCCAGAAACCGCCCAGACTTGACGTCAGGAACCTCGTCCGCCGCTTCGATGGGCGCAGCGTCGTCGATGACGTCTCGCTCAGCATCGCGGCGGGGCAGGTGACCTGCCTTCTCGGTCCCTCGGGCTGCGGCAAGTCCACCACGCTGCGCATGATCGCGGGCGTTGACATGCAGGACCAAGGATCGATCTGGGTCGATGGGGCGCTAATCTGCGACACCGTGTTCCGGGTGCCGCCGGAACGGCGCGCCATCGGGCTGATGTTTCAGGATTTCGCGTTGTTTCCGCATCTCTCTGTCGCCGACAACATCGCCTTCGGTCTGAGCCGGGGCGACGGGGCCCGCAGCCATCGGGTTGAGGCGCTTCTCGAACGGGTCGCGCTGTCCGGCTTCGGGCCGAAGTACCCGCATGAACTCTCGGGGGGCGAACAGCAGCGCGTCGCACTCGCCCGTGCGCTCGCGCCGCGGCCGCGCATCCTCCTGATGGACGAACCGTTTTCCGGCCTCGATGAGCGGCTGCGCGACGGCATCCGCGACGATACCCTGTCGCTCCTGAAGGAAGAGGGGGCGGCCGTTCTGCTCGTCACGCATGAGCCGCACGAGGCCATGCGCATGGCCGACGAGATCGCGCTGATGCGCGCCGGTCGGATCGTGCAACGCGGTGCGCCCTACAATATCTACAACGCGCCCGCCGACCGCGACGCCGCCGCTTTCTTTTCGGATATCAATATTTTGCACGGCAATGTTCAGGGTGCGCTGACATCCACGCCATTCGGCGAGTTCCTTGCGCCCGGCGTCCCGGACGGCACCGAGGTCGACATCGTCATCCGGCCGCAGCACCTCAAGATCGACTTCGACCGCGCCGGGCGCGGTCCGAACCCGACGCCCGAGGATGGTACCCCGGCCCGCGGCACCGTCGCCCGCGCCCGCTTCCTCGGCCGCGAGAGCCTGATCGAGTTCCGGATGGACTTCGGCGGCGAAATCCTGCGCGCGACGGTTCCGGGAGTGTTCCTGCCGAAACCCGGAACCGTCATGTGGCTGATGATCCGCCGCGATCGCTGCTTCGTGTTTCCGGCGGGCGGCGATCAGAGCGGCGACAGCCGGGCGAGGTAGTCCTCGAATGTCTTGCCGGCCTCCGGCAGGAACGCGCCGCCGTCATGCGAAAGCGACGTCGCAAGATCTACGCGAAGAACATTGAAATCGTGGTATTTTTCAGAGTACGCGACCAGCGTCCAGCCCTTGCCCCAATAGTCCAGGTGAAGCGGTCGGATGCGCTGCGCCTCGGTGTTGCGATAGCTGAGCGACAGTGTCAGGTGATCGCGGATCGCGCGGCGGATCAGCGCCAGATGCGGCGCGGCACGCGCGGCTTCGGCACTCGCAAAGACGAAGCTGTCGCTGCCGGGATCCTGTGCGCGGCCGGGCGCCACCG
>JBGSNN010000077.1:0-2730 GCA_041739655.1 Albidovulum sp. | reverse complement strand
GGACACCTGGCGATCAATGGGATCACCGCCGCTGACGACCTCGACGAAGATTTTTTCGGAAAACCGGGTGTAGCGGAAAAGTTGTTTGCCGATTTGTTTGGCAAGCTCGCGGGTGGGTGCGATGACGAGCCCCTGGATTTCCGCATCCTTCGGCTTGATCTTGGTAAGAAGGGGCAGCCCGAAAGCCGCCCCTTGGCCCCGCTGTCCGGGAAACCGGTCAGGCCACGGCGGCGCGGCGCGGCGTGCTGGAGGCGCCCGGCTCTCGCAGCACATAGCCGCGGCCCCAGACGGTTTCGATATAGTTCTCGCCCCCGGTCGCCTCGGCCAGCTTCTTGCGGAGCTTGCAGATGAAGACATCTATGATCTTCAGTTCGGGCTCGTCCATGCCGCCATAGAGGTGGTTGAGGAACATTTCCTTGGTCAGCGTCGTCCCCTTGCGCAGGCTGAGAAGCTCGAGCATCTGGTATTCCTTGCCGGTCAGATGCACGGTCTGGCCATCGGTCTCGACCGTCTTGGCATCGAGATTGACCGCGATCTTGCCGGTATGGATCACCGATTGCGAATGCCCCTTCGAGCGCCGGATGATGGCGTGGATGCGCGCGACGAGTTCCTCCCGGTGGAAGGGTTTGGTCAGGTAGTCATCCGCCCCGAAGCCAAAGCTGCGCACCTTGTTCTCGGTATCGTCGGTCCCGGTCAGGATCAGGATCGGCGTATCGACCTTGGCCATCCGAAGCTGGCGCAGCACCTCATGTCCGGTCATGTCCGGCAGATTAAGGTCAAGAAGGATCAGGTCGTAGTCGTAGAGCTTTGCCAGATCGACGCCCTCCTCGCCGAGGTCGGTACAATAGACATTCAGATTGGCATGGGTCAGCATCAGCTCGATGCTGCGCGAGGTCGTGGGATCGTCCTCTACCAACAGGATTCTCATCTGGCGCACTCCGCATTAATCGCTCGATCACGAAAACCTTCGCGCAGATTGGTTAATCACAAGTTACCATGGCGCGAACGTATCTCGACTCAACTCAAGGTTGCCGATAGCGCTGAATCGCGGTGACTTTAAGGCCGCTCTCGCCATGTCTTGCGACCGCATCGCGCCAAAGGGCAAACTCCTCCTCTGAGAGGGCGTAGCGCTCAAGCGCCTCTTTCAGCGGCAAGAGCCCGGAGGCCACAGCCAGCACGACGCGCGCCTTGCGGCTGGCCACCCAGCGCCGTGTATCGGGAGGCGGCAGGTCCGCCCGGGTCAGAATTCTGCCATCGGGCAGGGTCACGGCCCTTGGCCCGTCGATTTTCTTCAGGTACATGTCTCACCCCTCGGTCTTCACCCTCGGCAAGCCTCGCCAGTCGGGCTTAAGGAGGGGTGAAACCGCGGATTGAGTGTGTGTCGGATTTTCCTATAGTCTTAGCGATCCGAAGGAGACGACGATGGCGCTGGATGACGCAAAGCTGAACTCGCTGGGCCTGCCCAAGGCCCCGGCAGATACCCGCGTTGTCGTTGCCATGTCTGGCGGCGTGGACAGTTCCGTGGTGGCCGCGATGCTGAAGGACGAGGGCTATGATGTCGTCGGCGTCACCCTGCAGCTTTACGACCATGGTGCCGCGCTTGCGAAAAAGGGCGCCTGCTGCGCCGGTCAGGACATCCACGATGCCCGCCGCGTGGCCGAGGCGATGGGCTTTCCGCACTATGTCCTCGACTACGAAAACATGTTCCGCGAGGCGGTGATCGAGGAATTCGCCGACGCCTATCTCGCCGGTGCAACGCCGGTGCCCTGCATCCGCTGCAACGAACGGGTCAAGTTCAAGGACCTCTTGGCGACGGCGAAGGATCTGGAGGCCGACTGCATGGCAACCGGCCACTACATCCGCCGCATCGAGGGCGCGCACGGGCCGGAACTGCATGCCGCCGCCGATCCGAACCGTGACCAGTCCTATTTTCTCTTTTCGACGACGCCGGACCAGCTTGCCTTCCTGCGCTTCCCGCTCGGCCATCTCGCCTCCAAGGCCGAGACCCGGTCGCTGGCCGCACGATACGGGCTTTCCGTCGCCGACAAGCCCGACAGCCAGGACATCTGCTTCGTGCCGAACGGCAACTATGCCAGCGTGATCGAGAAGCTGCGCCCCGGTGCCGCCGATCCGGGCGAGATCGTGGATCTCGCGGGCAACGTGCTCGGCCAGCATCGCGGCGTGATCCATTACACCATCGGCCAACGCCGTGGCATCGGCATCGGCGGCCTTGGCGATCCGCTCTACGTCGTGAAACTCGACCCAGAGAGCCGCCGCGTCATCGTCGGCCCGAAAGCCGCGCTCTCGACCCGCATCGTGCCGGTGCGCGAAATCAACTGGCTCGGCGACGCCGCCTTCGAGAGCCGCGCCGAATGGCCGGTCTCGGTGCGCATCCGCTCGACCCGGCCACCACGCCCGGCGGTGATCCGGCCGCTCTCGGCCACCACGGCCGAGGTCGAGCTTCTCGATCCCGAAGACGGCGTCAGCCCGGGGCAGGTCTGCGTCTTCTACGCGGCGACGGGCAGCCGCGTCCTTGGCGGCGGCTGGATCTGGCGCGGCAACTGACCGCCGCCGCGACGCTTTGCCGGATTGCAAACGGCACCGGTCGCGCCGAGAAGGGCGCACCTGAAGGAGGTCCGCCATGTCCGCAAAGGCCGTGAAATCTCCGCCGCCCTGGCTGCTGGCGGCCCTCTACTTCGGTGCCGTCGCACTGCCGATCGCGCTCGCGCT
>JBGSNN010000051.1:0-7233 GCA_041739655.1 Albidovulum sp. | reverse complement strand
CACCTTGCCGTTGGCGAGTTTCTCGCTGTTGACAGTGCCGACGTACGCATTGGGAATTTTGGTGACGAGCAGCGTGACGGTCGCGACGGGCCGATGTGCCAGCGGGGCGGCATGGCCGGGGTAAAGGGTGGGCTGCGCCGAAGGGGTCACATCAATCATGTCGCCTTCGGCCCGCTTCATCTCCAGATACTGTTCCACCGTCATCTCCGCCGGGACCACCAGCACCCCGCCGGTGTTAACGTTCACATTCACGTCGATGCCTTCGCCCGACTGGTAGCCGTGGCGCGCACGAAGCAGGAAGATCGAAGCCACCACGTTGCCCGATGCAGCAGCGGTGTTCAGGTTCGCCACCAGCCTGTCGTGTTCTTTGGCGCGGCCATTCTCAAATGCCTCCTCCACGGCGGGGTCGCGGCGGCGGAGGTGGACAAAGGTTTCCTTGTTGACCCCGAGGGCGGCGGCGATGGTCACGACACTGCACCCCTTCGCGGCAAGTTCTTCGACAATGCCGAGGCCCGTGGGGGTCACGACAATCTCACTCTTGCCGAGGCTGTTCGTGATCCGGCGGGCGGGAAGCTCGGGCCGCTTCATTGCGCCACCCCCTTTTCCCGGTCGAAAGCCTGACAGACGCGCTGCGACACGCCCTTGCCAATTTTCAGGTCACGCGCGATGCGGTCCATCGAAAGGCCAGACGCGCGAAGGGAACGGATCGCAGCCACGGTGCCATCGCCCACCGGGGCGCGTCCGATCTGCGAGCCACGCGCCCGCGCAGCGACCATCCCGGCCTTGGTGCGTTCCACAATAATCGCTCGTTCAAACTCGGCAAAGACCGCACACATCTGCATCATCATCCGGCCCGCAGGGGTCTGGGTATCAAAGCCCTGCTTGTCCAATATCAGGTCAACCCCGAGGGCGCGCAGCGTTTCAAAAAGTCCGACAAGCTGGGCCAGACTGCGCCCGAGACGCGATACATCCCATGCAAGCAGCACGTCAAAGCGACGGCGGGCGGCGTCCTTCACCATCCGATCCAGTTCGGGGCGTGAACGGCTGGCACCGGATACCGTCTCCACATACTCGCCCACGACTTCATAGCCTGCCCGGGCGGCCAATTCCCGCAAGCGGATCAGTTGTGCCTCTGGCGACTGCTCCCCGGTCGATACGCGACCGTAAATTGCGGCACGGCGGGTCATTGCGCTGTCTCCCTCGGATCACACGGCAGGGCCTTGCCGTCGCTATCATACCAGCCGGGGCGCGGACCTTCCCCGATTGGGTGGTCATCGGCAGGGCCGTGGATGGTCGATGTGTGGCGACCCGGCATGATCCACCAACGCGTCACCGCGCCGTCGCCCGTGACGTGGTAAAACTCCTGCTGGCCGGGCACGATGCCCGGCACAAACGCATTCATCTTGTCTTCGATGTTGCTCAATTCACTGTCTCCCATCACACAACTTAAGGTAGAGCGATACGTGAACGCGGTGAATCCGTAAACCCGGTAGAGGTCGGACAAGGGGGTGAGAAACAGGGCGGGGATAAATCCCAGTCCCGATGGGTCGCAGGTGGTCGGTTTTCGCTGACCCTTTCAGGGTGGAGCCGGATCAGTCTGGTTTGGTGCCCAATCCAGCACCCAACGGATGGCACCAAGGGCCGTTTTCAAAGGCCGCGAAAACGAATGTGTCGTCGTGTGGGCTTCTGGTACCTCAACGCTTTTCTGGCAGTGCCTTTTTCTTGCGGCGGACAGCGCGATTTCCGCTGGTTTCTGGCCCAAAGGGCGCAGCACATTTGTTCCGGTGTTTACGGTGTTTGCCCGGTGTTTCCAGCCGACTTAATACCGGCTGTTTATCCCCAGCCTTACAGACGGTTACGGGGTTTCCGGTGTTTACGGTGTTTTATTCCCAGAACTACGGAACGAGAAAAATCCCAGCTTCCCCGAACCGCCCCGACAAACGGCCCCCGGCCCCCTTCTGGGCAGTAATGCGCGCGGACAGTGCGGAAGTAATACCGGGTTACACCGTAAAGCGGCGTATTCGCCGGGATGCGTTACCACCCCGGCGTCTGCCCTGGGCTTTCTGTCAGCCGTTCACCCGCGCCAGAACATAGGTGGTGCTGGCATCCTTGGTCACGTTTTCAATCCGCTCAACCCGAAGGCCAAGGGCGATGCGGCCCTGCATCTTGCCGAGATACCGGCCCAGAGCCTTCGGCGTCAGCCTGTTCGGGCAGGCCGCTTCCAGTGCCTGTCGCAGGCCTTCATCGCCGCCACGGTCGCCCATGGGATAGCCTGCCGCGTCGATAAGGCCCGCAGCCGTCACCGGCTTTCCGACCCCCACGGCAACGCGCCACGCATCGACCAGCACCGCCAGTTCTTCGCGGGCGGAATCACCACCGGCCACATTCGCTCGGCTGTCGCAGGGATCGGCTTCCCCGGCCCAGACCAGCGCACCGCGCACGAGGTCGGACCACTCTTCAAATCGCCCGAAGGGTTCAAGGTCGCGCGCACCGGGCCTGCCAGCCACGACGAAGGCGCGCAGGACGGTCAGTGCCGCAGCCACAAGTTCGCCCTGCCGCCTCGGCACCTCAACCCGCAAGTCAACATCATAGCGCCGCGCCTCGGGCCGCTCCACCTTCGCGTCCATCGAACAAAGGATTGCGCGGGTGGACATATCGCCCCGGAACTCGATGTTGTTGCCGGTTGCGATGATGAGGGTCGCGGTCGATACTGCGATCAGGCGGTTCACGCCAAGCTGCCTGCCCTTCCAAGTCTCCGAGGTAAGGATCGAACAGAGCGCATCGCCTTCAACGGGCCGCTTGATGTTGTCGATCACCAGAACCGGGTCACACTGCATCAGCACCGAAAGCAGCCGCTTTTCGTCCTCCTCCTCGGATGCGCCTTGCGACATCACAACCGCATCACGTCCCGTGGCGACCATCGAAACCACATCGGCCAGAAGCGACTTTCCCGTGCCCATCGTCGGCGCAGAAAACCCGTGCAGCGGGGCCGTGCGGACGGCGCGGCGGGATACCGCTGTCAGGATCGCAGAGAGAGCCACAGACCGGGCCGCATCATCGACAAACGGGAAGTCGCCGATCACCGCCTTCAAGGTCGCCATTGCGGCCAAGGCATCATCGCGGGATGGCCGGTCGGGCACCGCCGGAAAGACAACGCCGCGCGTGTCAAGGATCAGGCGAGAGCCCGCATCATATCCGTCAACCGCTAGAACCGTGCCGTCAGGCCGGAGCGTCGGTGTTTCGGTCACGCCGCGAAGGACTGGCAAGCGCCAAGCGCCTTCCCGTGCGATGTAGGTGTGCGCGAAGGACAAGGGCGGCGCGATGCCCAGCAGGTATTCAACGCCCTTCGGGCCGACCTTCTGCTTCACGAAGTTGGCCGCGCCGGTCATATACTCGCGGATGCGGTGGGCATTCACATCCCGCACCAGCAACGCGCCCGCCCGCCGCTGCACCCCGTCATCATCCTCGGATGCGTCCAGCCGGATCGAATGCACCAGCCGCCCCGCCATCTGGTAGATCGGGATGCCCGATGCCAAGAGTGCGCCTTCGGCTGCGTCCAGAATGTCGGGCAGCCGGTTCTCGTCATAGATCACCTGTGGCCGGTCATCGCCGCCCCTGCCGCTTTCCGCCACTGCCGCCCGGGCCTGCGCCACCTGCCGCCGCGCATACTTCAAATTGCCCTTCTGTTCCAAGACGTGTGCGCTGATTCTGAAATCAGGATTCAGGATCACCCACAGCATCTGTTCGTCGGAGCATCCGGCGCGCACGAGGTCGCAGACCACGCCGAAAACTACGCGGGATCGGTCAGCATTCGGGCTGTCAGGGTCATCCCCCTGCACGATCACCGCCTTGGTCCGGTCGGACACGGCGGGGGGCAGGTCATCCAAGGTCAGGCCAGTTGCCGGGGCAGCCGTCACCGAAACCGCAGGCCCGGAGCCCGCGCCGATCTTTGCCTTGGCGAACCGGGCCAGAGCATATTGGCGCGACCAGTCGGCATCGACAACGGATGCCAGACGCGCAACGCGCCCCTTCGACCGCTTCTTTTCACCCGGCACGTTCACGGTCCCCGGCAGCCGCATAATCCTGTCAGCGTTGTGGCAGGCATCGGCTTGCAGGTCGGTTTCGACTCTCAGGTTGCGCGCTTCCACCTCGGCCAACCGCGCAAGGTGCGCTTCGACAAGCCCCTGTTCATCGCCGGTCAGCGCCGGTCCAGCTTCGATGCGCCGGAAAAGTTCGGACAGTTCGCGCGAACCGCCAACATCAACGTCGCCCTCGACCAGCCAGAAGCCCTGCATCCCGCCGCCACTGTCCACGATCACCGTGGGCGCGGGATCGTATGCCCGCAGCACCTTCAAGGCCCGCTCCCGCTCTGCCGCCGGTTCTTCACCGACACGCGGGTCAACATCAACGTGCAGGGCGCGGATCGCCGCGATGGCACCCTTGTTGGGCTTCACCTCCACCTCACCGAAAACCACGTTCACGGTAAAGTAGATGTTCTGCCTGCCCTGCCGCGCGTCAATCCAGCGGCGCATCTGCGCCAAGGTCGGTGCGGCGAAGGTTGCCGTGGTGGTCTTGCCGCCATCGGGCACGATGCTGGTCAGCACCCAAGGCCCGCCCGGGCACCAATGGTCGAGAAACGCCACGGCGGCTTCGGTATCGCCAGACAACGAATTCAGTTCGGGGGCGGTGGCAGGATCGGATAGAGTAGCGGTGTTCAGCAAGGCACCGTCACTTTCCGCCCCGGCCCGCTCACCACGGGTTGGGGCTTCTTTCATCCCGCCACCCGCGCATCGGCACGGGCCGCAACCCAGCCCTCAACTTCCCGCTCCAGCCACGCCACCTTGTTTTCACAGAGGCGCAACTGCTTCGGAAACTGGCCCTTGCGGATCAGTTTATAGATGGTCGGCTTCGACAGGCGGATGCGGGCGCGCACCTCGTCAATCGTCAAGAGTGTGTCGTTGGCTGGCATCGGTTTATCCCCGCACGCTAAGGTATCTGGGGGGATACTCGGGGAAACCGTGCCCAAGAAAAATTGAGATAGCTCCCCCTGAAACCGGGGGGAGAAAGCCTAACCACCGTCTTTGGCGCGGGGCTTCTTCTTGATCCGCCCCTCTTCTGCCAGCCGGTCCAGAACTGCGATGGCATCCCGCACCGCCTGCGACTGCCTGAATTCTTCGGTGCGCAATCGGTCGCCTAGCTGGTATTTCGTCGGCAGAAACTCAATCAGGGTCTTTGCCAAGAACCGCGAAAACTCGCTGGGGGCTTCCCGGCTGCCGACCAAGAACGTTTGGCCGCGCGCCTCCCATATCTCGATTGCCGCCAGCGCCACGGCTTCCACGAACGGGTCTGGGCGCAGTGGTCGGATGCTCTGCGCGTAACTGCGGACTTCATCCAAAATGTTCGCCAGATCGAGACTCGCTTCAAGACGTTCAACAAACTCCATCCCTGTTTCATCCTGTCGTGGCGCCAAGAGGGCCAGAGCGCGGGACCGGATCACGAACGATATGTCGTTGCGGATGCTGGCCGGAAGGCCTGCCCATTCTCGCTTGAATGAGTCCAGCTTTCGGAAGTCTTTCCCCGCATCGGCTTTTAGAATTTCTTTATGCACATCGCCGCCGGTGAATCGCCTCACCGTTTCAATTGCTTGGTTCAACAGGTCGCGTTCGGCTCCGGTCACTTCCACAGCGCACCCCACGTCTCAAGCGCAGCCCGCTTTTCGTCCAAGTAGGAATAGCGGTTATACGTCCCCGCCACCCCTTCAATCGCGTGGCCCAGCACCCGTTCGATGTGTTCCTGCGCGATGCCCAGCCGCGCCATATGGGTGGCGGCAGAGCGACGCAGGTCGTGCAGGGTCCAGCCTTCGACCTTCGAGAACTTGTCCAGCCGCGCCTTGGCCTTCGAGAAGCCGGAAACCGGCACCCGGCCCGCCGTGGTCGAGAGCAGGAAATCCCCGCTGTTCCACTTCGGCAGACCTTCCACGATGGCAAGCGCCGGGGCCGACAACGGCACCACCTGCGGGCGGTCGGTCTTATAGAACGCGGCTGGCACCTCATAGGCGGTCTGGTCGGGCAAGAGCCAGTCGCGGCGCAGGCCGGCAATCTCTGCCCGCCGCTGCGCCGTCAGGATCAGGAGCCGGACCATCGGGCCGAAGGGGTAGCCCATCTTGTCGGTGGCAGCCCAGATGGCCTTCAATTCGTCCATCGTCAGCACCCGTTCCCGGGCGACATAGCCCAGTTCCGGGCGGCGCATCCCGGCGACGGGGCTGGCCGTCAGCAAGCCCCGGTCAACGGCCCAGTTGAAAAACTTGGTGATGTGCTTCCGAACCTCACGCGCCGCGCCGGTGCCGTGTTCCATCGCAATCTCGTCAAGCAACTCGTGCGCCGTCGCCCGGTCCAGCGTGTCGATGGGCTTCGACTTCCATTCGGGCACGACATAGGTGTTCAAAAGCCGTTCGGTGTCCTTCCACTTCACCGTATGGGCCTTTGCGTGCAGTTCGATGAAGCGGGCGCAGATCACCTCAAACACCCGCTCGCCCTTCTGGCGCAGTTCATCCTTGCGCTGGTCGGCGGGGTCGTCGCCCCGGTCGGCAAGGTCGATGGCAGCCCGCGCCTTGTCGCGCGCCGCCTTCAGGTCGATCAGGGGATAGGCCCCGAGGGTCATCCGGCGCAGCGCGCCCCGGTTCCCGCCGTCACCCCGGCCCGCGACACGATACATCACCGACCAGCTTTTCTTCCCGCCCTCGGTTATACGCAGTGCAAGGCCGGGGGTCAGGGTGTCGAAAACCTCAAGCCGCTGGCCCGCGACGGGGTTCATCTTGTCCACGGCCATCTCAGTCAGCTTCTTCTTCATCGCAAACTCCGGGGTAACGGCGGGGTAACGGAATGGTGGGCTATTCGGCTTTACGGGCCTATACCACCGGAGCTGACTATAGCGACCAAGTGACTGTAAGTAAACGGCTTTAGGCAACGCGCGGAGCCCTGCGGATACCGGGCGAAACTGGCGGCCCGCTTCTTGGTAAGGGAGAGGTCGAGAGTTCAATCCTCTCTCGCAGCACCATCAACTCCGCTCAGCTTCCGCGCAGTCTGTCCTTCTTGTCTTCGACGCAGGGACATTTCGGCCAACCGTCGGGACGACGCTGGCGCAGCGGGGGCGATCTTCCTCAGGACGGTCCCGAACCGGCGCGCGCCGACCGGCCCAGCGCCACCGCGATGCCGATCCAGACCGCCGCGCGCA
>JBGSNN010000036.1:0-3485 GCA_041739655.1 Albidovulum sp. | reverse complement strand
GCGCCGAGCATCTGCCGCCGCCGGTCCGCACCGCCCTCATGCTGGCCGAGACGCGGCCGCAGGGCGATCTCATGGCCGAGGGCCTGATGGTGGTGCTGCGCGGCATGAACCTCAACCCCGGCGCGGATGAGGAGGACATGGTGGCAATCCGGCTCTGGGTCGGGCCGCGCCTTGTCGTCTCGACCCGACTGCGCCGGATCATCGCGCTTGATACGCTGCGGACCGACTTCGAGGCCGGCCGTGGCCTGCCCGCCCCCGCCGCCCTTCTGGCCCGGCTGGCCGACCGGCTGACCCTGCCGATCGAGAGAGCGGCGGCTGACCTGGAGGACCAGACCGACGAGCTGGAAGAGGCCCTGCTGGACCCCGACGCAGACCCGCTGGACGAAACCGGGGCCGGCATTTCGCGACTCGCCCGCTCGGTGGTGAAAATCCGCCGCCACATGGCGCCGCAGCGCGATGCCCTGAACCGAATCGCCACAAACGAGACCCCGCTGATCGGACCGGCCGAGCGCTATGAGTTGCGCGCCGTCTTGCTGCGCACCACGCGCGTGGTCGAGGAACTGGACGGGATGCGCGACCGGCTGACCAGCTTGCGCGCCCATATCGACAGCGTTCACGCCGCCCGCATCGGGCGCAACGGCTATGTCCTGTCCGTGGTTGCCTCGGTCTTCCTGCCGCTCGGCTTTCTGACCGGTCTCTTCGGCGTCAACCTCGGCGGTATTCCCGGCAGCGCTTCGCCACTGGGCTTTCTCTATCTCAGTGCCGCGCTTGGCCTGATCGGCGCCGCGGCCTGGGCGCTCTTGCGCTGGCGGCGCTGGTTCTGAGGCCCGCGGCGGCGCATCGCTCTTGCCTCATTGCGCGGGCCGCGCTAAGCACCATGTCGCGCGGGTGTATCTCAATGGTAGAGAAGCAGCTTCCCAAGCTGATGACGAGGGTTCGATTCCCTTCACCCGCTCCATCCCCGGTTTCCTTTTCCCGCCGAGGCCGCTAACCACGGACTTCGAAGCACTGGAAAGGATCGACCATGTCCGAAATCACCCGAATCGAACCCGGCAAACGCATGTCGAATGTCGTCGTCCATGGCGGCATCGCGCGGCTTGCGGGCGTTGTCGGCAACCCCGGCGGGGACATCACGGCACAGACCACCGACTGCCTGGCCGAGATCGACCGGCTTCTGGCACTGGCCGGGTCGGACAAGACCCGCATCCTGCGCGCGCAGATCTGGCTGGCCGACATCGGCCGCGACTTTGCCGCGATGAATGCGGTCTGGGATACCTGGGTACCCGCGGGCGACGCCCCAGCCCGCGCCACCGGCGAGGCAAAGCTGGCCGCGCCTGAGTACCTTGTCGAGATCATCATCGACGCCGCCGTCGCCTGAGCGGACAACGGCGCGCGCGGGGGCAGAGGCTGTCTGCCCCAGCCGCTGATCAGATCCGGGCGCGCGGCAACCTGGCCGCTATTGCCCATGCTCCGTCAGCCAGGCGCGGGCGAGCGACCGCGCCTCGGCAACCTCAGCGGGCGTCATCTGCCCGGCCGCGAGGTCGCGGCCCTTGACCGCGTTCTCGTAACCCTGCGCGGCGGCGAGGTTGAACCACATATGCGCCAGCACATCGTCCTGTGGCACGCCCCGGCCCTTGGCGTACATGACCCCGAGGTTGAATAGGGCCTCGGCGTAACCCTGATCGGCAGCCAGCCGGAACCACCGCACCGCCTCGGCAAAGTCCTGCGCCACGCCCTGGCCCTCGGCGTACCTGACCCCGAGGTTGGTTTGGGCGACGGCGTTGCCCTGATCGGCAGCCAGCCGGTTCCACCGCACCGCCTCGGCAAAGTCCTGCGCCACGCCCCGGCCCTCGCCGTACATGACCCCGAGGTTGAATTGGGCCTCGGCATAGCCCTGATCGGCGGCCAGACGGTACCACCGCACCGCCTCGGCAAAGTCCTGCGCCACGCCCCGGCCCTCGGCGTACATAAACCCGAGGTTGCTTTGGGCCTTGGCGTTGCCCTGATCGGCAGCCAGCCGGAACCACCGCACCGCCTCGGCAAAGTCCTGTGGCACGCCCCGGCCCTTGGCGTACATGACCCCGAGGCTGTTTTGGGCGGCGGCGTCGCCCTGATCGGCAGCCAGCCGGAACCTCCGCACCGCCTCGGCATCATCCTGCGCCACGCCCTGGCCCTCGGCGTACATGGCCCCGAGGTTGGCTTGGGCGGCGGCGGCGCCCTGATTGGCAGCCAGCCGGAACCAGCGCAGCGCCTCGGCATCATCCTGCGCCACGCCCCGGCCCTCGCGGTACATGACCCCGAGGTCGACTTGGGCCTCGGCATAGCCCTGATCGGCGGCCAGACGGTACCACCGCACCGCCTCGGCATCGTCCTGCGCCACGCCCCGGCCCTCGGCGTACGTAAACCCGAGGTTGCTTTGGGCCTTGGCGTTGCCCTGTTCGGCAGCCAGCCGGAACCACCGCAGCGCCAGCACATCGTCCTGCGGCACCCCCTCGCCCTCGGCGTACATGACCCCGAGGTTGTTTTGGGCGACGGCGTCGCCCTGATCGGCAAGCGGGCGCCACTCACGCAGCGCCGCCGCGTAGTCACCGCGCTGGGCGGCCTGAAGCCCCGTCTCGAAGTCCTGCGCCGCCGCCGGCATGGCCAGCAGCACCAGGATGGCAAAGGCGGGCAGCAGGCGTTTCAGCCTGATCGGGATCGCAGCGGTTCCGGTGGCTGGCAACCCCAATGGTTGCGGCCACACGCTTTGCAAACCAGCCGATGGTGTGGCCTTGGGTATCAACTGCAACATCTGGCGTGCCTTTCCCTCTACTCGATCGCCGCAGCCATGACGCAGAGCATCTCGAACATCAGCGAGGCACCAAGCCAGGCGGTCCCGCCGCTCGGGTCGAGCGGCGGCGACACCTCGACAAGATCGGCGCCGACGATGTAGAGCCCGGCACAGTGCCGCACCACCTGCATCGCCTGAAAGGCGTTCGGCCCGCCCCATTCCGGGGTGCCGGTGCCCGGCGCGACCGATGGATCGACGAAGTCGATGTCGTAGGACAGGTAGGTGGGCCGGTCGCCGACGATCTGGCGCGCCTCGGCCATCACCTCGGGGAGGCCACGGGCGAAGAATTCCTCGATGGTGATGATTCGGATGCCATGCGCCTTGGCGAAATCGCGATCCTCGCTGTCATACATGGTACCGCGGATGCCGATCATGACCATGCGGCCGGGGTCGAGCAGGCCCTCATCCACCGCCGCGCGGAAGGGATTGCCGTGGGTCAGGGCCTTGCCGCCGAAGTAGGGCGCGAAAAGGTCGGTGTGGCTGTCGAACAGCACGAGGCCCAGCGGCTCCTTCTGTGCCAGTCCGCGCAACACGCCCAGCGTGCAGAGATGATCGCCCCCGGCCGAGAGCGGCCGCAGGCCGCGGGCCGCGAGCCCGCGGAAATAGCCGGCAAACCGCTCCAGCGTGTCCGGCCCGTCCACCGGGTTGGGGCCGA
>JBGSNN010000028.1:0-3532 GCA_041739655.1 Albidovulum sp. | reverse complement strand
AGGCTGCCCATCTGCACGCCGATGGTGGAAAATGCCGTGATGAACCCCGCCGACAGCATCAAGAGCCGGATTTGCGCGCGGGTGCGGTCGCGGTCGCGGGTGGATTCGTTGCGCAGTCGCAGGTTCTCGCGTTCGATCCCGTCTGGGTTTTCGCCCTTGGCGCGGGCTTGCAGAATACGGGCCAACGGGCGCAGCGGGGTGCGGATCATGGCAGGCTTTCCTGATCGCCGATCACATCGACGGTGTTAGAGATTTCGGGAACACTTTCGTAAAGCCCGGGCGGGATCGGGTAGGCAACCTGCGCTGTTGAGCCAAGCTGATGCGGCTCCAGCGGCAGAAGACCCAATGCGTCGAAGTTCAGCGTGACCAGCTCGCGCAGCCGGTCGGGGCGGTTCAGATAGGCCCATTCGGCATGCTGGATCGTCAACGCGTCCTGCAATACGTCGATGCGGTTTTCAAGCGCGTTGCGGTCGCGCAACGCCTGTTGGGTCGCGTAATTCTCGCGGTAGGCCCAGAAGGCAAGCGCCATCACAGCAAGGGCACTGGCGATATACAGCATCGCGCGCATGATCAGCGACGTCCTTTCCGGAGTTTTTCTGGGAGTGTCGGCACGCCGAGGGCATTATCGTCGGCACGGCCTGCGGGGGCGGTGGTGCGGAAGCCCACACGCAGCTTGGCAGAGCGGGAGCGGGGGTTTTCGGCCAGTTCCGCTTCGTCCGCCGTGACCGCGCGGCGGGTCTTCAGGGTGAAGCGCGGGGCATCCTCGGCGCGTTCGGGGGCATAGCGGTTGGTGTTGGCTTCCGCCCCTGAGCGCAGCTGGAAGAAGCGTTTGACGATGCGGTCTTCAAGGCTGTGGAAGGTGACGACAGCCAAGGCCCCGCCCGGTTTTAAGGCGGTTTCGGCGGCGGCGAGACCAGAGGCCAGTTCGGCAAATTCGGTGTTCACCGCGATGCGGATCGCCTGAAAGCTGCGGGTGGCCGGGTGGCTCTGACCCGGCTTCGGGCGCGGCAGGCAGCGCTCGACAACCTTCACGAGGTCGCGCGTGCGGGCAAGGGGGCGGGCCGCGACGATTGCGCGCGCGATGCGCCGCGAGGCGCGCTCCTCGCCGTAGTGGTAGAGGATGTCGGCAAGCTCGCCCTCCGAGGCTTCGTTGACAAGATCGGCGGCGGTCGAACCCTGATCGCCCATACGCATGTCGAGGGGGCCGTCCTTCTGGAAGGAAAAGCCACGCTCGGCCTGATCGATCTGCATCGACGAGACGCCGAGATCGAGCACGACGCCGTCGAGCGGCTGGCCGGCGAGTGTATCGAGATCGGAAAACGTGCCCTCAACCAGCCGCAGCCTGTCGCCATAAGCGGCGCCCCAGTCTGCTGCCAGGCGAAAGACCGAAGGATCGCGGTCGATGCCGATGACCTGATCCGCACCCGCAGCGAGAAGTCCGCGGGCATAGCCACCGGCGCCAAAGGTTCCATCCACCCAGATGCCTGTGACCGGCGCGACCGCCTCAAGAAGCGGTCCGAGCAGGACGGGAATGTGCGGGGCGGGACTGGATGTCGGGGCGGCGGCAGCGGCCATCAGTTCACCCCTTCGACGGAAGCGGTGGCAGAAGGCTTCGCGGGTCGACCCACTCGGAGCTTTTATCGTCTGGAGACTGACCCTGCTGCGCGACCTTGGCGGCATAGGTCTCGGGGTTCCAGATGCGGAAATAGTCGCCCGCCGAGATGAAGAAGGCTTCATTCTGCAAGCCGATCTTTTCGCGATATTTCTGCGGGATGGTCAGGCGGCCGTCATCGTCGATCTGCGCCTCGAAGGCCTGGCCGTACATCAGTTCTTCGTTCCTCAGGCGGTCACGCGAGCCGCGCTGCATCATGGAAATCTGGGTGTCGATCTCGTGCACCGCATCCATCGAGAAGACTTCGAGCCAATCCTGGCTCTCGGGGCCATAGACGATGACGATGTTGGGGCGCAGGCCGTCCTTCCAGTCCGGATCGGAGGCCTCGATGACGCGACGAAACGGCGCAGGAACCGAGACGCGGCCTTTCGCGTCCACCTTGAAGGTCTCTGAGCCTCTGAACCTGCGTGCCAACGGCCCGCGCTCCCGTCACTGTCCCTTCCCCCGAAGTCTTGGTCGTCCGGCAACCAGTCCACCTAAACGACAACGGCGGATCGGGCTGCTGCCACTGCCCGATCCGCCGCCCTCGTCCCATCTCTGGGTCTGTCCGGCTGCGCATGCCACCTGGGGGGATGTCTGCTCGCGCGCGCGCCGGATCTCTCTGGTTTGATGAAAGCGGGTGCCTGTATGAAACCTGACTTACGCCTTTGGGTCTTGATGCCCGTCTTAGCCCGTCCTCATCCGTGGGATTAGGGATGCCATGGGATTTTATGGGAGGCAACTGAAATTTTCGCCGACAAGCGACAAGGTGCTGACCGGAGAAGCCGCTGAAACCATCACTTAGCGAAGGCGGCGCATCGTTGTGCAGCATTTGTAGGTGAATGTGAAAATATGAACACTATATATAGACTATTGGACGCGAAGAGGATTAATCCCACGATTTCCCATAAAAATCAGAATCCGATCGCACAGCAGCCAGATCTACCGTCAAGAACCACCCAGATTCACAAAAAATCACCCCGACTCACGCCGAGGTGATTCGCTTTTGGGGCGTCTGGAGGGGGCCAGTGCCATGGCTTCCCATGCGGCCGGCGCCGGTCCCGTGCGTTCCCGTAAAGGGCGGCGTCAGGCGATGTTGCCGGCGATCAGACGCGCCGCAAGCCGCGCATAGGCCTCGGCCACAGGGCCGTCACCGGCGGCAATCGGTGTCCCGGCATCGCCGGCAAGGCGGATATCGAGGCTGAGGGGGATTTCCCCGAGGAACGGCACGCCGATGCGCTCTGCCTCGGTCGCAACGCCGCCATGACCGAAAAGATGCGCCTCATGGCCGCAGTTCGGGCAGATATAGGTCGACATGTTCTCGACCAGGCCAAGGATCGGTGTCTTGAGCCTGGCGAACATGTCGATGGCGCGGCGCGCATCAATCAACGCCACATCCTGCGGCGTGGAGACGACGATGGCCCCGGTCAGATGCGTCTTCTGACATAAGGTAAGCTGCACGTCGCCGGTCCCCGGCGGAAGATCGACGATCAGAACGTCGAGCGCGCCCCAGGCCACCTGCCCCAGCATCTGCTGCAATGCCCCCATCAGCATCGGCCCGCGCCAGACCACCGCCTCGTTTTCTTTCAGCATGAGACCGATCGACATGATGGTGACGCCATGCGCCTGCAGCGGGATGATGGTCTTGCCGTCGGGCGAGGCCGGGCGCTTTGACACCCCCATCATGCGCGGCTGCGACGGACCGTATATATCAGCGTCCAGAAGACCGACGCGCCGCCCCTGCCGGGCGAGCGCCACGGCAAGGTTTGACGCCAGTGTGGATTTGCCGACCCCGCCCTTGCCCGAGCCGATCGCGAGGATGCGGTCCACGCCGCTCACCCGCTGCGGTCCGGCCTGCGGCGTCGGATGGCCGCCGATCTT
>JBGSNN010000491.1:0-36851 GCA_041739655.1 Albidovulum sp. | reverse complement strand
GCCGGCCTGAGGTTCCGGATTTCCAGCAGGGCAGACCCCGCCTCGATCCTGCTGTGGTGTACTACCAGATCGAACCGCCACAAACCATGGCATTCTTCAATCTCGCGCAGATATTCCCGGCCTTTGTGGAAGATGCCGGTTACCCCGGCTTGCAGCAATGGCGCGGCGAGCGGCAGCAATTCCTTCAGCGGCGCGAGCGCCCTTGCCGTCACAACTTGCAACTCCGGGCCAAGCCGCGCCAGCCGTTCCGCAGCCGATTCGATTCGCTCGTTGTGTAGCGTGACGGGCGCGCCGGTCGCCCGGGCAACTTCCCGCAGAAAGGCGCACTTCTTTGCAAGACTCTCGACGAGATGGTGTTGGGCGCCATCCGCCCCCGCATTGGCCATGGCCAGCACCATGCCCGGGAAACCGCCGCCACTGCCAAGATCGGCGAAGCGCCGGGCGTCGGGCGCCAACGCCTTGACCTGCATGCTGTCCGCGACATGCCGAGACCAGAATTGCCTGAGCGTGTTGGGCGCGACGAGATTGGTCTTGGCCTGCCAAATCTCGAGCAATTGCCGGTAAATGGATAGCCGGTCGATTGTTTCACGTGAAACCGGATAGATGCTCGCAATCAGGTCCGAATCGGCGGCAGAGGGGCCGGACATTTCCTATGCCTGCCCGGAAGCCGCTTGTCTGGAATCGCGCCGGGTTCGCTTGAGATGTGTGAGAATCAGCGTGATCGCCGCCGGAGTCATCCCCTCGAGCCGGCCGGCCTGGCCAAGGCTCGCCGGGCGAACACGCTCCAGCCTTTGGACCAGTTCGTGCGATAGGCCTGACAGCGCCCGATAGTCGAATTCATCCGGAATCGCGAGCGCTTCCTCCCGTTCGACCGCGGCAATGTCGGTTGACTGGCGGCCAAGATACACCGAATAGGCCGCTTCGATCTTGACCTGTGCCCCGATTGCCGGCTGGAACGCCTTCAGTTCCGGCCAAAGACCGGCCAGTGTTTCAAACTCGAATTCCGGATAAGACAGCAGATCCCAGCCCGACCGGCGGATGCCGTCCTGGTTCAGGCGGATCCCCTGCGCCGCGGCTTCATTTGGGGTGATGCTCAGGACCTGAAGTCGTTCCCTTGCCGAATCGATCTGCTGCATCCTCGCGGCAAAGGCCTGCTCGCGAATGCTCCCCACGCATCCCGCCGCCAGTCCGGCAGGCGTAAGGCGCTGGTCCGCATTGTCGGCGCGAAGCGACAGGCGATACTCCGCCCGAGAGGTGAACATGCGGTAGGGTTCGCTGACGCCTCGCGTCACCAGATCGTCGACCATCACACCGATGTAGCTATCGGACCGGCTGAATATCGCGGGACCTTTGCCGGCGACCGCACGCGCCGCGTTCAACCCGGCGACGAGGCCCTGCGCCGCAGCCTCTTCGTATCCCGTCGTCCCATTGATCTGACCGGCCAGATACAGCCCGTCGACATCCTTGACCCGCAGCGTGGGCATCAAAGCGCGGGGATCGACATAGTCATATTCAATCGCATAGGCGGGCTGCAGGATCGTGACGGATTCGAGCCCGCGGATCGAGCGGACATAGGCCTCCTGCACCTCAACGGGGAGAGAACTGGAAATCCCATTCGGATAGACCGTCGGGTCATCGAGGCCTTCAGCCTCAAGAAAAACTTGATGCGAGTCCTTGTCTGAGAAACGCACCACCTTGTCCTCGATGGAGGGGCAATATCTGGGACCGACGCCGGAAATATGCCCGCCGTACATGGCCGAGCGCAAAAGGTTCGCTCGGATTATGTCATGTGTATGACTGTTGGTATGTGTGATGGCGCAGGCAATCTGGCGTACAAAAGGAGCACGGTTAAGAAAGGAAAACATCACGGGCGCATCATCGCCCGGCTGCTTTTCCAGAATGTCCCAATTGATTGTGCGCCCATCAAGCCGCGGCGGCGTTCCGGTTTTCAGGCGGCCCAGTGGCAGGGCGAAGGCATCGAGACGCTCGGCAAGTCGCACCGAGGGTTTTTCACCCATCCGGCCGCCGGGCGTCTGCCGATCGCCGATGTGGATTACCCCGCGCAAGAATGTTCCAGAGGTCAAAATGACCGCTCCGGCTGTGATCCGCGACCCGTCTGCGAGAACGACGCCACGCGCGCGATCAACTTCGATGACAAGATCGACGACCTCGCCCTCAAGAATCGACAGGTTCGGTCGTGCTTCGGTCTCTGCCAACATGGTCTCGCGGTAGATGCGGCGGTCCGATTGCGCACGCGGACCCTGCACTGCCGGCCCCTTGCGCCGGTTGAGCAGACGAAACTGAATTCCCGCACGGTCCGCGACGCGACCCATGACTCCGTCCAGCGCATCGATTTCCCGAACCAAGTGGCCCTTGCCAAGGCCCCCGATAGCCGGATTGCAGGACATGACACCGATCGCTGCCCGCTTCAGCGTTATCAGCGCGGTCCGCGCGCCTAGTCGCGCCGCGGCATGGGCCGCCTCGGTCCCGGCATGCCCGCCGCCCACAACGATCACGTCAAAATGTTTCACGTGAAACACTCCTCACTTGCCGATGCAGAAGCTCGCAAAGATTTCGTCCAGAAGATCCTCAACATCGACATGCCCTATCAGAGAATCAAGCGCTAGGACAGCGGAGCGGAGCTCGTCCGCCGCGAATTCGACGCGTTCGGATCCGCGACCAAGCTGTTCAAGCGCTGCTCGCAGTGCCTTCGCGGCGCGCTCTGCCGCAGAGCGATGGCGTTCCCGGACCAGAATGCCGGCGCCGGACACGCGCTCGCACAACTGCCGCTGGATCTGCTCGACCAGATCACCCAGCCCTTCTCCGGTCGTGCCAGAGAGGTAGAGCCGCCCCGCCACCCGATCCGCCACGAGGTCAGCCTTGCCGACGGCCTCGATGTCACCGGCGTGAATGTCGATCGGAAGATCCTCATCTTCCACCCGCAGGAAGATCCGAAGATCGGCGGATCGGGCGCGGTCCAGCGCGCGATCGATCCCGATCCGCTCGACCGGGTCAGATGCGTCGCGCAACCCGGCGGTGTCGAGCAGTGTCACAGCAAGCCCGCCGACCTCCATGCGCACCTCGATCACATCGCGCGTGGTTCCTGCAAACTCCGACGTGATCGCAGCCTCACGCCCGGCAAGCGCGTTCAGAAGCGTCGACTTCCCGGCGTTCGGCGCGCCGAGGATCGCCACCTCAAACCCGTCGCGAATCCGCTCTGCCGCGCCAAAGCCTGCAATTTCCCGGTCCAGATCCCGAAGCACGCTCGCTGCCAACGCCATGACCTCCGGCGTCACATCCACCGGAACATCCTCGTCCGCAAAATCGATGGTGGCCGAAAGCAACGCAGCCGCCCGGATCAGATCTTGGCGCCACCGCGCCGTTCGCTCCGCCATCGCCCCCGAGAGAATCCGCAAAGCCTGCTTGCGCTGCGCCTCAGTCTCGGCTTCCAACAGGTCGGCAAGTCCTTCGACCTGCGACAGATCCAGCGTCCCGTTGCCCAGGGCGCGGCGACTGAATTCGCCGGCCTCGGCCGGTCGGAAACCGGGAATCCGCGAGAGCACCCGCAACACTGCGGCAACCGTCGTTGTTGCGCCATGAAGATGCAGTTCCACCGTCGACTCGCCAGTGAAGCTGCCACCCGCCGGAAAGGTGAGGACCAGCGCGGTGTCGAGTAGTTCGCCATCCGAGGACCGAAGCGACATCACCGTAGCGCGCCGCATCTCCGGCACGCGACCGACCAGTCGGGCCAGCGAGTCGAAAGCCTGCGGCCCGGAGATCCGCACGACGGCAATGCCCGCCTTGCCGCGGGCAGACGCCAGCGCATAAATGGTATCCATGCTATTAACCAATTGTTCTAAAACAATAAGTTACGCATTCATGGAATCGAAGAATTCCGAATTCGTCTTGGTTTGCTTCAGCTTCGAAATCAGAAACTCGATCGCATCGGTCGTGCCCATCGGATTCAGAATGCGGCGCAGCACGAACGTCTTCTGCAGATCCTTGGCATCAACCAAAAGATCCTCCTTCCGGGTGCCGGACTTGAGGATGTCCATTGCCGGGAAGACGCGCTTGTCCGCCACCTTGCGATCGAGCACGATTTCCGAGTTACCTGTACCCTTGAATTCTTCAAAGATGACTTCATCCATCCGGCTGCCGGTATCGATCAGCGCCGTCGCGATGATGGTGAGGGATCCGCCCTCCTCAATGTTCCGCGCCGCACCGAAGAAGCGCTTCGGCCGTTGCAGCGCGTTGGCATCGACGCCACCGGTCAGCACCTTGCCCGATGACGGCACCACGGTGTTGAAGGCGCGCCCCAGACGGGTGATCGAATCGAGAAGGATGACCACGTCGCGCTTGTGTTCGACCAGGCGCTTGGCCTTTTCGATCACCATCTCGGCCACCGCCACATGGCGCGTCGCAGGTTCGTCGAAGGTGGAGGACACCACCTCGCCCTTCACCGACCGCTGCATGTCTGTCACCTCCTCAGGCCGTTCGTCGATCAGCAGCACGATGAGGTAACATTCTGGATGATTGGTCGCGATCGAATGCGCGATGTTCTGGAGGAGAACGGTCTTGCCGGTCCGCGGCGGCGCCACGATCAGCGCGCGCTGGCCCTTGCCGATCGGGCTGACAAGGTCGATGATCCGAGCCGAACGGTCCCTGATCGTCGGATCCTCGATTTCCATCTTGAGCCGTTGATCCGGGTAAAGCGGCGTCAGGTTGTCGAAGGCAACCTTGTGGCGCGCCTTCTCGGGGCTCTCAAAGTTGATCCTGGTCACCTTGGTCAGCGCAAAGTAGCGCTCGTTTTCACCGGGCGCGCGCATCGCACCCTCCACGGTGTCGCCGGTGCGGAGCGAAAACTGCCGCAGCATGTCTGGGCTTACGTAGATGTCGTCAGGGCCCGGCAGATAGTTCGCCGAGGGTGATCGCAGGAAGCCGAACCCGTCCTGAAGCACCTCGAGAACACCATCCCCACCGATCTCGTAGCCTTCCTCCGCATACTCACGAAGGATCGAGAACATCATCTCGCCCTTGCGCATTGTCGATGCGTTGTCGATCTCAAGCTCCTCTGCCATCGACAGAAGGTCAGCAGGACTTTTCACCTTGAGATCGGCAAGGTTCAGACGGTCTTTGGTCATCATATGGCCTTTGGGCAAAGCACGCGACGGCGCGCAATATGGGCAATCAGGAAAGTTCCCTTCCGGACGGAGGGCAAGCATTCCCTACACCCGCAAGCTGCGGATAGTCAATGCGCTCAGAATTTCATGACAACCGAGAAAACAATGGTAATGAGAAGCAGCGTCGGCACTTCATTCATCATCCGGTACTGCCGACCAGTCACCGTGTTGGACGCCGCCACAAACTCTTTCCGGCGCAGACCTAGCCAATGATGAAACCAGGTCATGACGAGAACAGACAGCGCCTTCACCCAGGGCCAGATCATTGACCAGTCGACAATCCCCGGTGTGAACACGAGACAAAGGCCAAAGGTCCATGTCGCGATCATTGCCGGATTCATGATAGCTCGAAGTAGGCGCCGCTCCATTGTCTGGAACAGCGCATCGGTTTCGCTGCCGGACGTAACAGTCTCAACGTGATAGACAAAAAGTCGTGGTAGGTAAAAGAGGCCAGCCATCCAGGCAACCACCGACACGATGTGCAAGGCCTTCGTCCATGGATATGCGGAGGCCAGAAAATCTGTGATATCGCTGATCATTTCGCTCTTCTAATCCCTGCTCATCGCCCTTCCTACCTAATTAAGAAATAGATTTAAAAGAGTTGTTGTTGTTGTAAGCCCTGTGGGCAGCGTGGATTCCAGCTGTTCATGGCAGGCAACGCACAGGTTCATGGCTTTGTGGATAAAGCTGGGACAACCGGACTGGGTTGAAGATTTGATAAATAATAATTTAATATCAGTATGTTATGAAGTCATAGCCACCCGGACAGAGCGGCCAGCGAAGCCGAACCCTGTGGACAGCACCTCCTTCCACAGCCTGCGGTCGCGGCTGTGCACATGGGGAGGAATCGCCCCGGAGCGATTGACAACCGCCCGAGCTTTCCCCAACCACAGAGCAACCCGGAGTTATCGACAGACGTGACCGCCGGGTGACCACGACTTTTCCACCGAATGACCCCCATGCCCAGACTCGACCCCCGCCCCATCATCCTCGCTTCCGGTTCCGCAGTTCGTGCCGAGCTTCTTAGCAATGCCGGCCTGACCGTTCAGACCCAGCCCCCCAGGATCGATGAAGATGCCATCTGCTCGGCGCTTGAGGCCGACAGGACGTCGCCCCAAAATATCGCCGATACGCTGGCAGAGATGAAGGCGCGTAAACTGTCCGACCGCCATCCGGATGCCTTGGTCATCGGGTGCGATCAGGTCCTTGACCTCAATGGCCGGGTGCTAAGCAAACCCGGAACCAGTGCCGAGGCACGGGCGCAAATTGTGGCCCTGCGCGGCAAGACTCACCGGCTCCTCTCTGCTGTGGTCGTGTGTTGCGAAGGGCGTCCGCTCTGGCGCCATGTCGGAACTGCCCGCCTGACGATGCGTGACATCTCGGATGAGTATCTGGATGACTATGTCGCCCGAAACTGGCCCGATGTCGGCGACAGCGTCGGTTCCTACAAGCTTGAGGCCGAAGGCGTGCGCCTTTTTTCGCGCATCGAGGGGGATTACTTCACCATTCTGGGTTTGCCGTTGATCGACCTCTTGACCTGGCTCTCCATTCGAGGCGACATCGCGTCATGATCGACCATCCCCGTATTCCGCTTGCCGGCGTCATCGGCTCGCCCATCGCGCATTCGAAATCGCCGAAGCTTCATCGCCATTGGCTGAAAGCCTATGGGATCAATGGATACTACGTCCCGATGGATGTCGCGCAGTCCGATCTGAGAGAGGTCATCGCAGCCTTACCCAAGGCCGGGTTTGTCGGCTGCAACGTGACGATTCCGCACAAGGAAACCGTTCTGGCGCTTGCGGATGTCGTGACCGACCGCGCGGCGTTGATCGGTGCGGCCAACACGTTGATTTTTCGCAAGGACGGACGGCTGCACGCCGACAATACCGATGGCTATGGCTTCATTGCCAACCTGCGCCAGAACGCGCCCGACTGGAACCCTGCCGCTGGTCCGGCGGCTGTGATCGGCGCGGGCGGCGGCGCGCGGGCGGTGATCGCTTCGCTGATCGAGGTTGGCGCCCCTGAGATCCGCATCGCCAACCGCACGCGCGCGCGCGCTGAAGCGTTGCGGACCGAGTTCGGCGCGAAGGTCGTGGTGAACGACTGGGTTCAGGCCGGCAACATGCTCGAAGGCGCAGCGACGGTGGTGAACACCTCGTCGCTTGGCATGGTGGGCAAACCGGACTTCCGTATCCCGCTTGATGCCCTCTCCCCCGAGGCTGTGGTGACCGACCTCGTTTATACTCCGCTGCGTACGCATCTGCTTGAGGAAGCGGCGGCCATGGGTTGCGTGACCGTGGACGGTCTCGGGATGCTTCTGCATCAGGCGGCTCCCGCCTTTGAACGATGGTTCGGCATCCGGCCCGAGGTCGACGACGCGACCCGGGCGGCCATTCTGGCCGAATGACGCGGCCCGTCTTGATCGGTCTTACCGGCTCCATCGGCATGGGAAAATCCACGACGGCCGCGATGTTCGCCGATCTCGGCATCCCGGTGTGGGATGCGGACGCGGCCGTTCACCGGCTTTATGCTAGGGGTGGGGCGGGTGTTCGCGTTGTCGCGGCACTCTGTCCCGAAGCGGTTCGCCACGGCGCGGTGGATCGCGCTGCGCTGAAGGACTGGATGCGCCGCGACGCCCAGGCGCTGCAACAGATCGAGGCCGCGATCCACCCGCTCGTTGCCGCGGACCGGGCGGCTTTCATTGACGCCGCCGCACGCGCGGGCAAGGGCATTGTCCTTCTCGACATCCCGCTGCTCTATGAGACCGGCGCGGAGAAGACCGTCGATGCCGTTGTCGTCGTCTCGGCCCCCGCCGCGGTCCAGATGGCGCGGGTCATGGCGCGGCCGGGCATGACCGAAGCGCATTTTCAGACGATCCTTGACCGGCAGATGCCAGATGCCGAAAAACGCAGGCGCGCCGACTTCGTCATCGACACAACGACGATGGAGGGCGCGCGAGCTGCGGTGGCGGCAGCGCTGAAGGAGATCGGCAAACACCATGCGTGAAATCGTCCTTGATACCGAGACCACGGGCTTCGAGCCAAGCGAGGGCCACCGAATTGTCGAGATCGGCGCAATCGAGCTTTTCAATCATGTCCCGACGGGACGCGTCTACCATCAGTACATAAACCCCGACCGCGCGGTGCCGAAGGAGGCCTTCGAGGTCCACGGTCTTGGCGACGACTTTCTCCGCGACAAACCGAGATTCGCGGCGATCGTCCCAGATTTTATGGAGTTCGTCGGTGCAGATTCGAGGCTGGTAATTCACAACGCCGCCTTCGACATGAAATTTCTGAACGCGGAACTTGCCTGGGCCGGGCATCCGGTGATGCCGATGGAGCGCGCGCTGGATACCGTCACCATGGCGCGGCGCAAGTTCCCCGGATCGCCCGCATCGCTTGATGCGCTCTGCCGCCGCTTCGGCATCGACAATTCTGCGCGTGAGAAGCATGGCGCGCTTCTCGACAGCGAGCTTCTGGCGGAGGTTTATCTGGAGTTGATCGGCGGTCGTCAGCCGGATTTCGCGCTGTCCGTCGCCGCCGGATCGACCGAAAGCATGGTTGCCGAGGCCTGGCGACCGCAGCCACGACCGCAGCCGCTTGCTCCTCGGCTGTCTGCGACTGAGGGCGAGGCGCATGAAAAGCTGATCGCGGGGATCGGTGCCGCTGCGATCTGGGCCAGATTTTCGGACTAGGGCGTCAGAGGCCGGTCCCGCGCAGCACCACGACGAAGGTCTGAAGGACAATCCGCAAATCGCCTCGGAAGCTCAGCGACCGGGCATAGTCGAGATCGAAAAGGGTCCGCTCGGCAAACGATCCACTGTTGCGGCGACTGACCTGCCAAAGGCCGGTGATGCCGGGACGAAGCATGTAGTAGCCTGCTGACCCGCCAAAGTCGGCCTCATAAAGGCCGCGCTGATCAGGTGTGAAAGGACGCGGGCCGACAAGGCTCATCTCGCCGCACATCACGTTCCAGAGCTGCGGCAACTCGTCCAGGCTGGTCTTGCGCAGGAGGCGCCCGATGAAAGTGACGCGGGGATCGCGGGACAGCTTCTGATTGACTGCCCACTCCTCTGCAAGGTCGGCGTTTTCGGCAAGGAGCCGCAGAAGTGCTGCGTCGGCATCGCGCACCATTGTGCGGACTTTCCAGCAACGAAAGACCTTTCCGCCTTGGCCAACCCGCTGCTGGGAAAAGAAGGGCCTGGTGCCTGTCAAGCTGACGACCAGGACGATCAGGGCAATCAGCGGCAGGACCAGCGGTGCTGCCAATACCAGAAATACGAGATCGAAGACCCGCTTGCCGTAGTTGGCATAGACTCGACGGGGACGCGACACAGGAACGCTATCAACCGGAAAATCGAAATATGGGGCAGCCATGAGATCCTCGCACTGTTCAACACTTGGCCCAGCCCCCCAGCCCGGTCTGATAAACTATAGGTTGAATAATTGAGGCGTTGTTAAGGCTAATTCGGTCGAGATGCCGGAACTGTTCAAAATTTCGGCGGTTTCCAGCCGATGTCCCGCAGTTTGCACGGACCAAAGCGGATTTTCCGCGCAATGAGGTGACGGAATCAGCGTGCAAAGCACATCCACAGCCGAGAAAACGATCCTATGATTCGGCGCGAACAGCCCGCAACATGCCCGCGGCATTGGAAATCCTGACTCAGTGCTGCGCCGACAAGGCAAGTGCTCACGCTGGTGGCGTTTCCTGACAGCGTGACCGGCGAGACCTTTCGACATTGCGCTGCTGTTCGCTTGCGTCCCCCGCGCCAGCGTCTGAAGATCAGGGTGACGCCGTGCCGCTGCCAGGGCGCGCAAACGACAACGGACCGCAGGTGAACGAACTTCGGAGAATCTGGCGCCTTATCGGGGCCGTCTGGCGCGCGACGGATGAGCGCCATATCGGCGTCATTGCCGCAGGCGTCGCATTCTATGGTATGTTTGCGGTCTTCCCCGGCATGGCCGCAACGATTGCAATATGGGGATCCTTTTCTGACCCGAGCGTCATCCCGAACTATATGAACGCCATTCACAGCGTCATGCCCGCAGTAGCCTACGATGTACTGGAGACCCAGCTTGTCACTCTTCTGAAGGCGGATTCGCATACGCTTGGCTGGACAACGGCCCTGTCCCTTCTTGTCGCGCTCTATTCCATTCATGCCGGGGTCGCTGCGCTAATCTCTGCACTGAACGCAATTAACGGACACCGACCGCACGGAGGGCTGCGCAGGTTCGCCGGGTCGCTGACCATGACGGCGGCCACGTTGGCGCTGGCCGTCGCCGCCCTTGCGACGGTGGTTGTCGTGCCGGTCGCGCTCAACTTCCTCGATCTGGGCCGGGCGGAGGGCACAGTTCTCAAGATTCTGCCGTGGATCGTGCTCATCCTCGTCCTTCTGGTCTTTCTCGGGATGGTCTATCGCTGGGGTCCGAACCGTGATGGCGCCCGCTTTTCCTGGCTGACGCCGGGATCGCTTCTGGCGGTTGCACTCTGGGCGGTCGCCTCGATCGCTTTCTCGGTCTACCTTGGCAATTTTGGCAGCTACAACCGGATCTATGGGTCCATCGGCGCGGTGATTGCGCTGCTGATGTGGTTCTACATCTCCGCCTACATTGTTCTTCTTGGCGCCGTGCTTAACGCCGAGCGCGCGCGGTTGCGTTCGGATCAGTAGTCACGCTCAAAATAGATCCCCACACTGGTATTGCCATCGCCCCTCAGACTTCCACGCAGTGTCAAATCGGGCCGGACGTCGAGGTTGAGGTTCACCTCGCTCTTCCCGCCCGAGCCGATGGCGACATTGGAATAGACCTTCTCCGAAATGTACTTGCCAACCCGGAGCGAGGTTTCCCCCTCTGCGTCGGTGGCGAGGTCAAGGTCATCAAGCCCGAACGAGTCCCGCAGCTTTGCGATGACCCCGCCGCCGCCCTTTCCGGCGAGGGTCGCCACGGCTGATGCAAGTTGTGCCGCCTGGAACGCCGATAGGTTGTTGAGGTCCTTCGCGAAGAGAAGGCGGGAGATCACCTCTTCTTCCGGCAGGTCCGGATTTGAGGAGAACGTGATCTCTGGCGCTGTTACGTCGCCCTCGACGATGATCGTGGCAGTGACGCCGCCGCTCTGCGTGGTTGCGCCGAACCGGATATAGGGCGTCAGTGCGCCCTGAAGCTGGATCAGGCCCTCGTCGATCGTGAAGCGCTTGCCGAGAACATCCAGTCGTCCACGAATCAGGTTGAACTGCCCGCTCGGGATGACCTTCTCGGTTGTCCCGGTCAGTGTCAGGGCGCCGCCAAGCTCCGCATCCAGCCCGCGACCGCGCACGAAGATCCGTCCCGGCGCAGAGATTGTGAGATCCAGCCCATAGGGGGAACCCCTCTCACGCGCCGCACCGCTCTTGGCGATCAGCCCCGCGCGTATGCGCGTCGTCAGGACGTCGCGGGGTTCGGCGATATGCGTGATGTCTTCCATGAGGGCCTGGTTGCCGAAGCCGGTCGGAGGGATGCGGATTTCGGTCTTGCCGAGTCTGACGGTGCCGCGAATATCTGCGCCGCCCAGCAAAGGCCCGACGATTCGGACCTCGCCATCGATATCGGTGTCGTAAAGTTCCGGATCGCGCAGATGCACTGCGCGCAGCGTCGTGGTCAGGTCGGCGACATAGGGACGTCTCAGGTCGATAGGACCGGAGAGGCGCACGTTGCCTCCGTTCCGCACCTGACCAGAGGCCGTGATGGTCGCCCTCCCGCCAGCCAGATCGGCGGTCGCATCCAGTTTCTCGATCGCGATCCCGAAGGCTGGCGCGACGAATGCGGCGTCCTGCAGGCTGACCCTGCCCGACAATGCGGCAAGGCCGGGCGCACCATTCAGGCTGAGGTCGAAGCTGATCGGTCCGCTGATGTTGCGTGGGGCAATGAAGGGATTGACGATGGCGGATTGCGCGCCGCCCCTGATCGCCAGATCGGCCGTCGATCCATCGGTCGAGACCCCGCCCGTGATCGTCGCGGTCGTGCCGCCCGGCCCCGATCCGCTGAGATCGACGCGATAGCCTCCCTCCTGTTGATCCACCGTGCCGCTGAGTGTCAGTGGCCCCGGAAAGCCCGGCGCAAGCAGCGCCATGTCGCGCAGACGGGACGTCAGTTCGATCACCCGCCCCGCTCCTGATGGCGCGCCTGTCGCGTCGATGGTGACTTCGGCATTCGCAAGCCTGAACGACTGGAGTTCGATCGCGCTGCCCCTTTGGACTACGGCAAGCGAAAGCTTGGACGGGCCGCCGATGATGCGGTCGATCTCTGGCTGCCCAGCCGCGAGGTGGTGGCCCGTCGCGGTCAGCGCGATCACGCGTGCATCGGCCGCGCCGGTCATTGTCGCCGTGGCCTTCAGCGCGCCACGATAACGCCCGCCCAACGCAGAAAGGTCGCTGAAATCGAGATCCGCAGTCAGATCGCTGGACCTCGACGCGATGAGGCCCGCCGCGGTCGCCTTGAGTGTCCTCGCGGTGAGCGAGGAAGACCGGATGCGCGTCCCGGTTTCGTCCCGCCGGACCGAAGCGGTCAGCTCTGACTCCCCGCTCAGAAGCGTGTCGATCTCGGCCTGTGACACGCTGAGATTGCGCCCACGAACGATGAGATCGCCGTCAACGATGCCGGAAAGGATGCCGTAGGAACCACGGACCGAAACCTCGCCCGCGCCGCCGACCGGTCGCCCCGCAAGGCCCTCGAGACGGGCAAGGTCGGCGACCGTTGCCGTCAGGCTGCCGGCAACTTCGAGACCGCTTTCAAGCCCGCCGAGTGCCAGATTGCCTGCTGCGCGATAGCCCTGCCCGGTCATCTCGAGCGCCGACAATCGGAGCTTGCCGCCCGGCTGCCACGTAAAGACCGTCTTGCCGCGCGCCTCTGGCCCGATCGCCTGCTGTTGGGCCAGGTCCGCAGGTTCGATCCCTTGCGCGGCGAACCGAACCGTTCCGCCGATCAGCCCGCCGGGGGTGGTGCTGCCGCCGGGTTCGATCCGGCCGGAGCCGGCGAGATCAAGGTGTGCGACGGAGATCGAGGGCCGCCGGAGCCCGGACACCGAGCCATCAAGCGTCCAGCCACTTTCCTTTGCCCGGTCGTAACGCAACTTCAGATCCGCCGCCTGGACAAAAGTCTGCTCACCGGGGATCGGTAAAAGCACTTCGCCGCTGGATACCAGACCGACGCGGAGCGTCACCGCCGCCCGCAGTGGCAAGCTGTCGGTGCCGAGGCTGAGTTGACCGGTCAGATCGGCGGCTTCGGAGTCGATCACCAGCCGACTGAGATCGAGCTGGCCTGTGGGCAGGCGTCTTCCCTCCGCCTCCAGTGAGATGTCTTCACCGAAGAAATCCCGGTATTCCGGCAGGAAGAGCGCCGTCACATCTCCGGCGAGCCTCGCCGCAAAACCGCGCGTCACGGTTCCGTCACTGGCCGTTTCGGCGCGAAGCTGAACCTCACCACCGACGCGCGGCTGGCCGTCGGTGCGGACCGAAATATCAGCCCGGAACTCATCAATCACACCCCTGCCGTGGATGGCCAACTCTGCCGAGGGACGACCGGGTATATTGAGAAGCTCGACCGTGATGCCGCCTGCCCCCTCATTCACCAGAAGATCGAGCGTCGCGTCGCGGGTCGCGTTGGAATAGGCGCCGGTGAGGTTCAATGACCCCTGCTGACCATCGATGCGGTCGATGGTGAGGTTGGCGGAGCCTTCGCCGCCCTCGAGGACCGCCGAGGCCGTAAGGCGGACTTCGGCCGCCACCCCCATGATCGGCTGGCCGAGGATCACACGATCGGCGCGCAAGGTGCCGATAGAGACAGCGACCGGCAGGTCCGGCAACGAAAACCCGGTTGCCTCGGATGGCGTGGCGGATGTCACCGGCCGCCGGGGAAGGTCGATTTCTTCCGCCGTCATCTCGGCGATCTCGATCCGGCCGGACAGCAGCGCGGCACGGTTCCACTTGATCGCGCCGTTCCGGATGGTGATCCAGACCCCCGTGTTGTCGGCGATCGAAAGCTGATCGAACGTCGCGCGTGACGACAGCGCCCCGGCAAAGCCATCGAGCCGGATGCTGCGCCCGGCGCCGGATAGATTGTCCTCGATTAGCGCGGTCAGATAGGTCCGGTCCCGCTCTGTCGTGGCCGCATCTTGCGCGATGGCGGCGAGGGGCACGAGGCAGAAGAACGCAAGGGTGAGGAGCCGCCGCATCAGAACGCCTGCCCGATGCCGATATAGACTTGCACCCCTTTGCCGGTAGAACCCGAAACCGGGGTGGCGAGGTCAAGCCGGATCGGTCCAAAGCCCGTGTCGTAGCGCACACCAAGTCCCGCTCCCGCATGTGACTCCTGCGTGCCGCCGAAGAAATCGCCGGTGCTGATATAGCCGACATCGTAGAACGCCACCGCCCCGATCCGTTCCGTGACGCGCGCGCGCACCTCACCCGACAGCCCGACGAAACTCGCACCGCCCGTATCGATGGTGCCGCCGCCCGGCCTTGGAACTGTCACGTCCAGCGACTGGTAGGGTTGACCGCGCACCGTGCCGCCGCCGCCGGACAGGAAAAGAAGGGTCGGTGGCGTCTCTGTGATCCCCGACCCGGTGACAGTCCCAAGCTGTACCCGGCCCGCGAGAACGATGCCCTTGTCCTTTCCGAAACTCTTGTAGTAGCGGGCATCGGTCGTCATCTGCGCCCCCGACCCGGTGCTGCCGAACCCGAGAAACGGCGTCACGCCGGCCTCAAGGTAGAAGCCCTTTTGCGCGCTGACCGGATTGTCTCGGCGGTCCCAGGTCAATGCAACGGGAAGCGAGAGCCACTGGTAGTTCAGGCTGCCGATGGCATCGGTTGCCGTCGCGTTGGCATAGGACAAGGATGCCTCTGCCCGAAGCGAGTCGCTCAGGATCCGGGTCAGGCCAAAGGCCACGTTCTGAGTATCGACCCGCCAACCGGCCAGATCGACGCGCTCGACCCGGACCTCGGCGAAGGCGGTTGCGTCGGTGACCGGTGTCGCCGGGCGGTCGATCCGCGCACCGATGTTGTAGTCCATGTCGTTGCCCGACCCGCCGATCCGGTTCACGGCCGCATCGAATTTCAGTTGCTCGCCGCCACCGAAAAGGTTCCGGTGCAGCCAGTAGCCGGTGAGGCTAAGCCCTTCGGTGCCGGACACCTCCGCGCCGAAGCCAAAGCGATGAAGTTTCGCCTCGGCGAGAACGAGATCGACATCGAGCGTGTCGCCGGGGCCGAGCGTCTTCGACTCTGTCAATGCAACGGAACTGAAGACCCCCGTGCGCCTCAGCCGTTTGCCGACCGTTTCGAGATCTGCAGGGCTATAGACATGGCCCGTCGGAAAGCCCGCGATCTTGAGTATCCGCTCGATCCGCATCCGCTCGTACCCGGTCACGTTCAGCTTGCCGAACGTCGCCCTCGGGCCGGGCTGAAGCAGGATCTCGGATCGGAGCGTATTGCTGCGGTGATCCGCCACGATCGACTGGCCCGAGACCTCGGCCTTGGCGTGCCCGATATCGCGCCAGCCTTCGACGCCGGCTTTCGCAGCATCCACGATGGCGGTGGATTTTGCCGCCAGCGTATCGCGGTACTCACCGGGCAGCTTCGTGCCGCGCGCATAGGGCTTCATGCGCGCGGCGGAGAAGGTGAAGCGCGGGCCCGGCTTCACGGACACGTCGATGCGCGAGATGTGTTCGGGTGCGTCGAGCGGGTCGATGTCAGCCGCCTCCCGGCCGTCGATCAGAATGCTGATGACGCCGGCATAGTACCCATCGGAATAGAGCGCCCCGATCAGTCGGGCATAGTCTGCACGCGCCGACGCAAAGAGGTTCTGGGCATCGGTCTTGTTCTCTGCCTCGGCGCCGAGAAGGAGAGACGACTTCCTGAGGGATTGCCGCAACCCATCCCCCGCGCCGGGTGTGGAAAACCGCAGGCTGTCGAGCGCGGCGGCGGGTCCGGTGATGCCCGGCCAGAGCGACACACTGGCCAAGACCGCCATTCCGACGCGCAGAAGGTGCCGACGCATCCAAACCCCCGAACACACCACGATCCTATGATTCACTCCTCGCAGGATTTGCGGCGCAATACCAGAAGTCCTGCGCCACATTGGCGCTTCCGTGCCCTTGCCGAGCCAAGGCGTGATCTAGTTTCGCGTCAGGGCCGAGGCCCATTCATCCAGGAAACCCTTTCTCTTGATGCTGTCGAGAAAGACCAGAAGCCCCGGATCGAGGCGCATGGGCCGGAGATAGGGCCGCGCCGCCAGCGCCGCCTCATCAATCGGCGGCAGGCCGGCCTTCTGAAGGATCGCCGCCTGACCGTCGGCGCTGAGCAGAAAGTCCAGGAATGCGCTACCCAAGGCCGGTTCCTTGGCGGTCGTCGGAACGATCGCCGTGCGAAGAAGCGTCAGAGTGTAGTCCTGAAGCGCAACGATGACGACATCGGGATCTTCGGCGAGCCGGGGCGCGGCATAGCTTCCCAGTGCATTGTAGGCAATCGCGAGGCGGCCGGATTTCACGTCATCAATCATGTCGCTGGTTGAAACATAAAGCCTCGGTGCAAGGTTTCCCATCACCTCCGCCAGACGCCAGAAGCTGTCGGACTGGCGGCTATCCTGCGTGGCAAAAAGATATCCCGCACCAGAAAGCATGGGATCATAGGTTCCGACCCGCCCCTGGAACAGCGCCGGATTTTCGCGCAGCAACTCGATCAGATCGCGTCGCGTTTCGGGCAGCGGCAGTGGTCCCAGCGCCTTGCGCGAGACCAGCAGAACGACATCTTCCTGCGCGAAGGCGAAGATCCGGTCCTGCCAATGCGCCCAAGCCGGAATCCGCGCCGCCTGCGACGAAAGATGCGGCGCGGCGAGACCGTCGTTCGCAAGCTTCATCTGCAGGTCCATCGCCGAGGAAATTGCCAGATCAAACGGCAGCCTTTCGTCATAGATCGCCGAGAACACCTCCTGACTCGACGCGACGGTGTAGCGCACGGCGATGCCCGGGTGGCTTTTCTGGAAGTCGGCTATGACCGGCGCCAAGACAGAGCCATCGGTGGTCGAAAGGATCGAGACCTCGCGCGGATCGGTCCCGATCGCCGGGAAATACCGCGCTTCCTCAGTCTCGAACGCGCCGGCCGACATTGGTGGCCACAAGCTCAAGACAATGGCAAGGATAGCTGCGCGCATGCGCCCCCTCCGTTTCTTTCAACCAGCGTGAAGGTGCCGCCATGGGCGGTCGTGACCTCTTCGACGATTGTTAGGCCAAGACCGGAGCCGACGACGTCCCCTGCGTTCCCGCCGCGGACAAAGCGGCGAGACAGGCGGGCCTGATCCTCGCCGGACAGACCGCGCCCGCGATCGACAATGCAAATTACCGCCCGGCCGCTCTCGTGCCTTAGCGACACCTCAACCGTGGTTTCGTCGGCCGAGTATTTGATCGCATTGTCGAGAATGTTGCGAAGTGCGGTCTCCAGGAGCGGGCGGTCACCGGTCACCGTGACGGCTGCTTCAGGAGCCGAGAGCGTGAGGTCCATGTCCCGTAGGTCGGCCGTCGGCCGGAATGCCTCCACCAGGTCGTGGAGGAGCCGGACAAGATCGACCCGCTGATCGATCCGCCGGTCCGACCGATAGACGACCGTCGCATGGGCGAGAAGCTGCCCGGCCGAACGGCTGCTTTCCTCGACAGCGCGAATCACGGAACGCAGCGCTTCCCGTGTGTCCTCGGACTCGCTCTGCCGCATCGCGATCTCGGCGCGCGCACGCACGACGGCCAGGGGTGTGCGGATGTGATGCGCGGCTTCGGCGATAAAGGTTTCCGTCCGCGAAAGCCCTGCGCGCAGCCGCGCGATGAACCCGTTCAGGGCGACAATCAGGGGCTTCAGTTCCGAAGGTGTGGGATGATCGACAAATCGCAGGTCCTGAGGGCCGCGCCGCCCCACGGCCTCGGCTAGCCGGTTGATCGGCCGCAGGGTGCTTTTCGCCGCAAGAAGCGAGAGGAGTGCTGCCAGCGCGAAGAAGCCGACGCCAAGGGCGGCTGCGCGCTGGGCGACCGATTGTGCGATGGCCTCCTGCCCCTGACGGGTCTGCGCCACAAGGACCTGGACGGCGACAGGTTGGCGGTCAACGAGAACGGTGCGTGAGACAGCGGCGATCCTGACCTCCGCGCCGCGGAACAGGCGGGTGTAGAAGATTGGTGCCATCGAGGGACCAGCCACGTTGGGCACAGGCAGGTCGGCATAGCCGGTGAGCGTCTTTTCTCCGGCGTTGATCCGATAGAACACCCGGTCGGCGCTGATCGAGCCAAGGATCGAAAACGCCTCGTAGGGCAGATCAATCCCGACGGTCTCATCGCCGCCCTGAAGCCGTTCGGCAATGGCGAGATTGGCCGCGCCGAGGACGCCATCCTGCGTCGCCTCGGCCGCCTGGTTTGCGACCGTCCGGACCGTCAGATAGAGCACGACGGCCAAGAGCGCCGCAACGCCCAGAAGCTGGAGCAGCAGGCGAAGCTGAAGTGAGGGCGTGCCGCGTGTCATCCACGTGTCAGCCGGTAGCCGATGCCGCGCACCGTCTCAATCCGCGCCCCGGAGCCGTCGAGCTTTTTCCTGAGCCGCGCGACATAGACCTCGATCGCGTTGTCAGTGACGCTTTCGGCATAGGAAAAGAGCCGGTCGCAGATCTGGCTTTTCGAGAATATCCGTTCGGGCGCGGCCATGAGCACTTCTAGAAGCCGCAGTTCGCGGTTGCGCAGGTCGCGCATCTCGCCGCCGACGGAAAGGCTAGCGGTTAGGGGGTTGAACGTCATCCCCGCGTATTGCTGCACCGTCTGAAGCGCGACGCCGCGGCGACGCAGGACAGCCCGGCAGCGCGCCTCAAGCTCGGCAAAGTCGAAAGGCTTGGTCACATAGTCGTCCGCCCCGAGATCTAGCACGTCCACCCGGTCCGAAACATCGGCCCGTGCCGTCATCACGATGAAGGCTGTGTCACGCCCCATGCGCCGCTGCTGCGCAAGGAAGTCGCGTCCGTCACCGTCGGGCAGAGAAATATCTAGTAAAATCAGATCATAGGGTGCGGCGGCGAGGCAGTCCTTAGCATCAGCCAGTGTGCCGGCGTGATCCACAGCATGACCGTCCAGCCGCAAGCGATCTGCAACCGAGTGCGCAAGATCCTTGTTGTCTTCAACGAGAAGGAATCGCATGTTTCACGGGTCCGACGACGGTGACAGGTTCTTGTCAGGTTTCACAGCGAATCGTCGTGACCGCAAGTGGATTGCCGCCGGGGGAGGTCTGGCGCGATCCTGCGAGAAATGAAGTCTGGGAGGAATACATGATCAAGAAACTGTGGAAGTCGCTTGGCACCAGCGCGGCGGTCAGCCTCATGGCGACCAGTTCCGTCTGGGCGACGGAGTGTATCGCGCCCGCTGATGCTGGCGGTGGCTGGGACTTTACCTGCCGGCAGATCGGCAAATTGCTTTATGACCTGAAGCTGGTCGATCAGCCGGTGCAGGTGACCAACATGGCCGGCGCCGGCGGCGGCGTCGCCTACACCCATGTGGTGACCGAGCGGAACGAGGACCCGGATCTGATCGTCGCCGCATCGTCCGCCACCACCACCCGGCTCGCGCAGAACGCTTACGCCGGGATGACGGCCGATCAGGTCCGCTTTGTCGGTGCCATCGGCGGCGATCCCGGCGTGATCGTGGTGGGCAAGGACAGCCCGTTCCAGACGCTTGGCGACCTCGTCGAGGCGATCAAGGCCGATCCGGCATCGGTGACCTTCGCGGGCGGTTCGGCCGTCGGCGGGTTCGACCACCTGAAACCCCTGATGGTGCTGAAGGCCGCGGGCTTCACGGATTTCGCCAAGGTGAAGTACATCGGCCTTGATGGCGGCGCGGAAGCCATCACCCAGACGATCGGCGGCTTCACTCAGGCGATGACCGGCGACATGTCGGAAATCTCGGGCTTCATCAAGTCAGGCGACGTGCGCGCACTTGCCGTGCTGACCGCCGAGCCGGTGCCGGGCTTCGAGGACATCCCCACCGCCAAGTCGCAGGGCTTCGACGTCGAAGTGGTGAACTGGCGCGGTCTCTATGTGCCCAAGGGTATCTCTGACGAGGCGTTCAATGCCTGGGCCGAGAAGCTGCAGGCGGTGGCCGACAGCGCCGAGTGGAAGCAGGTCATGGTCGACAACGGCCTTGCACCCTTCACCAAGGTGGGTGGCGATTTCCAGGGCTGGATCGACGGCGTCGTCGCCGACACCACCCAACTGTCGAAGGAAATCGGGGTCATCCAGTGATGGCCAGCGACCGGATCTTCGGTCTGGTCGTGGTGATCGGGGCGCTCGCATTTCTTGCGGGCGCCTTCCAGATCCAGGCCAGTTTTCTGTCTGACCCGCTGGGACCGCGCGTCTTTCCGTTCCTGATTTCGGGTGCGGGTCTCTTGTGCGGCCTGACCATGATGTGGAAACCCGATCCGCAGCCCGAATGGCCGGCACGCACGGCATGGCTTTCTATGGCGGTCGCACTGGCAGTGCTGGTGGCCTATGCCTATTCCGTGGTGCCGTTTGGCTTCCTCATCCCGACCGCGTTGGCCTCGGCGGCCATCGGCTATCTGATCGATCCGAAGGCGATGCAGAGCCTGATCATGGGCGTTGTCCTGTCGGCGGTTCTGTTCGTCATCTTCAAATATGGTCTGGGTCTGGGTCTGTTTGCCTTTCCTCGGGCGCTGATGGGCTAAGGGAGCACATCGCATGGATACCCTTGCTAACCTCTGGATGGGGTTTGGCGTCGCGGTGACGCCCTTCACTCTGTTCCTGGCCTTCTGTGGCTGCTTTCTCGGCACCATCATCGGCGCACTTCCAGGCCTCGGCCCGTCGAACGGTGTGGCGATCCTGATCCCGCTGGCCTTTGCGCTGGGGCTGGATGCGACACAGGCGCTGGTGCTGCTGACGTCGGTCTACTACGGCACCATGTATGGCGGGCGCATCTCGTCGATCTTGCTGAACATACCGGGTGATGAACCCGCAATGATGACCACGCTGGACGGCTATCCGATGGCGAAACAGGGCCGGGCAGGGGATGCGCTGGTCATTTCGGGCGTCGCCTCGTTCATGGGATCGTTCCTGTCGACCGTTGGCCTTGTGGTGATCGCGCCGATCCTCGCCTCGATCGCCTATCTGTTCGGTCCGGCTGAGTATTTCGCCCTGTATCTGCTGGCCTTCGCCACGCTGGGCGGCATGACATCGAACAATCAGGCCAAATCGGCCTTCGCGGCCTGCCTTGGCTTGGCCATCGCGATGATCGGTCTGGACAACGCCACTGGCATGCCGCGCTTTACGGGCGGAAACCTGCATTTGATGGACGGGGTGGATTTCCTTGTCGCGATCGTCGGCCTGTTCGCCATTTCCGAGATCTTTGTCTTCATCGAGAGCCACGGCAAGAACAGTGCGATCGGCGTCAAGCTGGGCAAGCTGACCATTCCCTGGGGTGACCTGAAGCTGACCTTTGGAACCATGCTTCGCGGCACGGGCCTTGGCTTTGTTGCCGGCATCCTGCCGGGCGCAGGGGCCTCTCTCGGGTCGTTCATGGCCTATATGGCCGAGAAAAGCTGGGTCGGGGCGAAGGGAAGTTTCGGCGAGGGCGACCCGCGCGGCGTCGCCGCGCCCGAGGCCGGAAACAACGCCGCCGCCGGTGGCGCGATGATCCCGATGCTGACTCTGGGGGTCCCGGGGTCTGGCACCACCGCCGTTATGCTGGCGCTCCTGATGACGCTGAACATCACGCCCGGCCCGCTGCTGTTCAAGGAGCAGCCAGAGATCGTCTGGGGCCTGATCGCAAGTCTGTTCATTGCCAATATCGTGCTGTTGATCATGAACGTGCCGATGGTGAAGTTGTTCGTGAAGATCCTGATGGTGCCGCCTTGGGTCCTGATGCCGATGGTGACCATGGTCAGCTTCGTCGGCATCTTCTCGCTCTCGGGAAGCTATTTCGACATGCTCATGATGATCGCCTTCGGGGTCCTCGGCTACATCCTGCGCAAGCTGGACGTGCCGACGGTCCCGGTGATCCTCGGCATCCTTCTCGGCAACGCGATGGAAGACAGTTTGCGCCGCGCAATGGTTATCTCTGACGGCGACTGGACCTTTCTCTTTTCCACCCCTATCGCGGTCGGTCTCTGGATCTTCGCCATTGGCGGTTTCTTTGCGCCCCTGTTCCTGCGCAAGCTCCTGAAGCGGCCGCCGGTGCCGGTGACCGACATGCCGCTCGATGCGGACTGACGCGGCATCATGCGAACCCGCGTTCTGATCGCCACCGGGGCGCTTGGTCTCGGCTATGACCGCGAAGCACTTGCACGCGGTGTTGCGGCCGGACCGGACATCCTTGCCGTCGATGGCGGGTCCACGGATAGTGGGCCTGCCTATCTCGGGCGAGGTGTCTCGAAATACTCTCGCGCCGCGACGAAGGATGAATGGCGCGACCTGATGCAGGCGCGCGCTGCGGCAGGGGTGCCGCTGGTGATCGGCACGGCAGGGACCTGCGGCACCGATCAGACGGTCGATTGGCTCTTTGCGATCACGACGGAACTTGCCGCAGAACTTGGTCAGCGCCTGCGTGTCGCGCGGCTTTATTCCTCGCAGGATCCCGAGATCACTGCCGCAGACTTCGAGGCTGGGAGAATCGAGGCGCTTCCCGGTGCGCCGGCGATCGACAGCGCAACCATCCGCGACTGCACCAACATTGTCGCCCTCGCCGGGGCCGAGCAGATCAGCGCGGCGCTGGCGACGGGTGCGGATATCGTCATTGCGGGCCGCACCACGGACACGGCGATCATCGCGGCGCTCCCCCTTGTGCGCGGGTGTCACGCGGGCGCAGCCTGGCATGGCGCGAAGATCGGCGAATGCGGCGCCCTGGCGACGACAAATCCGGCGACCGGCACCATCCAGATCGATTTCGATGAGACCGGTTTCACCATGGAACCGCTGGCCGAATCTGCCCGCGCCACGCCCTACACCGTCTCTGCCCATATGCTCTATGAGAACTCGGACCCCTATGTGCTGCACGAGCCCGGTGGGCACCTCGACGTGCGCGGGGCGCGATACGTGGCGCTGAGCGACCGGGCGGTGCGGGTCGAGGGCTCCCGTTGGGTGCCGGCGCCGTACCGTGTGAAGCTGGAAGGTGCCCGGATCGCAGGCTATCAGGCCATCAGCCTGACCCTGCTGCGGGACCGGCGCTATGTCGAGAATGCGCGCCAGTGGTGCGATGACATCGTCGCCCGCGCGACTGCCGATGTGATCCGGCGCATGCGGCTTTCAACCGACGAGTTCGATATCGAGATGCGGCTTGTCGGTCAGGACGCGACGCTTGGCGACCTTGAAACGGCTAAGGTCATGCCGGCCGAAGTTGGTGTTCTGTCCATCATTTCCGCTCCCGAAGAAAAACAGGCAGTCGAGATCGCGAAGATTCTCAATCCCTACCTTCTCCATCATGCGCTGACCGAGGACGAGCCGATGCCGACCATGGCCTTTCCGTTCTCGCCCGCCGAGATGAGCCGCGGCGCACTCTATGAATTCTGCCTGCACCATGTACTGGCCCTAGACGATCCGATGGCGGCATTCCGGCTTGTGGTTGATGAGGTCGGACATGGCTGAACTCGGTCAGATCGCGACTAAGATCCGGTCGAAGAACGCGGGTCCTTTCTGGCTTACAATTGATATTTTCTGCCGGAATAGGGACGATTTTCAACGTGTCTCGCGGGGCCTTTCGACCGCACGGGTTGCGGCAATCTTCAAGATCGCACCGGAGACCTTGAAGCGCTTCGATATTGAGGATCTCAACGTCGTGAAACTCTCGCTTCCGCGGCCGCAGGTTCAGGGAACGCGCCGCGACCGCGACATGCACGGCGCTGCCTGGGCAGTGTTGCTGGAGGGAGTTGAGATCATCTGACGGCGACCGCAGGGCGCCCGAGTTTCGGAACCGTTGAGGCCAGCAGGTCCCGATGCTCGGAAAGATAGATGCGCAGCCAGGGCGTGAACGCCTTGGGCCGCGCGGCAATCTCGCGATCAAGATCGGTCAGGCTGATCCAGCGTGTTTCCATGACTTCCGCCGCATCGGGTGACAGCGCAACGTCGCACGTGGCCTCGGCGAGGAAAATATCCACGACCTCATGTTCCACCATTTCGCCTCCGACAGCCGCGCGGTATTCGACCTGACCGACGCAATACGGCTCCACGCCCGTGATTCCCAACTCCTCGAACAGCCGCCGTACAGCGCAGTCCTGCGGCGATTCTTCCCAATACGGATGGGTGCAGCAGGTGTTCGCCCAAAGCCCGGGCGTGTGATATTTGCCGAGCGCGCGCCGCTGCAGAAGGATTGCGTCGCCGTCGCGCAGAAAGACCGACACGGCCTTGTGGCGCAGACCGTCGCGATGCGCCCGAAGCTTGTCGAAGGGCACAAGCCGCCCCTCGACCCAGGTCGGAATGAGTGTTGTCGCCGTCACGAAACCTGTTGCGGCTGCGCCTGCGCGGCCGCCGCGCGGCGGGCAAGCTCCTGACGATAGAGCGCGAGAAAGTCGACGGTGTCGATGTTGAGCGGCGGGAAGCCGCCATCGCGCGTCACGTCCGAGATGATGCGCCGGATGAACGGAAACACCATGCGCGGGCACTCGATCAGAAGGAACGGATGGAGTTGATCCTCCGGCACGCCCTCGATGTGGAAAATCCCGCCGTAGTCAAGCTCAAGCAGAAAGAGCGGCGACCTGTCGGCCTTGTTGGCCGACGTCACCTTGAACTTGCTGACAACCTCGTACTGATGCTCGACAGAGCGCTTGCGAGCATCAAGGCTGACCTGCACCTGAATGTCCGGCTGAACCTCGGCGTTGCTCAGGCCCTTCTGCGCAACAACGTTCTCGAACGACAGGTCGCGGACATATTGTCCCAGCACCTGCATCTTTATCTGCGGCGCCTCAGGGGCTGCCGTGCCGTTGCCGTTGGTGTTCTCGGCCATATCGTTCTTTCTCCAGACGAATAGTGTTGCCGGGCGGTTTAACAGTTTGGAAGCCCGGCCTCAATGCCGCGTCCACCCCGACGACCCCTTTGGCGGTGGAGCGGAGGGCGTGTCCAGCTCGACGAAGTCGCCGTCAATCACATCCGGCCGGTGCGGCTCCCGCCGTGGCGGCGTGCCAAACTCAAAGCGCTGAACGGTGATCCGGCTGGAAACATAGCGAATGACCGCTGTCCTCACCGCAGGAACCAGCAGCAGCAGCCCCATCGAATCGGTAAAGAAGCCCGGCGTGATAAGCAGCGCCCCGGCAAGCAGAATCATCGCGCCATGCGCGATCGGCAGCGTCGGGTCGCGCAATTCCTGAAACGAACCGCGCAGATCGGCGAGCGCCACCGCGCCCTGCATCCGGACGAGCCAACTTCCCGCAATCGCCGTTGCAAGCACGATCGCCAGCGTCGCCCAGAGGCCGATGAATCCGCCGACCTTGATGAAGAGGCCAATCTCGATCATCGGGATCGCGATGAAGGCGAGAAGCAACCACATTTCGATCCTTTCTGGCCGCAGGTGGACTTGACCCGGCCCGTCCCCTACATAGGTGGGCAGTAACGTGAATGCCAACCCGCGACGCCCGAAGGTTTCTCAGAAGGTCCAGCAATGACCAATTCCATCATCCAGCTTCTTGTCCTGGCCGGCATCGCCGTCTTTCTTATCCTGCGGCTCAAAAGCGTGCTGGGAAGCCGCGACGGATTCGAGAAGCCGTCTGCGCCGACACCCGTCGCCGATACGCGGCGAAACAAGTTCGAAGTCATCGAGGGCGGTCCGGATCGCGACATCAGCGATCATGTCGCTGAAGGCTCGCCCGCCGCCAAAGCTTTGGCGGCAATGAAGCTCGCCGAGCCGTCGTTTTCCGTGTCGGAGTTCCTGCGTGGCGCGCGCGGCGCCTACGAAATGATCCTCATGGCCTTCGAGCGCGGGGATCTGGCTGCGGTGAAACCGTTCCTGGCCGATGATGTCTATGACGCCTTCACCGAAGTTGTCGCGGCGCGGCAGGCACGCGGGCTGACGGTGGAGTCGGAGTTTGGTGGCATCCGTGAGGTCACGTTGCAGGGCGCCGAGTTTGATCCGAAGACCCGTGAAGGCGAGGTCACGGTCCGCTTCGCAAGCGAATTGACATCCGTCACCCGTGACGCACATGGCAAGCCGGTTGACGGCAGCAAGTCCGAGCTTCGTCGCCAGCGCGATGTCTGGACCTTTGCCCGCGTGATGGGAGTGAACGATCCAAACTGGCTGCTGGTCGCCACGGGCGAGTGACATGCCGGACCCCCGGGAGGTGCTGCTGGCCCTGCCAGGGTGGCTTGATGACGACCATTCCGCTGCTCTCGCGGTTTACCGCAGAACCCGGCAGCTGCTCGGACCGCAATGGCCAGATGCGCCCGATTCATCGGTGGATGCGCGCGGCTTCTTCGAAGCTCGGTTCATGGCGGCGGCCGCCGCCGTGCCCTGCCATTTCACTGGATACTATGAGCCGGAATTGACAGGCCGGACGCGCCCCGACACCCTGTATCGTCACGCGCTCTACGCAATGCCCGATGATCTGCCTGTCCCCGGCCCCTGGTTTACCCGGCGCGAGATTGTCGAGGGCGATCTTCTGGCCGGCAAGGAACTCGTTTGGCTCGACAGCGCGATCGAGGCATTCCTAGCGCAAGTGCAGGGGTCGGTGCGCGTCCGGCTTGAAAACGGCCGCCTGCTGCGACTGGGATTCGCCGGGAAAAACGGCCATGACTATCGTTCGATTGGCCAGGAACTGATTCGGCGAGGGGAGGTCCCGGCCAAGAAGATGTCCGCCGATCTGATCCGTGCTTGGTGCGCCGCCCATCCTGACAGCGTGGCGGAGTTGCTGGCGCACAATCCGTCCTTCGTGTTCTTCCGCCCCCTCGCCCTTCCAGCGGAGCTTGGCCCTCTCGGCTCGTCAGGGGTTTCGCTTGGCCCGCTTCGAAGCCTCGCGGTGGATCCGGAGTACATCACCATCGGGGCGCCGGTCTGGGTCGATTGCGGCTCGATTCAGACCCTTTTCATTGCGCAGGACACAGGAACCGCGATCTGCGGTCCGGCGCGCGCGGACATCTTTTGCGGATCGGGCGACGCGGCGGGGCGGATGGCCCCCGCGTTCAACGCGACGGGCCGCTTTCACGTTCTGATGCCGCGTCGAGGTGCTGCCCGATGAGCCGCAGGCGCAAGTCCTTGTCGCCGGAGGATGTTGAGCTCTGGCATCGGGTGGCGGCAACAGCGATTCCCTTGCACAAGAAGCCGATCGGTCGGCACCCGGACCTCCTGCCGAAACCACGTCAGGTCAAGCCGCCGCTTGTGCTGCCGGATGACTTCGCGCTCGGCGCAGTGGGCCGGGCGCCGCGGACCCGCATCGCTCTGCAGCCCACGATCGAAGAGGCCGTTGCAGCCCACCCCCTCAGGATGGACCCCGGCACATTCCGCAAGATGAAGCGCGGAAAATCCGAACCCGAGGCGCGAATTGACCTGCACGGCATGACCCTGGCCGAGGCGCATCCAGCGCTGATCGGCTTCATCCTGCGTGCGCAGACCGCCGGGTACCGGCTTGTTCTGGTCATCACGGGCAAGGGCAGGCAGGCCGAAGATGGCGGCCCGATCCCGCAGAGAATGGGCGCGCTCAGGCATCAGGCGCCGCATTGGCTGCACACCCCGCCATTGGGTGCCGCGGTGCAGCAGATTGCGCCGGCACATCAACGCCATGGTGGCGCGGGGGCCTACTACGTCTATCTGCGACGGTCCCGTTAGGGCTGTCACCGGGTTACTGAGACAGTGCAGCAACCGGCGACATGATGATCTCGGTCGCCCGCTGAGCTGTAAGCACTGCCCCCGGAAGTAGCCCGGCGCGGCCCGTCGGGTCCCTTGCGAACGCGCTTTCGATATCCGGCAGCCGCCCGAGAAGTGCGATAAGCGCCGGTGAGTTGCCGAGATTGAAGTGACCACCCCCGGTCGAGAAAGCCGTGGTGTCGAGGAAGGTCACCTTCAGATCGCTGAGCCGGGAGATATCCTTGATGTTGCCCAGCCTCTCCGTCTCTCCGGTAAGTCGCGCCGAAAGCGCCAGAACGTGATCTTTCTTGGAGGTGAAGATGACGAAGGGCTCCGGCAGAGATCCGATCCGTAGAGCCTGGGAGCGGAACACGTCGATATCGATGTCGGGTGAGATCAGAACGACGCCCGAGATGCGAGACTTGAGCCGACCATCGCGCGCGATCGCAATCTGCCGCAGCGTTTCCATCACAAGATACGCGCCCATCGAATGGGCCACAATGACGATGCTCGAGGCGCCGGCGGCCTCGACCTCTCGCAAAAGAAGTTCGAGCCCATCACGCGCAAAAAGCGCGCTGTCGCGATCATAGGCATAACCGAGGGGGTGGGCCGCCGATGGCCATGAATAGTGCACCAGCACCGCGCGGACGTCGAGGTCGTCGCCAAGCTGCGCGAGGCGGTAGGCGCCCTCGGCGAAATTGTTGTTGAATCCATGGACGAAGACGACCGCCTCACGCCTGTGGCTCGGCTCGTTCTGGATTGCCTGACCCAGATCCGCACGAAACGCCGCGGGGCTGCTGTAGGCCTTTTCCCGTGTGGTGAGGAAGTGGCGGGTCGCGTCAGGCTTCTGCCGTGGCCGCGGCCAGACAATTTCACCGGCCGTTCGGTCAGGTGGAACCGAAACGTCGAGTCGAAGATACTGCATACTGCTGCTTCGGGCGCTGCTGTAGGGCGCCCCCGTTTTGGCATCCGTGCCCCGAATTGTGCCTATATAGAGCCTTTCAACGCTGCCCACCGCGGCAGCGGTCGGATCGACGATGATCTCGCCGCGGGGTTCGCAGGCCGCAAGCCCGAGGGCCAGGAAAGCAGCAATCAGATAGCGACCCATCGCAGTGTATTCGCCTCTCGTGGCCTCTCGACGATGATAGCCGAGTGTTCGGCTGACGGCCACTGACTCACAGGATGTAGCGACTGAGATCCGCCGATCTTGAAAGATTGCCGAGATGCGCCTCGACGAAGGCCGCATCCACCGTGACCGCCTCGCCGCTGCGGTCGGGCGCCGTGAAGGAAAGTTCCTCGAACACCCGCTCCATGACGGTGTAGAGCCGCCGTGCACCGATGTTCTCGATGCTGCGGTTCACCTCGGCGGCGATGCCGGCAAGTGCTGCAATCCCGTCCCTCGAAAAGGTGACAGTCACGCCTTCGGTGCCCATCAGCGCAGAATACTGGAGGGTCAGTGCATTGTCGGTCTCGGTCAGGATACGGACGAAATCCTCTTCGGTCAGGGCGCGCAGTTCCACCCGTATCGGCAGACGGCCCTGCAACTCGGGCAGAAGGTCCGAGGGCTTGGCGATATGAAAGGCACCCGAGGCGATAAAGAGGATGTGGTCGGTCTTGACCGGCCCGTATTTCGTCGAGACGGTCGTGCCCTCGATCAGTGGCAAGAGGTCGCGCTGCACGCCTTCGCGGCTTACATCCGCGCCCCGCGTCTCGGCGCGGGCGCAGACCTTGTCGATCTCGTCGATGAAGACGATGCCACTTTCCTGCACCGACTCAAGGGCGGCGGCCTTGACCGCCTCGTCGTCGAGCAACTTGTCCGCCTCTTCCGACAGCAGCACATCGTAGCTTTCTGCCACCGTCATCTTCTTGCGGACCCGGCGGCCACCGAAGGCTTTGCCGAAAAGATCGCCAAGGTTCATCATCCCCATGCCCTGTTGGCCGGGAAGCTCCATCATTGGCATCGGGTTCGTTGTGTCAGTTAATTCCAACTCGATGACACTTTGATCAAGTTCCCCCGATTTCAGACGCTTGCGGAACATCTCACGCGTCGGCTCGCGTGCATCTACCCCGGCCAAAGCCGCGATCACGCGTTCCTCTGCGGCACGCTCGGCGCGCGCCTTGACCTCGTCGCGCATGCGCTCGCGGGTTTCGATGACGGCGGCATCCGTCAGATCGCGGATGATCTGCTCGACATCGCGACCGACATAGCCGACCTCGGTGAACTTTGTCGCCTCGACCTTCAGGAACGGCGCCTTGGCGAGCTTTGCGAGCCGGCGCGAAATCTCTGTCTTGCCGACGCCGGTCGGACCGATCATCAGGATGTTCTTGGGATAGACCTCGTCGCGCAGGTCGTCGGCCAGTTGCCTTCTGCGCCAGCGGTTGCGCAATGCGACGGCGACGGCACGCTTGGCGTCGTTCTGACCGATGATGAAACGGTCAAGCTCCGATACGATCTCGCGTGGGGTAAGGTTGGTCATGGTCACTCCGAATAGGGCGGAAGCTGGTCCTTGCCGGGAAAGTCGGGTAGAGCGCGCATGATCGCGGCGCGCAGAGGTACCCACCAGGTACCGAGTACTGTGAAGAAGGCACCAAGCAGGATCAGCACCACCGCCCAGTCCCGCGGACTGCCGCGCCCGTCATCGGCCACCGCCCAGTAGATGAGCGCCGCGATATAGACGATGCCTGCGGTCAGGATCGACCGGCGGTCCACCACCAGCGCGACCAGAGCGAAGACAAGAAGTGCCAGCGCCGTTGCCGCGATGCTGCCGGAGCCGCCGGCGTAAAGCCGCCCGGCGATGGTGTTGACCAGCGTCGCCCCGGCCAGCACATGCAGCCAGAAGGCAGTCGCTGAATATCGCCCGATCCGATAGCGGTCGCGCAGGTCGAACCACATCGCGCCGGCGAAGGCCGCGATGCCGAACACCAGCGAGGCCAGTGTCAGGTCGGCGCGCGGCACGAAACTGCGCGCCCAGCCTTCGATCGTGTCGAACTCGCCGCGCCCGGCCTCGTAGCGGGTGAAAAGCGCGTAGGTCGCCAGCAGCGCAAAGACGCCGACCACGAACATGGCAAAAGGCAGCTTGAAACGCCCGAACCACAGCGCCGTCGCGGCCGCGGTCAGCCCGGCGGCGAGGAAGGCCACCGCCTTCAGCCCGATTTCGGTCTGGCCGAACACGGTCAAGGCCGAGACATAGATGCCCGCCGCAAAGGTGCCGACCAGCACCATCGACGGCAGGTTCATCCGACGCTGCAGCGTGAAGTAGCGCGCCATCCACCAGGCGATTGCGGCCAGGATCGCCGGGATCAGGATCAGCATTGTCACGCCGCCGAGAACGCCAAGCAGCAACGCGATCCCGCCCAGGAGGATGGAGAGCCCGGTCGCAACGAAGATTTCAGCGAAGCCCCGGAAGAACTCGAACGGCTCGTCCTCGGCGGGAAGCGCCGCGCGCTTTCCTGCTCGGTCGTGGGCAAGTGCGGCCAGTTCGGCTGCCTGCGCCTCGTTCAGGATGCCCGCAGCCACGGCCGCGCGCAGATCGGACGGGCCGAAAAGTGTGTCTTGCTCAGCCACGAATGGTTTCCACAGTCAGGTTGCCATTGGTGTAGACGCAGATGTCGGCGGCGATTGCCATGGCCTTGCGCGCGATCTTCTCGGCAGAAAGGTCGGTTTCCATGAGCCCGCGCGCGGCGGCGAGTGCGAAATTGCCGCCCGATCCGATCGCGGCGACGTCATGTTCAGGCTCCAGGACATCGCCGGCCCCCGTTACGACCAGAAGTGTCGCTCCGTCGGTGACGATCAGCATGGCTTCAAGCTTTTGAAGGTATTTGTCGGTGCGCCAGTCCTTCGCGAGCTCGACGCAGGCCCGCACCAGTTGCCCCGGCGCGGCCTCCAGCTTCTTCTCCAGCCGTTCGAGCAAGGTGAAGGCATCGGCGGTCGAGCCGGCAAAGCCCACGACGACATCGCGCCCGCCGGGGTTGATGCGCCGGACCTTGCGCGCGGTGCCCTTGATGACTGTCTGGCCCAGGGTCACTTGCCCGTCGCCCGCAACCACGACCTCGCCGCCGCGTCGGACCCCGATGATCGTGGTTCCGTGCCACCCGGGAAACGTCTCGCCCGCCATTATCTGCCTCCGCCTGTCCGCTTCTATATGGCCTCCGGCGCACGGCCTCGCAACCGGCCAAGCAAAAGGGCGCCCGAAGGCGCCCCCTGACCTCATCGCACGGGCCTAATCAGATCGACGATTCGATCCAGTTTTGGAGCGCGGCCTTCGGCGCGGCCCCGACCTTGTTCGAGACGATCTGGCCATCCTTGAACATGAAAAGCGCCGGGATACCACGCACACCGAATTGCGCGGGCAGGTCCGGATTCTCATCGACATTGACCTTGGCGATCTTCACCTTGCCCGCCATCTCGGTCGAAATCTCTTCGAGAGCGGGACCGATCTGCTTGCAGGGGCCGCACCATTCGGCCCAAAAATCGACAACGACAGGTATAGCTGAATTGCGGACTTCGGCATCAAAGTTGGCGTCGGTGACGGCGACGGTTGACATTCGAACTTCTCCAGATCGGAAGGGTTGGTTGAAACCTAGGAGCACGGGCGCAGAACGTCAAGGGATAGGGGTCGCGGCCAGTGCTGCCCGCACCATGTCGGTGGGCAGCCGCATCAATGCGCCGGTCGCGGTCCAGAGGATCGCGGTCTCGATCTGTCGGCCGGGGTAGATCTGCTCGAGGAGCGCGGCATAGGCGCCCATCTGCCGCAAGATGCCCTCAGGCACCTCGGCGGCTGAGTTTGGCACGGTTGCATTCGATTTGTAATCGACCGCCAGCACGCTGTCGGGCGTGACGATCAGGCGATCGATGGCACCGTGCACGATCCTTCCGCCAAGCTCTGCGACCGGCCCAGTCAACTCGACCTCCAGGAGCGCGCCGGAGCTTTGGAGTTCAGCAAGCTCCGGGCTGCCCAGAACGGCGCGGGCATGATCGAACAGCTCCGCGACCTCATGGTCCGTCATCCTGTCCGATGGTACCCCCGCGGTCTCGTTGCGGATGGCCTCAAGAATCTGCGGCCAGTCGTCCTCGGGCCACTGCGGCAGAAGCTCCAAAAGGCGGTGAAGGACGGTGCCGCGCAGCATCGCATGATCGGGATCAATCCCCTCGTCGCCGCCGAGGGCCTTTGTGCCGCCAAGGCTGGAGGGCGACAGTGCCTTCTCCGGTGTCTGCGGCGCAGCGGGGCGTTGCAGAACCCAGCCGGGAAGGTTGACCGCAGCCTCCGGCGCCATCTGCACCACCGGGGCCGCTGGTTCGGGCCAGCGGCCGGACGCGTGACGGAGAATACCAGTCCCGTCGAAATCGGGATCACTCACCTCAACCGCCCCGGCCTTGAGAAGCCCTTCGCGCACCAGGTCATACCAACTCAGATCATCCTTCGACGGCTCCCCCGCCCCGCAGACGATAAGCCAGCATTCGGCGCGCGTCATGGCGACATAGAGAAGCCGCATACGCTCCTCGCGCTGCTGCCGCTTCACGTCATCCAGAAGGCCAGACAGCACGTCGGGCGCATCATCGGAGCCGGGCTTCCAGATCGCGCTGTCACCCATGCGCAGAACCTGTGACTTGATCGCATCGCGCCGCGTGGCTGTGTCGGGCAGGATGACGATCGGTGCCTCAAGCCCTTTCGCGCCGTGGACCGTCATCACCCTGATCGCCCGGCGCGCGGCATCCGGCCGTCGCTTCACATCAGTATTATCAGTGTCTATCCAAGCCAGAAAGCCCGTCAGACTTGGGATTTCCGCCTGCTCGTAGGCGAGCGCCTGCGACAGGAAGACATCAATCCCGTCTTCCGCCTCCGGTCCAAGCCGTCCGATCAGCTTCTGCCGCCCTTCGTGCCGGATCAGCATTCTTTCGATCAGCTCATACGGCCTGAGAAAGTCGGACTGCTGACGCAGATCATCAAGTATGGCAAACAGAGCCGGGAAGTCCGCGCGTCGCCGCCGAAGCGCGGACCAGAGAAACTCCCCGTCGGCGCGCGGATGCGCGAGATCGAAGAGCTCGGCTTCTGTCAATCCGAACAGCGGCGACCGCAATGCGGCCGCGAGCGACAGATCATCCTCGGGAAGAGCGACGAAGTTCAGGAGCGCAGTAAGATCGCGGACCGCAAGTTCCGCGCCAAGCTTCAGGCGGTCGGCACCCGCAATCTCGAGCCGCTCGTCCTTGCAGGCGCGGATGATCTGGTGAAACATCTCTGACCGTCGCTGCACGAGGATCAGAAAGTCCCCCTCATCCACTGGACGCGCCCCGTCCTTGCCGACGATCTGCACCCCGCCGTCGATCATGCGTCGGATTTCGCCCGCAATCCGACGGGCGAGGCGGACGACATGGTGATCCGCGCCTGGCAGGTCCTGCGGGTCGAACCAATGCTCCTGCTCCGGGTCGCTTGTCTTTGGCACCAGCGGCCACAAATCGACGCGCCCAGGCATCTGCTCGTGGAACGCGATGTGCCGCATGGCGCCGCCGACGCCGCGCTCGACTCGTTCATCAAAGGTCAGATCGACGACCCGAAGGATGGCCTCGGAAGAGCGGAACGAATGCTCGAGCTCCATCGGTTGAAAGACGACGTTCACAGCGCGGTACTTGGCGGCGAAGTGGTGTTTCATCCGGTCGAACGCGTCGAGATCGGCGCCCTGGAAGGAATAGATCGACTGTTTCTTGTCACCCACGACAAAGATCGTCCGCACCACATCGCGCGCGCCCTGCCCCGAGGTGAATTCTTCGGCAAGGCTTTCGATCACCCGCCACTGCGCGGGGCTTGTATCCTGCGCCTCATCGACAAGGATATGATCGATCCCGCCGTCGAGGCGGTAGAGAACCCAGGCCGCAACATCCCGGTCGGCGATCAGGGATGCGCTGCGCCGGATCAGATCGTCGAAGTCGAGCCAGCCGTGCCGCGCCTTGCGCGCCTGATATCGCGGCAGAAAGGCCGCGGCAAAGGCGTGGAGCGCCGCGGTGCGCTCTGCCGCAGCAAGTGCGAGCCGCAAAGGCCGGGCAGCCTCGACCCGCCGCATGAGCGCCTCAAACGCTGCCATATACGGGGCGCAGGTGCCGCCACGAAGGTTTTTGCTGGGAAGGTCACCAATCTTTGCGGCGAAAGGTGCCTTTGCGGCCCCGCCGTACAGAAGTTTCCCCTCAAGCGCCGGAAGCGAGGCCAAATGCTCGGGGAATGCGCCGAGGCCTTCAAGCATGTCAGCTAGCTGACCATCCTGCGAACCGCCTGCTCGCAGCAGCGGTATCAGCGCTGCGAAAAGCTCGGCTTCGCCGCCAAAAAAGACCTTGCGCACCAGCGCAGCCGCGTCGAGATCGGGCACGAGGCCCATCATGGCGCGGCACTCATCAAGCGTCAGAAACCGTTTGAAAGCGTCACTGTTCTGGCAGATCTGATCTGAAATGGCGCTCAGATCAGGGTCCGATGACAGCCGCGCGACGGCATCAAGCGCGGCCATATCCGGGCCGGACGCAATCTCATCGAAGATATCGTCCCGCAACTTTCGCGTGGCGCGGTCGTCCAACTCGCCGAACTCTGGCGAAACCTTGGATTCGATCGGAAACCGCCGCAAAAGCCCTGCACAGAAAGAGTGGATCGTCTGGATCTTGAGCCCACCCGGCGTGTCTATTGCGCGCGCGAAAAGCTGCCTGGCATGTCGCAACACCCTGGGGTCAACTCTGCCTTCGACGCCCAGCGCAGCCAACTCTGCGCGAAGCTCGTCTTCTGGCAGCATCGACCACGCGCCGAGCCGTGCGAAGAGCCGGTTCTGCATCTCGGTCGCAGCCGCCTTGGTATAGGTGAGGCAAAGAATTCGCTGCGGTTCCGTCCCGCCAAGAAGCAGCCGCGCCACCCTGTCAATCAGGACACGGGTCTTTCCCGATCCGGCATTTGCCGAAAGCCAGACCGAGCCTGCAGGGTCGGCGGCCTCAATCTGGCGCTGGCTGGCTGCATCGCGCATCAACCGACGTCCTCTGCTTCGGGAAGGTCGCTCATCTCCCATTCGCCGACTCGGGCCAGATGGTCGAAGTCGCCTGTGATCGCGACTTGATACACCGCGCGGCGAGAGGAATAGCCGGTCTCGCGGCGCGCATAGGTGGCGATGAGCTTCTGAAAGCCTGCCCATGTTTCGGCGATGATCTCGGCAGAGAGCTTCGCCGGATATTCTCCGGCGTCGGAGCCAAGGCCGATATGCGTGGCCTCCGCGACCGTCGCTGAGCCAAGCTCCGCAAAGGCGCCCCGCTCTGCCATGGCGGCTTCAAGACGAAGCTGCTTGTCGAAGTGGTCCTGTTGCTTCCGTGTCGGCAGCGTGCCGGTCTTGTAGTCATAGATATGCAGTCGGCCATCCTGCAGAAGGTCGATCCGATCCGGCCGGGCGGTGAGGACGAAACCGATGTTTTCCAAAAGAACAGAGCCTGTTTTCTCGATGAGTACCGGGCGCCCCGCCGCCGCCCTTTGCATCTCATCGGCGATGAACCCAGCCGCGACGCGGTCGAGCTTTGCAAGATAGATGCGCCGCGTTCCCGGCCATGACACATGGTCCCGCATGACCCGTTCCGCCACATCACGAAGCCTCTGGCGCGCGCCCTCGGCGGTCTCATCCTCCGGGCGCTCGCGGATGAAATGATCCATGATCTTGTGCAGGACCGTCCCGCGGAGCCGCGCATCGGGTCGTCGGAGCAAGGGGTCAAGCGGCCGCAGGCGGAGCACACGGGACGCATAGATCGCGTAAGGATCGCGGATTAGTTTCGAGATATCGGTGACCGGCAGCTTTTTCGGCCGCGCCGCCACCGGGGGCCGGGGCGAGGGCCGCCGGGCGGGGGGCGCG